>JAFMBY010000003.1 GCA_017858135.1 Porticoccaceae bacterium | reverse complement strand
TGTGGGTTATTTAAATCAATGTTTTGAATAAGCCTGAGCCTTTGAGGTTGCTCACCGGTTGCCCAGCTAGGTAAGTGATTTTTATCCTCTAGGAGGGCGGAGATTGATTTATGTAGTGCGCTGATTTTAATAAGATTTATGGTAGCTACGGGTGGACTTGAACCACCGACCCCAGCATTATGAATGCTGTGCTCTAACCAACTGAGCTACGTAGCCATAGAAAAACAACAAAGACCCTGAACTAGGGGCGCGCATTTTGGCTACAGATGCGGGATTTGTCAATAGCTTGCGTGAGCCTTTGTCGCCAAAGCAGGTGGTGGAGCGGTTGCGCTTTTTGATGTGAGGTTCGTCACACTTTAGTCAAATCTAGGTCTCGATTTTCTATAGTGTTAGGTGTGTCATTAACTGTATCGAAAACTGTCCCATAATGAGAAAAGCCTCTGACCGGGGTGTGTCAAAACTGTCTGGATCAACATGGTTTGCTATTGGTTAAGCCGAGATGTCCAGAAGTCTCTGTGTTTATACTAGGTGTTGATCTTAAAGACAGGCGGCAGTGGCGATAGATGTCGGTCAGAGGTTCTTTTTATGGGGCCTCTCTATTCTGGTCATGCCTTTAATCTTTTTAAGTTCTGCTTTAGCTCTGTTTTAGTCCTGTCACTCATTTGCGTTGATAGCTGACCCGATAAATCCTGCCGGCTAAATCATCTGAGATATAGAGATCCCCACTGCGGTTTTCAGCAATATCCACTGGCCGGCCGATAACGCCTTGGGGGCTGAGGAACCCAGTCATAAAGTCGCGACTATGGATCTCTCCCTGGTCGTTCCATTGCAAGGCAATCACTTTGTATCCATCTAAGCTTGAGCGGTTCCAGGAGCCATGCAGGGCGACCAGTGCGGATCTGTTGAACTGTTCAGGCAGAGTGTCAGTATGGTTGAGGAAGTGGATGCCGAGAGGTGCATTGTGCGGGTTAAATTTAAATGCCGGTGTTATCGCTGAGTCCAATAGATCGGGGCGCTGATCACCAAATTCGGGGTCGGGGACATTATCGCCGTGGTAGTAGGGCCAGCCATAAAAGCCACCCTCGGTAATTAAATTAAGTTCGTCCGGTGGAAAGTCATCGCCGAGCATATCTCTGGCATTGACGGTGGCGAATAGTTCGCCAGACCAGGGCGCCCAGTCAAAGCCGATGCTATTGCGCAGTCCGCTGGCAAAAATAACCATATCCGTGCCGTCGAGTTCGGCTCGCAACATTGCCGAGTAACGCGGGTCTTCCGGTTCGCAGATATTGCATGGTGAGCCGACGTTGATATGCAGCTTGCGATTAGGGGAAATGCCGAGTGCTTTAGCATTGTGCGAGCGGTGCGGGTGACCAAAGGGGAGGTCGGCGATCACTGTTTCAGGCGTGCCAATAAGCGCCCCTGTTTTATGATCAAAGCGGACTTTGCTGACTTTGTCGCGCTCGCTGAAGTAGAGCCAGTCGCCGTCAAAGGCTAACCCCTGAGGATCGTTAAGATCACTGATTAATACCTCTGTGGAATCGGCAATTCCATCGCTGTCGAGATCTCTTAGCACCGCTATCTGACCGATTTTAGTGAAACTGACAATAATATCCTGACTTTCGCTGACCAGCATAAAGCGCGGGCCATCGAGCTCTCCGGCAAACAGGTTGACGCTAAAGCCGTCTGCGAGTTCGAAGTTCGACGCTGCCATGTCGCTCGACGCCTGCGCTGTATTGAGACCGGTTACGGCGCTAATCATCACCCAGGAGCCAGTCAGTCCCCCTGGAATCTTCACGGCGATGATGCCGAGTCCAATAACGACAATGGCGCTCATAGAGATAACGAATTTTTTAAGCATGGCTATGTCCGCAAGTTATTTAGGGTTGACCTTACTCAGTGCTGTGGTCATGGAGCCACCGACAACAAGTATGGCGCCGAACAGGGTCAGCATCGTTACGGGTTCTACGACGAGCCCTGCGATGGGGATTAAATGCACTGTGCTAACGGTAATCAGTGGAGTAAGCGCTAAAATCGCACTCACTTTCGAGGCCTCGATATGCACCATTGCTTCGGCAAAGCTACCATAGGCAATAAGGGTATTGAGGCCACAGAATATCAGCAGAGCCCATTGCACGGCGGAGAGCTGGGGCAGGGTGGAGAAGTCGGAAAAGGGCAAGAAGGCCAGCGTCCCTATCCAGTAAAATACCAGCATGGTTTCTTGAGAGGTCAATGCTTGCAGCAGAAATTTTTGCAGTATGGCGTAACCGGCCCAGAACACTGCTGCCAAAAAAATCATCATAATACCTATGCCATAGGCATTTTGGGCAATAAACACATCATAGAAACGCGGGTAAAAAAATAGTCCAAGACCCGAGACGAATGCGAGCACCCCCAGCCATTGACGCCTTGAAAGACGTTCGCCAAAGAGCCAGACGCCACTGAGCAATAACAGCATGGGAGCCGCTTGGATCATCAGCTGAGCCGCTTCGGCGGTGGTTCTTTCTAGGCCGAGGATATACAGAGCATAATTTGCCACTAACAGCAGTCCGGCAGCGAGCAGCTGTAGGAGAAGCCGTGGTGATTGCGATCGACTGAGCATAGCCGCTTTTCCCGAGCGTCTACTGCGCAAAACGATGTAGGGCGTCAACAGCAGTGCCGCCAGAGCGAAGCGGAAAAATGTGGTGGTAATTGGATCCAGAGTTGCCATGACTCCTTTCAGAGCGATTGGCAGTACACCCCACAGGCTGGCGGTGGTCAGTGCCAGCAGAAGCCCCAGCTTCCAGCGCCCGGAAACCAGGCTCATAAGGGGCTAGACATTAAAGCGGAAGTGGATAACGTCGCCATCCTTGACGATATAGTCCTTGCCTTCCAAGCGCCACTTGCCGGCGTCTTTTGCTCCCTGCTCGCCATTGCCGGCGATGTAGTCGTCATAACCGATAATTTCGGCGCGGATAAACCCTTTCTCAAAATCGGTGTGGATTTTACCGGCGCTCTGCGGCGCAGTTGCGCCAACCGGGATGGTCCAGGCGCGAACTTCTTTCACGCCAGCGGTAAAGTAGGTTTGCAGGCCCAGCAAGTTGTAGCCTGCGCGAATTACCCGATTGAGCCCCGGTTCCTGCATACCCATCTCTTCGAGGAATTCGGCTTTTTCGTCATCTTCGAGTTCACTAATTTCCGCTTCGAGCTTATTGCAGATTGGCACCACGACCGAGCCTTCCGCTGCCGCTATTGCCATCACTGCATCAAGGTAAGGGTTGTTTTCAAAGCCCTCTTCATCGACATTGGCGATATACATAGTCGGCTTCAACGTTAACAGGCTCAGTGGCTTGAGTACGGTTAGCTCTTCGTCAGTCAGTGCGAACGAACGCAGCGGCTTAGCTTCATTGAGGTGGGGAAGAATCTTTTCTGCTACTGCCTTCAAGGCAACGGCATCTTGGTCTTTGCCCTTGGCCGCTTTTGCTGCTCGCAGTATTGCCTTCTCGACACTTTCTAGATCAGCGAGGGCCAGCTCAGTATTAATGACATCGATATCGTCTGGTGGACTGATGGTGCCTTCCACATGAATCACGTTTTCATCATCGAAACAACGCACCACGTGCGCTATCGCGTCGGTCTCGCGAATAGTGGCGAGAAACTGGTTGCCCAGACCTTCACCTTTAGAGGCACCGGCTACCAGACCGGCAATATCGACAAATTCCATGCTGGTGGGAACGATGCGCTCAGGCTTAACGATCTCGGAGATTAAATCCTGGCGAGGATCGGGAATCGGCACAACACCCGTATTCGGCTCAATGGTGCAAAATGGGAAGTTTTCCGCGCTGATACCGGCTTTGGTCAATGCGTTAAACAGGGTTGATTTGCCCACATTAGGTAAGCCGACAATTCCGCAGTTAAAACCCATGGTAAATTCCTTGTGCTAGTGTCTAGCGTTACAGTTGCGCAGTATGCAGTGCAGTCATGGCGCGCTCCCACTGACCATTAAGGGCCAGAGGCAGGGTGCGCAGTGCATCATCTATGCTATTTAAAATCAGTTGTTGGTCTGACGGCGAGGCTTTTTTCAACACATAGTCGGCTACCTGACGCGCATTACCCGGGTGGCCAATGCCAATTCTCAGGCGTGCAAAGTCTTTGTTGTTACCTAGGCTCTGAATAATATCCCGCAGGCCATTGTGGCCGCCATGGCCGCCACCTTTCTTATAACGCGCCGCGCCGGGAGGCAGGTCGAGCTCATCGTGAACCACCAAAATCGCTTCTACAGGCACTTGGTAAAAGCGTGCCAGAGCCGCTACCGACTGACCACTGCGGTTCATAAATGTAGTCGGTATCAGCAGTCTTACATCGCGATTGTCGATAGTGATCTTGACAGTGTCACCAAAGAATTTCGCTTCGTGTTTCAGCTCGACGTGATGAGATTTTGCCAACTCCAGAACCAAGTCGGCCCCGGCATTGTGACGCGTCCGTTCATAGTTTTGGCCGGGGTTTCCCAGCCCTACGATTAATTCTACGGGCGTATCCAATGTCAGGGCCTACTCAGGCGGGCAAGTTAAGGAAGATTACTCTTCGCTTGCCGCTCCATCTTCGCTAGATGCAGCCTCTGTGCCTTCGTCGTCAGCAGAAGCTGCTTTTGACTTGTTCACAGTAACAACTGGCAGATCGTGGTCAGCGCCATGGCTCAGTGCAACACTCTCAACACCTTTAGGTAAAACAAGGTCAGAGATATGCAATGTTTGACCAACTTCGACTGCCGACATATCAACTTCAATATACTCAGGCAGATCTTGCGGCAGGCAGGTAATGTCCAGTTCAGTCATGGTGTGGGCAATAATACCGCCACCCACTTTAACGCCGGCACAGATATCTTCGTTGATAAAGTGAATTGGTGCTTTGGTTTGCAGCTGAGTAGTCTTGTTTACGCGCAGGAAATCCATATGCAAGATAACGGGCTTGGCTGGATGACGCTGAACGTCTTTAAGAATCACATCTTCAGATGAACCATCTACGTCTAAGGCAATAATGTGTGAGTAAAACGCTTCGTTTTCCAGCGCCTTTACTACGTCTTTATGGTTTAGCTTGATCTGTGCTGGATCTTTCTTGCCACCATAAACAATTGCCGGTATTTCTGCAGCCAGACGACGCAGGCGGCGGCTCGCACCTTTCCCTGTATCCTCACGACCCTTCGCGTGTAATGTAAAATCAGTAGACATAATTGTCTCCTAGTTGTGCCGAGACAGACCGCGACCAGACCTGAAACGGAGTTTATTGCCTCGAAATAAGGCAGTTGCAACAGCGCAAGCTGTTAGTCGAACATTGCGCTGATAGATTCTTCATTGCTAATGCGACGCACGGACTCGCCGAGTAACTTACCCAGTGAAAGGGTGCGAATTTTGCCGCATTTTTTAGCATCATCGCGCAGTGGAATACTGTTGGTGACAACCAGTTCGTCTAACTGCGAGTTTTTAATATTATCGATTGCACTGCCGGATAACACCGCATGAGTGGCATAGGCGACAACCTTTGTCGCGCCATTTTTCTTCAGTGCTTCGGCGGCTTTACAAAGAGTGCCTGCGGTATCCACGATGTCGTCGACTAAAACACAGGTGCGACCATCCACTTCACCGATCAGGTTCATCACTTCACTCTGATTGGAAGACGGGCGGCGTTTATCAATAATGGCCAGATCACAGTCGAGTTGCTTGGCTACGGCTCGGGCACGCACCACACCGCCAACATCGGGTGAAACCACTTGCAGGTTAGAGTAGTTTTGACGTTCGATATCGCCGAGCAATACCGGCGCACCGTAGACATTATCAACCGTACAGTTGAAGAACCCCTGAATTTGTTCTGCGTGCAAGTCGACGGTCAGTACTCGATCGACGCCCGCATTAGAGAGCATGTCGGCGACAACTTTGGCGCTAATTGGCACGCGCACTGAACGCACGCGACGATCTTGGCGGGCGTAACCGAAGTAGGGCACAACCGCGGTAATACGGCCTGCAGAGGCCCGACGCAGTGCGTCGATCATGAATATCAGTTCCATTAGATGACGATTGGTCGGTGCGCAGGTCGGCTGAACGACAAATACATCATTGCCGCGGACATTCTCGCGGATCTCGATATTGATTTCACCGTCGGAAAATAGTGAGACACCTGCATTACCCAGTGGGATTCCCAATGTGCGGGCGATTTCGTTTGCTAGTTCCAGGTTTGCATTCCCGGAGAAGACCATTAATCGTGCCACGTCATTTTTCCTGGTATTCATAATAAGATATGGCTGGGGCGGGAGGATTCGAACCTCCGAGTGTCGGGATCAAAACCCGATGCCTTAACCACTTGGCCACGCCCCAGTAAAAAACTCTCTCAATTGCTGATGCACTTGCGAGCGATTAACGCCTCGCGCGACAAATGCACTCCAGTGCTGTGGCACTTCGGCTAAAACCTTGTTGGCTTCAGCTTCACTTGCACAGCGGCAAAACACACTAGCTCCAGTCCCTGTCATCATTGGCTTGCCATAGTTCATAAGCCACTCAACCGCCTCTTTAACCTGCGGGTAGAGTTTTTCGACAATAGCCTGGCAGTCGTTCCTGTACTGCTCCTCTGAGAGGGCGCGTATTTTGATGGGTGGCGAGTGCCTTGTCAATTGAGGATGTGAAAAAATTTCTGCTGTTGGCACGCTGCAAGCGGGCGTAATAATTAAATACCAGCATTCGGCAATATCGAAGGCAGTCAGGCGATCACCAATACCTTCGGCGAAGGCGCTATAACCCTCGACAAATACGGGTACATCTGCACCCAGTCTGGCACCCATTTCTGCCAGTTCTGAGATTGACAAGCCACAGTGCCAGAGTGCATTGAGCCCCAACAGGGTCGTCGCTGCATTGCTACTGCCACCGCCGAGACCAGCGCCCATGGGTAAATTTTTGTCGAGAACAATCGAACAGCCCTGAGAACAGTTGGTTTTGTCTTGCAGGATCTTGGCTGCGCGGACGATTAAATTATCCGCTTCGTCAACGCCCTGAATCTGCGGAGATAATTTAATGGCTGGATTGTCAGTTACGGTAAATGTCAGCTGATCACCGCCATCTAACAATTGAAAGAGAGTCTGCAAATTGTGGTAGCCATCATGGCGCTGCCCTGTGATATGCAAAAACAGGTTGATTTTCGGCGGTGCCGAGAGGGTGATCGATGACATCATGGTCAGGTTATTCTTCTTCGAGAAAGCTCCAGCTCGATATTAGCAGCTTAAACGAGTAGCTCCTACCCTCACTAGATGTGTGGGTGCCGGTTATTTTGCCGGGCAAGTGACCGGCATCGGTCTGTTTAAAGTGACTGAAGGAAAGCTGCCAGCCGGCCTGGTCAAAACCACTGGCATAACCATCCGGGCTGGTGGCTAGTGCAGTGGCCAGCGGTTGTGATGGTGACGGCACACCGCGCGCCCACCAGCTGAGTGCACTGACCGGTAGAGGGACTCCTGTGAGTTGCTCGGCCAGTTGCTCAGGTGTCTGACGGTAAATCTTATCGTCATAGCGCATTTCGGCTAATTGACTATTGCCATCAATCTGCGCACTGCCGGCACCAAAGGGGCCAGAGAGTCGCAGTCGATAGTTGTTTTGTCGCTGCATCCAGTTCAGCGTTGCACTGCCACCGTTGTCTGGTGCGCGGAAGCCCAGCTTGCCGGCGAGAGTCCAGTCGTTGAGTTGCGATACTCGAGATTGGTAGGCTTGCCAACTGCCTGAGGGCAGTGGCTGCGGCTGCAAGGTGCAGGCGCCCAGAGTGATGATTGCTAGCAATAAGCTTGCTCTGATCACTGACTTTGCTCTGTATTAAATTCTTGGTGTTCAGTGCGCGGGTCCGCGCCGAGGCGTTGCATGGTGCTCTTAATGGTTCGATGGCCAGGTGTTTGAGTGAGACCTTGATTCCAGGTTTGCAGAGCCGCTTGCCGGTCGCCGAGAACCCACTGCACCTCGCCGAGGTGAGCGGCAACTTCCGGGTCGGGCATAATAGTCATGGCCTTCTCCAGATGGGGCAGCGCCTGTTCGGCCTCTCCCATGACAAATAGCACCCAGCCCATACTGTCGATAATGGCAGGATCTCCCGGGTTCAGTAGATAGGCACGCTTGATTAATGTGTAGGCTTCCTCAAGGCGATCGGTATGCAGAATCATGGTATAGCCGAGCGCATTAAGGGCTGTTGAGTTGTTTTCGTCCAGTGCCAGAAGGGCACGCAGATCCTGCTCGGCGAGAGCAAAGTTGTTTTCAAGCTCCGCCACCATCGAACGCGCATAGAGCAATTGCGCGTCATTGGGATGCGTCTGCAAGGCACTACTGAGAATATTGAGCGCCTGTTCATTCTGGTTGTTGCTGACCAATAAGTTCGACTCCACTTGAATTAACGCGGCAGACTGGCCGGGCTGCTCTTTGCGTAATCGTTGCAGATAACGCTGTGCCGCATCAATATTGAATTGATAGACCAACAAACTTGCTGCGCGCGATGCGGCAGAGAGGTAATTGCGACCAAACCTGACCTGCTGGTAGTGCTGTAGTGCAGTGGCAAAATTGCTATGGCGCTCAGCGATGGTTGCGAGATGAAAATGCGCATCTGCAGCCATACCTGGATCATTGGTCGCTTGCTGGAAGAGTGTCAGCGCCAGATTTTCATCGCCTTGGTTGAGGTAGAGCAGCGCGAGCAGAAAGTTTATTTGCTGATCATTGGCATTGTCTTTGCGCAACAGCTCAAACTGAACAATCGCCTGAGGTCGATCGATAAGGGTTAAAAAGCGCGCATACTGGAGTCGCACATTACGCTTCTCGGGGACGCGCCGCAGCGCATCTGCAAGCAGGTCCGCGGCGGCATCAATATTATCCTGCTGATGTAGCACTTGAGCCAACAGCAGTAGGCCACGCTCATTGTCTGGCACCAGCGTTAAAAAATCTCTTGCTGTCTGCGCCGCGCTGTCGAGATCGCCGCTCTCGCGGTACAAAATTGCCGCGGCCAGTTCGGCTAAAGGTTGTTTTTCTGCACTTAGGGGTAGTGCTCGATAGGCTTCTATAAGCTCTGGAATAAGCGTTTTCTTGCGGCCTTCGCTGATTGCGGTGACCGCCAGAAAGGCCTCAATATCATTCTCGTTGCGATACAGCCAATAACCTTGCTGCAGCGCGTCAAAGGGTCTGTTATGTAGCGCATAGGCTTGCAGAGCAGCATGGTGAGCCAGCGGCTGATTTGGCTGTACGTCTAGCCACAGCTCGGCTGTCTCCAAGATGGCGCCAGCATCACGCTGGTGGGAAGCGATACTGTTAGTCAATTGAATAATGCCGACATCGCGGGTCAGACGCGCCTGACTCAGATAGTTTTCCAAGGCAGTCTTAAACTGGCCGCGGGTCAGCGCAACATCAGCGACCAACAGCTGGTAGAGAGCGTCTTCGGGGAAGGGCCTGCTCGTCAGGGCAACGCTCTGTGCTGATTCAGTTGCACCATTGGTTACCGCAGCAGGCTGAGACTGCTGTTCCATATTGGGTGCAGAGACACAAGCTGTTAGCAGCAGAGATAGGCTAATAGCAGAGGGAACTATGCAGATAAGCTTGGCTAGTTTCATCATATTCTTTTTCGGGAAATACGTGGGTTATGACCATCATTTAGCTAAAAGATTAGGGCGCAATCCAACAATATCCTTTTTTTCGGGTATTTCTGATTATGCTGGCCAGACTGGTGTAAAATCTCTCGCCAGTCAGTTCGTCGAAAACTAAAGACCCTTGATTCTGAGTATAGACGCATAATTTAGCAAGCAGCAGAGAGACGAATAGCATAGTCACAATGGGTATTCTGGCATTTGGTATCAATCATACAACGGCTTCCGTGGATCTTCGCGGTCGCGTTGCCTTTGCCCCCGAAATGGTTGTCGAGTCTCTGCAACAGGCGCTCAATCAGCTTGGTGGTGGTGAAATTGCTCTGCTGTCTACCTGTAATCGCACTGAAATCTATTTCCACGGTGAGGTCAGTGACGAGCAGTTACTCAGTTGGCTGGCTGAGCACAAAGGTCTGACCGTTGAGCAGTTGCGCGATTGCTACTATTGTTACCGTGACCAGCAGGCCGTGCGCCATATTATGTGCGTTGCCAGCGGGCTGGACTCGCTGGTGCTGGGTGAGCCGCAAATTTTTGGCCAGATCAAGTCGGCCTACGCCGTTGGCCGTGAGGCTGGGACGGTCTCAAGCTATCTTAATCAGGCCTTTCAGTGCGCGTTTGCCGCCGCCAAGCGCGTCCGCTCGGAGACGGCCATTGGTCAAAATCCAGTCTCTGTTGCCTACGCCTCAGTGAGTCTTGCCGAGCAGATTTTTGCCGATCTAAAACAGGCTCACGCATTATTGATTGGCGCAGGTGAGACCATTGAGCTGGTTGCGCGACATTTGCATGATAAGCAGATTGGCTCGATTACGGTTGCCAATCGAACGCTCAGTCGCGCCCAAGAGTTGGCTGCTGATTTTTCCGCCGAAGCTATTCTCTTGTCGGATATTCACGATCATCTACCGCAGGCGGACATTGTTATTTCATCCACCGCCAGCCAACTGCCAGTTCTCGGTAAAGGGGCTGTGGAATCGGCACTGAAAAAGCGTAAGCGCAAGCCGATCTTTATGGTTGATATTGCCGTGCCTCGCGACATTGAACCGGAAGTCGAAATGCTCGATGACGTTTATCTGTATACCGTGGATGATTTACAGGAAGTGATTCAGGACAATGTTCGCGCTCGGCAGAGCGCCGCCGATTTGGCGCAGGGTATTATTGATCAGGAGGCGGACGGCTGGTCACGCCAGCAGCGTTCACTGGCGGCTGTCGATACCATTCGAGCTTTCCGTAACAGCGTTGAAAAAATCCGCGATGAAGAGGTTGGTAAGGCCATGCAGGCATTGCAACGAGGTCAGGACTCCGAATCAGTTATCGCCACGCTGGCACGCAACCTGACCAACAAGTTGATGCACAAACCGACCACCCGTCTCAAGCAGGCCGGTGAAGAGGGGCGCGATGATACTATTGATGCCACCAACGATCTGTTTGGTTTGGACAAAAAACGTTAGCGCCGCTCAAACCACAAACCTGTTAGATCCTCAAAAATTCAACTTTTACCGCGCTGAATCAGCGAATAAACCAAACATGGATATTTATGAAAGCATCAATTCTCTCGAAGTTAGATCATCTCTCTGAACGCTATGAAGAGGTTGGCGCGCTCCTCAGTGATGGCGACATTATCAGCGACCAAAATCGTTTTCGCGAGCTGTCAAAAGAGTATGCCGAACTTGAATCACTGGTTAAAACCTATCGCGGCTATCAGGCGGTCGTTGACAATATTGAAGAGGCTAAGCTGCTGCTCAAGGACGCCGACCCCGATATGCGCGACATGGCGGAAGAGGAAGTGCGCAGCGGCGAATCTCAGCGCGATCAGTTTGAGCTGGAGCTTCAAAAGCTACTGCTGCCCAAAGATGCCAAGGATTCGAGAAACGTCTTTCTCGAGATTCGCGCAGGAACTGGTGGTGATGAAGCGGCCATTTTTGCTGGCGATCTGTTTCGTATGTACAGTCGCTATGCTGAGACGCAACGCTGGAAGGTTGAGGTCATTAGCGAGAATAGCGGCGACCACGGCGGTTACAAAGAGATTATCGTCCGCATTGTCGGTCAGGGGGTCTACTCTAAACTCAAATTTGAGTCTGGTGCCCATCGCGTGCAGCGTGTTCCCGATACCGAATCACAAGGTCGAATCCACACCTCAGCTTGCACCGTGGCGGTGATGGCGGAAGCAGATGAGCAGGACGCTATTGAGATCAACAAAGGCGATCTGAGAGTGGATACCTTCCGCGCCTCGGGTTCAGGTGGTCAGCACGTCAACAAAACCGACTCAGCCATTCGCCTCACTCACTTGCCCACCGGTCTCGTCGTTGAATGTCAGGACGAGCGCTCGCAGCATAAAAATCGCGCCAAAGCGATGTCTGTTCTCCAGGCTCGATTAAATGCTGCCCAAGATGAAGCCGCCGCCAAGGAACAGTCCGATCAGCGCAAAAATCTGGTTGGTAGCGGCGATCGCTCAGAGCGTATCCGGACCTACAACTTTCCCCAAGGACGGGTCACGGATCATCGCATTAATCTGACACTGTACAAACTTGGCGAGGTGATGGAGGGTTCCCTCGATGAAGTGATTCAGCCTCTGGTCAGTGAGTTCCAGGCGGAGCAGCTGGCCAGTTTGTCCGACGGATGATTATTAGTCAGTTACTGCAATCTGCGGTTAAGGCCAATTATCGCAGCGAGTCGTCGCAACTGGATAGCGAATTGTTGCTCTGTCACGTGTTGGGGGTGACGCGGAGTTTCTTAAAAACCTGGCCCGATCGACCCGTTAACAGTGCGCAGCTTGAGCAGTATGAAGCGCTGGTGCAGCGACGAGTTGAGGGTGAGCCAGTTGCCTATCTAATTGGCACTCAAGGATTTTGGAGTCTCGATTTAACCGTCTCCGCAGCAACACTTATCCCGCGTCCGGAAACAGAGTTGCTAGTGGAGGTTGCGCTCGGTTTGTCGGTTCCCGAGCAGGCTAGCGTCCTCGATCTAGGGACAGGCACCGGCGCTATTGCACTGGCTCTGGCCACTGAGCGCAGTCAGTGGCAGATCTGTGCCGTCGACGTCGAATCAGACGCGGTGGCTCTGGCTGAGCGCAACCGTCAGCAACACCAGTTGGATAACGTGACTATCTTTGCCAGCAATTGGTTTGCAGCCATTCCCCAACAGCGCTTTGATATCATTGTTAGCAATCCGCCCTATATTGAAGCCAGCGACCCCCATCTTAGTCAGGGTGATGTGCGTTTTGAGCCCGCCTCAGCCCTGGTCTCTGGTAGTGACGGGTTAGACGATTTGCGGCTGCTGTGCGCGCAGAGCGTGGCTTATCTAAGCGATGGCGGCTGGCTCTTGGTTGAACATGGTTTCGAACAGGGCGCGGCAGTACGTGAGCTGTTTGTTGAGGCCGGGTTTAGCTTGACTGAGACGCACCGCGATCTGAATGGTCTCGAGCGTTTGACTCTCGGTCGCTATAGAGTCGCCAACGCCTGAATTCTGCGCCGCGAGACGATATTCCAACGACTGATCAAGCCGATTCCGGCGCAGGATGCGCCGATTATGGTGCCTATCCAAAACCCATAGACGCCCAGTGGCTCTCCCCAGAAATCGGTCAGCGCCAGTGAGTAGGCGATAGGGAAGGCGATACCCCAAAAAGCCACGACCTGAATCAGCAGTGGCATGCGCACATCTTTATAGCCGCGCAGTGCGCCGCTGGCGGCCATTTGCAAACAGTCCACCGAGCCCAACGCGGCAGCGAAAAAGAACAGGTTGGTCGCAATCATCTGCACATTGGGATCTGGGCTAAACCAGCTGGCAAAATCGCTGCGCAAGCTGATTTTGACTGCCGCCATTATTAGCCCCAGCATAAACACCAGTTTGAAGCCCACCAGGCAAAAGCGCCGTGCCAGTCTTGGATCGCCGGCTCCCTCCGCATGCGAGACCTTAATAGTCAGTGCCTGAGCCATGCCTAGAGGAATCATAAATGCCAGTGAATCAATATTGATGGCGATAGCATGAGCGCCGACAACATCGGATCCGAGATGGGCGATCAGTAGCGGGATAATCGCGAAAAAGCTTATTTCGGCAGCAATATTTAAGGCGATAGGCACTCCCAGTCGCAAGATATTAACAATTGCTGCGACATTGGCGCGGGCAAACTCACTGTAGAGTTTTAACGCGCGCATGGTGTGTGAGCGCTGAGCGTAGATCGCCATGCAGATCAGCAGAAAGGTCATCACAATCGCGGTGGCCCAGGCAGCGCCTTCGGCACCCATGGCCGGAAGGCCAAACTTGCCGAACACCAGGGCATAGTCGAGAGCAATATTGAGGAAGAAAGCGGCGCCGTTAAACACCATAACCGGGCGGATATCGCCCATACCTTCGAAGGTGCTGCGAAAAGCAAAAAATGCCGGGAACATTAGACCGGTGATCAGAAAAGGCATTAGATAGCGGCGACCGATATCATAGACTTCGTAAGGTATATCCAAACGGCCGAGTATATAGATGCCAAAGAGTATGGCGCAGTTAACGATAAGACCCACTGGCACTGCTAGCCAGAGTGCCTGCTGAAACTGGAAGCGCACCAAATGCCGGTTGCCCGCACCCCAGTGGTTGCCGATAATCGGACTGTTGCCGATCATTATGCCTATTACAATGAGATTGATAATCGACCAGATGCTTCCGCCCAACTGCACCGCGGCGAGGGAGTCTGCGCCTACCTGACCGGCCATATAAATATCGGTCACGGTCATGCCAACCACCGCCACTTGCCCTAAAATTAGGGGGCCGGCGAGGGACCAGAGTAACGTTGCATTTTTTATAAATGCGGAGTGTTTGATATGGTTGGACAGCATTTTGGGCACAAATGGCTTTAATCGTTTATTCTCGTTGAATGACCATCGCAAAGCGAGTAAAAACGCAGCGTATTTGCGGAATATATGTTTGTTTTTGAGGCTTGGAATTTTTTCGCCGACCGGCGATCTAATCCGCCGCAGGAATAAATCCTAAAACAATCAAAGGAGTGATTAACATGCAGCGCTTGGTTTCCCTATACAACCTATTACTCTCAAAACTCAGCTATATTGACTGGCTTGGGCCCTTGGCTTTGCGCCTCTATCTGGCGCCAGTGTTTATTGGTGTGGGCTTACATAAATTTGCTAACTGGGACGATATGGTTGCCTGGTTTGGCAACCCCGATTGGGGGCTGGGCCTGCCGCTACCCGGTTTAATGGTGCTGCTTGCCGCTAGCGCTGAATTGATTGGCGGCTTAGCCTTGCTGCTAGGTGTTGCCACCAGATTGGTGACAATTCCATTGATGTTTACCATGCTAGTGGCCGCTGGTACCGCCCACTGGAACAATGGTTGGTTTGCCATCGCACCAGGAGATCCGGATACCAGTACGGCGAAAGTCGTCGCCATGTTAGGTATACCGGCTGCCGAGCGAAGCCTTGAAAATAGTGTGGGTGTCGGCGAGCGGTTAGAGGCGGCACGATCGCTGCTGAAGCAGCATGGCAACTATAGTTGGCTGACCGAGAGGGGGTCTTTCGTGATTCTCAATAATGGAATTGAATTTGCCGCGACGTATTTCATTATGCTTTTGGTGCTTCTCTTTACCGGCGCTGGCCGTTGGTTTAGCCTCGATTACTGGCTGTCGAGGCGACTGCAGGGTATTCCGCGATAACTCTCTTGGCTGTCGGCTAGCCGTTGGGTTATTAAACCCAACGGCTAGCCGACAATTCTGCTACACTCGGCGCGAAAATATGTACACACGACGTTTAAGAACCATTTCATAAACGTCGTATGTATTTAATCTGGTGTTAAATCACTGTCCAACATGCGTGCCAAACCTTGACTGAAAATATCCCTACATCGACTCCATCATCTGATAACGAAAAAAATAATTCTTCTGCTCGGGGCCCTAAGCGCCGTGGTCGCGGCCGTGGTCGTAATAGCAGCAAGGCATGGAGTGCCGATCAATTTGTCGTCGAAGTGCAAGAGGGCAAGGCCCGCTTTCATGATTTCGATCTGCCACTTCCGCTGCTGCGTGGTGTTCAGAGTGCCGGTTTTGAATACTGCACACCTATTCAGGGCGCATCGCTTCCGCATACATTACGCGGCCACGATATGGTCGGCAAGGCGCAGACTGGTACAGGTAAGACCGCCGCTTTTTTAATTAGTATTATCAGCGATCTACTCAAGTATCCGGTTGAAGATGAACGATATATTGGTGAAGCACGAGCGCTAATTTTGGCACCAACTCGTGAGTTGGCGATTCAGATTGGTGAAGATGCGGAACAGTTGGTGCAGCATACAGACCTCAAAGTGCACACCTTAGTCGGTGGCATGGACTATGCTAAACAGCTGCAAAAAATCAACCGCTCCCACTGTGACATTCTGGTCGGGACGCCAGGACGGCTGTTGGATTTTGCCAGCAATAAAGATGTTCACCTCGACCAGGTGGAAGTGCTGGTTATCGATGAAGCAGACCGTATGCTGGACATGGGTTTTATCCCGCAAGTGCGGCGCTTGGTGCGCTCAACGCCGCCCAAGGAAGATCGTCAAACACTGTTGTTTTCAGCAACCTTTACCGATGATGTGATGCGCCTATCTGAGCAGTGGACTGATAAGCCGGTCAAGCTTGAGATGGAGCCCGAGCGCGTCGCTACTGACACGGTAGAGCAGAAGATATTTATTACCACTGCCAGTGAAAAATTTGCCCTGCTGCAAAATATTCTCCGCAGTGAAGATGTTGATAGCGTGATGGTGTTTGCTAACCGTCGTGATATCTGTCGAACGCTGTATGAGCGTTTAAAGAAACAGGGTTTCAAGGTTGGATTAATAGCCGGTGACGTGCCGCAAAATCGGCGCATGAAAACACTCGAAGCGTTCAAGAATGGCGGCATAAAAGTAATGGTTGCCACTGATGTTGCAGGGCGCGGTATTCACGTTAATGGCGTCAGCCATGTGGTCAACTTTACGCTGCCAGAGGAGCCCGAAGATTATGTGCATCGTATCGGTCGCACGGGTCGCGCAGGGCAGACTGGTATCTCGATAAGCTTTGCCTGTGAAGATGATGCATTTTTACTCGAGCCGATTGAGAAACTGCTGGATATGAAATTATCCTGCACTATGCCAGATGAATCATTGCTGACTGAGGCACCAGCCCCGGCTCGCAAACCGCCCGTGGCCAAAAAAGAGGTTGTCAATAAGTCCGTTAAGGATACGCCGGCTCAAATGCAACAAGAGGCACAACAAGAGATTCAACTCGAGGCGCCGAAAGATATTAGGAAGGCGGTCGCAGCCGATGTGTCAGCAGAGCCGCAAGCCGTAGCAGAGCCGCAAGCCATGGCAGAGCAATCAGATCTCAGCCCCACCGAAGGTGGCGATGCCGCAGATCCAAAGCCTGCTAGCACTGCCGATTAACTCAGCTGGCGCAGCGCTCTGCTGCGCCATTATCATTCTGCACATCAGCATACTCTCGGCACCACAATAGGCTACCACCGATCACGCTGGCAGGTAACAGCAGCAGGTTGATCAGCGGAATGGCTGCTGCAACCAGCGCCGATAATCCAAAGCTCAGTGACAATAATCGCTGCTCTCGGGCGCGCTCTTTTACCTCTGCGAACATAATCTGATCGTTATCCGCCGGATAGTCAAAATACTGGATTGCCAGTGACCACGCTGCCCAACTGCCGGCAATCAACGGCGCGACAATATTGATTATCGGCATAAAGCTGACAACCAAAGTTACCAGAGTGACGCCCAGGGTTCGCGGTAGCATATAGCCGATGATCTGTATTTCGCGGCGAAAGCTGCGCCACGCTGTGGCCAATAGCGCGGCGGTCGATGCGTGACTCCGAGCCCTATCACCGCGCTCAATTGCAATAACACGCTCAACGATAATTCCATAGAATGGTGAGCCAAGAAAATTGGCGATCAGGGTAAAAGTAAAACCGTAAATCACCAGGGCCAGCAGGGCAAACAGCAGCCAGATAATCCACACTAACCACTGTAGCCATTCTGGTACTAGGCTGATCAACCAGTCTAGCCAGTCGCTGAGCCAAAGCCCCGCAGTCCACGTTACTGCGCTGAATAAGGCAATATTGATCAGTACTGGAAGTATTACCAGCCAGCGAATATCTGGATGCCAGAGCAGGTTAAACCCTTCTTTGATAAGGGCAGGAGTGGCAAATGGTGAGAGTGGTTTAGACATCGGGCTGTTACGCAGAGTGACGCATAATCCTCTGTTTCTGACGATCCCAGTCGCGCTCTTTATCGTCGTTGCGCTTATCGAAGTCAGCCTTGCCTTTAGCCAGCGCGATCTCCACCTTAATCAGGTGATTTTTCCAATACATGGCGGTGCAAACGCAGGTATGACCCTTTTGGTTAACGCCGGCCTCAAGTTTGTCGAGCTCGCGGCGATTGAGTAGCAGCTTACGCGAGCGGATAGGCTCGGTGACATAATGTGTCGAGGCGGTTGGCAGAGGCGTGATATTAGTGCCGATTAGCCAGGCCTCGCCATTTTGCAGTAACACATAAGTATCGGTTAGATTGACCTTTCCCTCGCGCAGGCTCTTCACTTCCCAGCCCATCAGCGCAATCCCAGCCTCAAATTTTTGTTCAAGGAAATAGTTGTGCTTCGCCTTCTTGTTGAGAGCGATGGTGCTGGATTGGGCTTTTGGTTTCTTTTTTGTCATAGCTGCCGATTATACGTCCGCTGGTCTATTTATCATAAACAAATGCGCAGCCATTAAACGCTTTTTAATTAGGATCACTTTGGCGATAGCGTTACAATTCTGTTTCAGATTTGAGGGTAGCTTATGGGCTTGCAACAAAAAGGCATGCATGGGACTTGGTCTAGTCGCTGGACGTTTATTATGGCGGCCACCGGCTCAGCGGTGGGTCTTGGCAATATGTGGAAATTTCCCTATGTGGCCGGTAACAACGGTGGCGGCGCATTTGTGCTCGCCTACATCGCCTGTATTTTAGCCATTGGTGTACCGGTGATGATGGCCGAAGTGGCCATTGGCCGTCGCGGCCGCCAGAGCCCGATCAACTCGATGCGCGAACTGGTCGCTGAGAGCGGTGTGCACTCCGCGTGGCGCCATATTGGTTGGCTCGGCGTTGTGGCGGGCATGCTGATTATTTCATTTTATGCAGTGATTGCTGGTTGGGCGCTGGATTATATCTTTGCCATGGCCTCCGGAGAGCTGCGCGGAGCCACTGGTGAAGTGGCCGCCGACGTCTTTGGCGCGCTGCTAGCCGATCCCACGCGCCTGGTGTTTTGGCAGACAATATTTCTGCTGCTCTGTGTTGGCGTTGTGGTCGGCGGTGTTAAAAAAGGTCTCGGTGTTGCCGTTGAAATCCTTATGCCACTGCTGTTCATTATGTTAGTTGTGCTGCTCGGATTCAGCTTTTTCCGCGGTAACTTTCAGGCCGGCTGGGACTTCTTATTTACCGTTGATTTTGCAGCCTTAACCGGCCGCGGCATGCTCGAAGCCATGGGGCAGGCCTTCTTTACGCTGAGCATTGGTATGGGGGCGATTATGGCCTATGGCGCCTATATGCCGCAGAACGCGAACATTGGCAAAACCATTTTAACGGTGGCCTTTTTTGATAGTTTGGTGGCAATTATCTCGGGCTTGGTGATTTTTCCGATTGTCTTTGCGACGCCAGGTATCGAACCTAGCGCCGGCCCTGGCTTGATGTTTATCAGCCTGCCAGTGGCCTTTGGCAATATGCCCGGCGGACTGTTAATTGGCTCGGTGTTTTTTGTTCTGGTGACTATTGCGGCTTGGAGTTCGGCCATTTCGCTGCTTGAGCCCGGGGTTGCCTGGTTAATTGAATCGAAAAATATGACACGAATTCAGGCCAACCTGCTGGTTGCTAGTGGCACTTGGGTGTTGGGTTTGGGAAGTGTGTTCTCATTTAATATATGGGCCGATTCAACGGTCGCCGGATTTACTTTCTTCGACTTTCTGGACTTCCTGACATCCAATGTTATGTTGCCGCTGTCTGGACTGCTGATCGCGCTGTTTGTCGGCTTCGTGATGAAAGATCAATTTGTCGACGATGAGATGCAGGGCACGTCGCCATGGGTTATGCAGTGCTGGCGTTTTGTATTGAGATATTTGGCACCCGTGGCAATTGCCGCTGTGTTTGTCACCGGCATCTACGACAAGTTCTTTTCCTGAGGTCGAATTAAATGAGGTTGCTTTGAATAAGGTTCAGCGCTCGGCTCTGGTGATGCACTCTGATCAGTCGATGTTTGACTTGGTCAACGATGTCGCCAGTTATCCGCTGTTTATGGACGGCTGTCACGGCGCTAAAGTATTTGAGCAGAGCGACCAGACAATGGTGGCGCGACTCGATTTAAAGAAGGCTGGAGTCAAGACCAGTTTTATGACCAGGAATGCGTTGAGCGCACCAACCAGCATTGAAATGAATCTGGAAGATGGGCCCTTTAAACGTTTACGGGGGGTTTGGACCTTCAAGGCGCTCAGTGCAGAGGCTTGCAAAGTGAGTCTCGATTTGGAATTCGAATTTAACAGCATGGCATTGGGTATGGCGGCGTCCAGATTGTTTTCGAGTATGGCCAATGATCTTGTCGATTCGCTCTGCCGCCGCGCTGATCAAGTCTATGGGAATACAAATGACTGACAATAAAATGATTGTGGTGGAAGTGGTTTATGGGCTGCCTGAAAAACAAAAGTTAATTCAACTGAGCGTAGCTGAGGGTACCACGGCCTATCAAGCGGTTGAGCAGTCCGGCATTTTGCAAAGCTTTCCGGAGATTGATTTGACTGGCTGCAAAATGGGCATTTTCTCGCAGGTCTTGGGTACCAAGGGTTTGGCTGGGCCGCGTGAATATCTGCTGCAAGAGCGCGACCGTGTGGAGATTTACCGCCCCCTTATTGCTGATCCGAAGGAGGTGAGACGGCGCCGGGCCGAAGAGGCTAAGCTCAAGCAGCAGAAAGCAGATACTTAAATTGTCAGCTTAGGCTGCGGTTTGGCTTGTTAACCTTGCGCAGCTCTTTTTCCTGAAGGCGCTGTCTACTCCGAGCGGGGCTTTCTACTCCGAGCGGGGCTTTGGGGCCAACGCTGCACTGGGCAGATAGTCGCCGGTCATGCGCTCGAGTTTATCGTCATTATCGAAGAAAATGGTCACCTGCTCCTGAGTCTTTTTGCCCTCCGATGAAATACGACTGAAATAGTAGTCCCAGCGCGATTGGTCAAAGGTATCCGCCACTAAGGGGGTGCCGAGCACAAAACGAACTTGGGACTTGGTCATTCCAGGCCGCAGCTTATCAATCATTTCCTGATCGACGATATTGCCTTGCTGGATAGCGACTTTGTGTACCCCTGGGAATTTCAACCAGCTACAGCCTGTGGTAAGAAGCGATAAACTTATCAGACAAATCAGAAGTATTCGCATGTGTGGGGTTCCCGTTGGTTGTGCGAATGGGGATAATACCCAAAGCGACTAGCATAGAGAAGGGCTAAGCATGACTCTAGAAGATCAAGAACTAAAAAAAGTCGGCCTTAAGGTGACACTGCCGAGAATTAAGATCTTACAGATTCTCGAAAACTGCAGTGATCGCCATATGACGGCGGAAGATATTTACCAAGCTTTGCGTGATTCTGACGGCGATGTTGGCATTGCCACGGTCTACCGTGTGTTGACTCAATTTGAGGCCGCTGGGTTGGTCGAGCGCCACAATTTTGACAATGGCCCGGCAATTTATGAGATCGATCGCGGTGAGCACCATGATCATATGGTCTGCACAGAAACCGGAAAGGTGATTGAATTTCACGATGCCGAAATAGAAAAGCTACAGGAACGCATCGCCGCGCAGAAGGGCTATGCATTGGTCGGCCACAGCTTGGTTCTCTATGTAAAACCAAAATAGGCTTAATCCGTTTGCCGCGCTGCGGTCTCTGACCGCGCTTTTTTCTCTGTCTAAAAAGAATAATAAAAGTAATGACTGACAACACTCTCAAACAAATTGAAACTTTTCTTAATGCCTGGGCAGATTTGATGTGGAGCACGCCGTTGGTGGTGTTGCTAGTCGGCGGCGGCCTATTTTTTATGATCTATTCACGCTTGCAGCCCTACAGATATTTTGGCCATGCCGTTGATCTGCTCCGTGGCAAGTACAGTGACCCCAATGACCCCGGGCATATTCCTCATTCGCAGGCGCTGGCCACGGCGCTCTCTGGCACTCTTGGTTTGGGCAATATTGCCGGCGTTGCGATTGCGATTAGCATTGGCGGCCCCGGTGCGGTGTTCTGGATGTGGGTCACCGCTATCGTTGGCGTGGCGACAAAGTTTTACACGGCGTCACTGTCCGTAATGTTTCGCGGTCACGACTCTCTTGGCATTCTGCGCGGTGGACCCATGTACGTGATAATGCAGGGTATGGGTAAGCGCTGGTACCCGCTGGCGGCGCTGTTTGCGGTGGCCTGTATGATTGGCGCACTGCCTATTTTCCAGGCCAATCAGTTTATTCAATTGCTGCGCGATAGTGTGGCGATCCCGGCGGGTTGGGCGACTAGCGAGCAGCATTTCACGTTTGATGTTATCGCCAGTGCAACGGTCGCGGCGCTAGTCACATTGGTGGTAATGGGACGCATTGAAAGAATTGGTCGTTTAACCGTGCGTCTGGTGCCGACCATGGTCATTCTCTATCTTGGTATGACCGCCGTTGTGCTCTATACCTACAGCAGTGATATTCCGGCGGTGTTTTTGCTGATTGTTACCGATGCCTTTACCGGCGAGGCGGCAGCGGGAGGGTCAGTCGGTGCGGCGATTATGATTGGTGTTCGCCGCGGCGCGTTCTCCAACGAAGCCGGCATTGGTACTGAGTCATTGGCGCATGGTGCGGTGAAGACGACACAGCCAATTAGAGAGGGCATAGTTGCCATGATTGGCCCAGTCGTCGATACCCTGCTTGTCTGCACCTGCACGGCATTGATTATTTTATTGACCGGTGTGTGGCAGAGTGATGCCGGCCTCGAGGGTGTGACCTTGACCGCACGTGCAATTGAGCAGGTATTCCCGGTGACCGGAATCTATCTGCTGCTGATCATGGTGGGCTTGTTGAGTTTTAGCACCATGGTGAGTATGTGGTTCTATGGCGTTAAGTGTGCAGGGTTCCTCTTTGGTGCCGAGCGCCAGCACTACTACACGCCGATCTATATCAGTTTGATCGTGGTCGGCGCGGTAGTCTCGATGGATATCGTCAATGGTTTGATTTTAGGCACCTATGCGACGATGGCAATTCCTACCATGATCTCAACCTTGGTTTTGGCACCCAAGGTCAATAGTGCTGCCAAAGAGTATTTCGCTAAATTGCGTCGCGAAAAACTCGCTGAAGCTGAGCTCGACTAAAGCAGTTTTTCGATATCCGCTGCAATCGCGTTGGGCTTGCGGATTGGCGCGTAGCGCTTGACCACATCACCTTGGCGATTGATCAAAAACTTGGTGAAGTTCCATTTAATGCTGCTGTTGAGCACGCCGCCTGCCTGGCTTTTTAGGAAAGCGTAGAGAGCGTGCTGACTTTTGCCATTGACATCTACCTTGCCCATTACTGGGAAACTGAGACCGTAGTTAAGCTGACAAAACTCCTGAACCTCGGCATTGGTCCCCGGCTCCTGAGCGCCAAACTGGTTGCAGGGCAGTGCCAGCACCACGAAGTCGCGATCGCTGTATTGATCATAGAGTTCCTGCAGCTGAGTGTACTGGGGTGTAAATCCACACTTGCTGGCGGTATTGACTATCAGCAGCACCTTGCCGCGATAGTCTTCTAATGACACAGGATTGCCGCTGCTATCTGCAACAGTAAAGTCATAAATTGATTGGTTGTTACTCATGAGTTTATTTTCTCGCTGTCTTATTGTTCTCAGTTGGGTCGCAATCTATTTGAAACAGTGTTCTGGTGCGGGAAACGTGCCGCTGCGCACGGCATTTCCATAGGCGGTTATGGCTTCCTGAATACTGACTTCATCACCAAGGAAATTTTTCGAGAAGCGTGGCAGACGCTGCGAGATGCCAAGCATATCATGCAGTACCAACACCTGAGCGTCTGTATCCGGCCCCGCGCCAATGCCAACAACCGGAATTGCCAGGGCGTCAGAGAGCTGCTTGCCAAGGGCTGAAGGAACACACTCGACAACGATCAGTTCGGCACCAGCCTGTTCCAAGGCTTGGGCGTCGGCAATCATCTGTTCCGCGGCCTGATCCTCTTTGCCCTGTACTTTATATCCGCCTAATTTGTGCACAGACTGCGGGGTTAGACCGACATGACCGCAGACCGGAATGCCGCGTTCACTGAGCAGATGAACTGTATCTGCCAGCCATGCACCGCCCTCGAGTTTGACCATCTGTGCCCCCGCTTGCATCAATATTGCAGCATTATCCAGCGCCTGCATTTCTGTGGCGTAGGACATAAAGGGCATATCGGTGATCAACAGCGCACGATTGTTGCCGCGCTTAACGGCAGCAGTATGGTAGGCCATGTCATCGATGGTTACGGGTATGGTGCTGTCACAGCCTTGAATCACATTGCCCAGCGAGTCGCCGACCAGGACGACTTCAATACCGGCATTCTCTATCAGCTTGGAGAAGGTAAAGTCGTAGGCAGTGATCACGGCGAATTTTTCACCGTTGGCTTTCATGACTGCAAGATTGCTAATCGTTGTTGTTTTCATAGTGCTGATTTCGCCTCAATAGCGTGTCGATCGAGAGATTATAACGGTTTTACTGGAGTGGGTGAGGATTGTAGTAATGCCGTCCGGAGCTGATCTGCAACATATAGGTGACGAGGTTGTGATAGTCGTGTTCACCATCAGCCAGATTGATCGCTTCGGTATTGACGATTAATAGCGGTGTGTCATCGTAGTAATAGAAAAATTGCGTGTAGGCGTCATTGAGTTGTTGCAGGTAGCCTAGTTCGATAGTTTTTTCACTGGCAGCACCGCGCCGTTGCACACGCTCGTAAAGCGTCTCCGTCGGCGCTTGTAAATAGACAACCAGATCGGGTTTGGGGAGATCGGTAATAATGTTGTCATACACATTTTGATAGAGACGAAACTCATCGTCATCCAGCGTTATTTTTGCAAACAGTGGGTCTTTTTCGATTAGGAAATCCGAGATTCGTACCTGCTGGAAAATATCCCCCTGACGCAAATTCTGTAGTTTGCGCATGCGCTGAAAAAGAAAAAACAGTTGGGTCGGCAGCGCATTGCTGCGACGGTCTTGATAAAAGCGCTCGAGAAACGGGTTTTCCTCGGCATCCTCGAGGAGTGTTTCGTAGTTGAAGGAGTTGGCTAGGCGCTTGGCCAGCGTTGTTTTACCAATGCCAATTGGCCCTTCTATTGCAATGTATTGCGGGATTGAGACGGTAGATAGGTCGATATTAAATTCGCTGAGAATTGTTTGTTCCACTTTGCGCTCCAAAAAACAGCGTTGCTATAGTGATCGAACTTTGTGATCGAATTTAGTGGTCTTTACAGATGACCGGACTCTAATTTGACGATACCTTGCTGAGAGCAGTTTGCCAATAGTTCGATGACGGTTTCTCCACTCGGTAGTGCTAAGTGACTATTGAGGTCTGCCAGGGGGACCAGAACAAATGCGCGTTCAGTCATCAGTGCATGAGGGATGGTTAAACGCGGCGTATCGAGCACGAGATCACCGTAGAGCAGAATATCCAGATCCAGAGTTCGCGGGCCCCAGTGAACGCTGCGTTGACGATTTTGCTGATGCTCTATTGCTTGCAGTGCATCGAGTAGCGCCTCGGGCGATAAATCGGTACCGAGCTTTGCCGCCGAATTGATAAAGTCAGGTTGCTGTGGGCCAATGGGTGGTGTCTGATAGCGGCTTGAGACGGCGATTAAGTCAATATCGGCATGCAACGCCAGACTTTCAAGGGCGCTGTCTAGCTGCTTGTGAGGCTGATCCAGATTGCTGCCGAGGGCAATATAGACTTCAGCCATTAGCGAGCAGGGTCCGCCGCAGGTTTACCGCCGCTGCGTCGTCGCCGACGTTTTTTGGGTCCGCGGTCACTGGCCATAACCTCATCAGCCATGGTCTGGCGGTTTTCATGATCGGCCTGCTGATAGGCCGTCCACCACTCGCCGAGTCCACCGAGATCCTCACCTGCTTGCTCGCGCAGTAAAACAAAATCATAGGCTGCTCTAAACCGTGGATGCTCGACTAGGCGCTGGGCGCGAGTGCCGCCCCGGCGACGCAAGTGCAATTGTAAATCCCAGATCTCGCGCATGGGAATGGTGAAGCGCTTGGGGATAGCGGTGACTGGAATCTGGTTGACAATAATTTCCCCAGCCGCCTTGCTCAAGGCATAGGGGGGTGAGTTGCCATTTTTTTCGTAATTTCTAGCCAGTCTTTGCACCGCGGGCCAGAGTAGGGCGGCGTAAATAAAGGCCGGCGTCACGCGCTGTGAGGTTTCAATCCGTTTGTCGGTATTGATCAGTGCCTGAGACACCAGCTTCATCGGTATTCCCTGCTGATCGTTGAGCATGGGTGCCAGCTGGGGAACAATATAATCAAACAGGTTGTGCTCGACTAATAGCTTAAATGTGTCTAAGCCCTGACCACTCATAAATAGTTTAAGTGTTTCGTCAAACAATCGTGGTGGCGAAACTTGCTGCAAATCCGCCGCGCGATGTTTCATCGGATTTGCGGTGTCAGAGTCTATGTTAAAACCAAGCTTTGCTGCGAATCGCGCCACCCTTAATAGCCGCACTGGGTCTTCGCGAAAGCGGGTTTCCGGGTCGCCAATAATACGAATTATCTGATCGTCTATATCGTCAAGACCATTGGTAAAATCATGGATGCTGTTGTCACTGGGATCGTAGTAGAGGGCATTGACGGTCAGGTCGCGGCGCGAGGCATCTTCCTCTACGGAGCCAAATACATTGTCTCGCGTAAGCATTCCGCTGTCCGTCTGCTGGCGATGATTTTTACCGCTTGTCTGGCTGCTATTGGATCTAAACGTCGTGACTTCGATTATCTCGCGGCCAAACTGAACATGAACGATTTGAAAGCGTCGGCCAATAATTCGTGAGCGGCGAAACAGTTCTTTGACTTCCCAGGGCTTAGCGCTGGTTGCTACGTCAAAGTCCTTAGGCTTTAAGCCAATCAGCAGGTCGCGTACACAGCCGCCCACTATATAGGCTTCAAATCCAGCTTTTTGTAAAACGTCGATAACTTTAAAGGCATCACGATTGATCATTTCTGGAGACAGGCTGTGTTCTCCATCACCAAAGACACGGCGACCTGTAGAGCGATGGGAGGCTTTATCTCTTTTGAAAAATCTACTTATGCGGTCCAGCATTAAGTGGGTGCCGATTAGGTTGTTATAAGAACCGAGAGTTTAACAGAGGAAAGATGTCGACGGGAGACTAAAGCAATGTCCCAGGTGAGTTTGGTGATAACAGCAATTAGGCTCTATTCAGAATGAAATAAGGGGTTGCCCTAAGGCAGCCCCCCTCAATGGTCCTTCAGTACGCACTTTAGATCAAAATCTAGAGCCGACCGGACACTCTTTTTACATCCATCCAAGAATTATTATTATTATTTTTTATTATTATGATCAAAGCCAAAAGCTCCGAGGGACGATTGTAAACAATTACTCTATTCATTCAAAGAAAAGTACCTTTGGGCTATTTTCCTTGGCAAAAGTATTACTTTTCGAAACACTTCGTCAGTCGTTGACCAGCTCATCACCCTTTTTCCGGCTAATACCCAGTTTGTTGCGCCGCTCCCAGAGACTCTTGCGACTTATTCCAAGCTTTTTAGCAAGATCTGTTTCGCTCATATTTTCCTGGTTTTCCAATACAAAACGAGTGAAATAGTCCTCCAGAGACAGGCCCGCTGGAGCATCGTCAACTTGATTGATTGATAAAGTGCTGCGAACTGAATCTGACTCCTGATAGGGATTTAAGGGCAGATCACTGAGGCCAAGTTGTTCCGCGTCAATCGGTGTATCTTCAGAGGCCAGTATCGCCGCCTGCTGTAGAGTATTTTTAAGCTGTAGCAGGTTGCCCGGCCAGTGGTAGTTGGCCAGTGCTTTTCTGCCGTCTTCGCTCAATTCCCGATGGCTATCACTAAGCTGGGCCAGTATCGCGTTTGCTATCAGCGGAATATCCTCGCTGCGCTGTCTCAGGGGCGGCATGGTTATGCTGACAACATTAATCTGGTAGTAGAGATCTTTGCGAAATAGACCACCCTGACAGAGGTGTTCCAGATCTTGGTCAGTAGAGCAGATAAAACTGCAGTTGCTGCGCTGTATATGTCTCAGGAGATGGGGCTGTAGTGACAGGGGTAACTCGCCAATATTATTGAGAAAAACAGTAACTGAGAGATCGCTCGTGCCGAGCTGAGTGACCAGCTCACTCTCTTTGATACCCGCGCAATCAATACTGATAAATGCCTTGTCACTGCATTTTCTGGTGTTGTGTATCGCCATGGCAACGGCAGATTTGCCACTGCCGGTTTCTCCCTGAATTAATATAGGCAGGTCTGAAGCTGCGACCTTGGAGATCAGGCGAGTCACTTTCTTGATCGCTTCACTCGAGCCTAACAAGGATGGCGTCTGCAGCGAGATCGTGGCTGTCGTAGCATTTTTCTGTGATGCATTGAGAATGCGCCGCACGGCAACCATCATCTCGTCGTGATCAAAGGGTTTGGAAATATAGTCGACTGCGCCCTGGCGCATAGTATCCACGGCGGAGCGCAAGCTGGCATAGCTGGTCATGATCAAAACTGGCACCGGAGCGACCATTTTGATGAGATCCGTTCCCAGTTGTCCCGGCAGGCGAAGGTCGCTGATGATCAGCGAAAAGTTGTCAAGCACAAAGGTCTCACGAGCCGCCTTGATACTCACCGCTTCACAGACGCCGTAGCCATGTCGCTCAAGCAACTTGCACAAAGACTTACGGATGATCTCTTCGTCTTCGACAATCAAGATCTGATTTGTTTTCGGCATATTACTCATAGGTGGTTTGGGTTGTCACTGTGGGATTTTGTATTGTTACCCTGAAGCATGCTCGACACAAGTCGCCAGGGCCGTTTAATCGCTGTGCAAGTTGAAAACGAGCTCGACGGTTGTCCCGCAATCGCTGTTAATCGCCGGACTTGTCAGGCTGATCTCACCACCGAGATTTTTGACTAGATTAAACACCACCCAAAGCCCCAGTCCGGTGCCTTCCCCGGGCTCTTTTGAGGTCACGAAGGGTTCGAACATACGGTCCTCTATACTGCTGTGAATACCACTACCACGGTCGCTGACCATGATTGTCAACGACTGATCTTGGCGCTTGGCACTGATCTCAATTGGGCTGTTATCAGGCGACGCATCGCGGGCGTTGCTTAAAAGATTGACAAATATCTGCACCAGTTGACGGTGGTCACCGGCAACATACAGAGTAGCATCGAGCGTGCAGATAAATTGCTCTCTGTATTGCGGCTTGGTCAGACTGAGCAGTTGTATGGCTTCTTCCACGACATCGCGCGCGCACACTGACTGCAATTGGTTGTTATAGGCCTGATCACCGCGAGAGAAATTGATCAACGATTGAACGATCACGTTGATACGGTCAGTCTGAGAGAGAATAAGCTGTGCAGAGTTTGCTATTTCAGCGGCTTCTGTCTCGTGCTGCAAATTCTGCGCGATACAGGCAATTCCGGTTACCGGATTGCCTATCTCATGGGCAACACCTGCGGCCAGCCGGCCCACTGACGCCAAGCGTTCATTGCTAATGTAATTTTGCGTCAAGAGCACTGATTGGGTCTGATCTTCAACCAGCAGTATCAAATCATGATCGCTGCTGTTATCGACAGACTTTTGCAGGCTAAACCAGTGTGTTTTTCCTGCCAATTCCAGTTCCAGACTGTCTTTACTCCAGTCGTCTTCATTTAAAAATGTTGCGATGGCTGAACGCCAGGGCTCCGGCAGGTCATTGATGAGACTACCGGCGGCCATATCCCCGTCAATGCCGGTGTAATGCGCCATCGTGCTATTCCATTTAATAATCTCGCCGCCCTGTCCTAAAGCAATAATGCCAATCGGCAGGTTGTCGAGAATTTCGCGGTGATGCATACGCAGCTTATTCAGCTCGCTGGCGATACCGGTAAGTCGGTCCCCTTGAATGGCGAGTACAGATTCGATCAGATAGATATCATCGGGCTCCTGGCGCGCGGGTGTCAGCAGCGGCAGTGCCTCCTCCATAATTCTATAAGCAGCGAGCACACCAAAGCGCAGTGTCAGAGCCGAGTTCAATCTGTCGCGAATTTTCCGTAGCGCCGCTGGTTTAGTCTCGCTGCCATCGAGATCGAGACTGCTGAGTGCTCGATCGATCTCCCCGTCAGCTTCGTCACCGAGCAAGCTGCGTAAGCTGAGCCGCATTTGTTCCACTGAGTTGTGACGGAGCTGGACACGGGCAGGGATATAGATATTGTCCACCATGCAGAGTCTGGCAAATGACTCCTGTTCTCTGTCCATGTGGCTGAGTATGGAAAAAACGGTGCAGAGGAAAATATTCACCATGAGTGCTTCAAAGGCCCATATTTCCCAACTTTGCATACCAAAAGTCAGGATAGTCTCGGTTCCAGGGAGCTTCCAACTCCAGTCGCCAAATAGCATCGGCAGTGCCAGTGTCACCAACCATATTGACAGCCCGCCAAGCAGTCCGGCAATAAATCCATTGCGATTGATTTTCGGCAGATAAATCGAGGCCAGCATGCCGGGCGTTAGTTGGGCCAGTCCAGCAAAGCCGACGAGGTATAAGTCGGTGATGCTGCGTGATTTGATAATGGGGCTGAGCAGCGCGCAGACAATAATGAGTCCGGTTGAAATGGCCAGCAGGCGAAGATCGATCCAACGGCTTAAGTTTGGCTGTTGATGGAATACTTTAGTCGGCAAGACAGTGCTGTTGAGCACCATTTTGGCGAGCATGGTCGACATATTGCAGAGCAGCGCAATGGCCGCCAGAACAATGCTCGCAGCACCAAGTCCTGCTGCGACTGGATGTTGAGTAAAAGCTGGAATTGCAAACAGATAGTCTTGTAGAGGCGATGCCGATTGCACGGCAATACCAGACCACAGTAGCGGGAAGATTGGAATACTCGCCAATAACATCAGTAGAGGGTATGCCCAAGCGGTAACGCTGGCTTGGTTGTCGGAGATATGCTCTGAGATGACAATGCTAAAATTGACCGGTAGCGCGAAGCTTGCCGCGAGAAAAATAACAAAGAGGCTGTAGGAGGAATCCATTCGTTGCACAATCAATCTCTGACCACTACTGACAACCCACTGATTCATTTCTCCAATACCACCAAAAATCGAAGTGACAGAAGCCAGTGCAGAGGTGGTTAATGCTAACAGCATTAGCAGTCCTGCCGCCGCCATTACCCAGCGCAGATTTCGCGCCATGCCATGTTTAATTGCACTCCAGTTAATGATGATAATGGTGGAAACAATACCTAACCTAAACAACCATTTGTTGCCATCAAAAAGAAAATCATGCACAGAAGAGAGTGCTAAGTACTGTGCCAGAAATAGGGGAACTGTGGCTATTAGCAGACCACTGCAGGCAATTATCCCAACAGTTTTGCCGCGAAAACGAAAGGTCAGGAAATCGATCAGTGAGGCAAAGCGGATAATCTCATTGAGCCTGCGGATCGGGTAAAAAATCAGCGGTGAGAAGAGAAACACCATGGTAAAGGCAAACAGTGCTAACAGTGCGCTAAAACCATAGCGGCCGGCCATCTCGATAGTGCCTGTGGCAAGCAGCGCTCCAGTACCAGCAAATAGGGCCAGCACCAAAATCAGGTTGCGGCTGTTGGCGCCACCGTATCTGGACAGCAGATATGAGCAGAGTACGCCGGCAATTATGAACCCAAACGCAATGGTCGCTACATCAAGATTCATCGGTTTTCCTGTGGCGCTGCAGAATATAGGCGGCGAAGACGATCAGTGCCCAGACTACAAACGGTCTAAACCAACTACCTTGAGGTTCTATTGCCCATCTTGATGCCAAGGGCACAGCGACGCTGCTGAGAAAGATTAAAACGGCAACCAATCGGTAGTTAAGCATTTGCGGACTCGTCGGTAAGACATAACGGTGTGATAACGGCGATGGTATGCAAGCTTGCCCGGCAAAGCAAACCTGCCTTCTGATTAGACGTAACTGGGTGCTGCAACCGCCATTTTGGTGGGGATGTTAGCGATCGACCAATTGGCTGTTGCCCAGTTGAGGATATTTTCGACACTGTCGCTTTGTAGCTCACTCGGGGGTGCCTGTTGCAGCCATTTGAGAGCTTGCCACAGGCTCTTTGATTCACTGCCGGAGATGACTGCTGGTGCATGATTTTGTTTGCTGAGCTTTTGTCCCTCAGCATTGATTGCCAGGGGTACATGAGCGTACTGCATTGGCGCTGTGTCGGCACTGAAGAAGCCTAAACAGCGTTGCAAGTAGAGCTGTCGAGGAGTGGAATCGAGCAAGTCTGCACCGCGGATAATATGGCTAACCCTCTGAAAATAGTCGTCGACCGTTACAGCAAGTTGATAAGAGATTAAGCCATCGCGGCGTTTGATAACAAAGTCGCCAACGTCGCTGTCGAGATTTTGTCTGTAAGGCCCCATGATCAAATCATCGAAAGTGATTTCTGAGTCACTATCGCGGTCAGGTAGTCGCAGACGAATAGCTGATTCAGAAGAGACCTCGCGCTGGCGACAGTGACCATCGTAAAGGCCACCGAGCTCGGCGATACGTTGACGATTGCAGTCACAAGTGTAGGTCAAACCGTCATCTTGCAGCTGCGTCAATGCCGCTCGATAGGCTTCACTACGCTGGCTTTGATAGAGTAAATCACCATCCCACCACAGACCGTGAGACTCGAGTTGCTTGAGAATGGTTGTGGTAGCGCCGCTGAGTTCGCGAGGTGGGTCTAAATCTTCAATTCTGACCAGCCATTTGCCATGATGATGGCGCGCATCGAGGAAACTGGCCAGTGCACAAACCAATGAGCCAAAATGCAGAGGTCCGGTCGGAGAGGGTGCAAAGCGGCCAATATAGGCTGAGGGTTTCATCGATTTACCCGTTGCAGTGCGCGGGGACGTCACTGACTGACTGCAGGACAGAAAAGCAAAAGAGCGTCAGACTGATTACCTAGGCGCTTAATGTTACGCACTTAATATTCGTCACTGAATACTGAACAGTAGCTGAGCCGACGGCTAATTAGCCGCCGGTTATCTGCTTTTCTTTGATTTCATCGAGCGTTTTGCAGTCAACACAGAGGTCGGCGGTCGGGCGCGCTTCAAGTCTGCGAATGCCGATATCAACACCGCACTGATCGCAGAAGCCATAATCGTCTTCTTCGACACGCACAAGCGTTTTGTCGATCTTCTTGATCAATTTACGCTCGCGGTCACGGGTGCGCAATTCGAGGCTGAATTCTTCTTCTTGAGTAGCACGGTCGGCAGGATCAGGAAAATTTGCCGCTTCATCCTTCATGTGCATCACGGTGCGGTCCACTTCTTCCATCAACTCACTGCGCCATGCCTTGAGAATCTCTTTAAAGTGTTCGCGCTGCTTTTCATTCATGTACTCTTCATTTTTCTTCTCCACATAGGGGGAAAGACCATGAAGTGTTTTCGATCCGCTAGCATCTGACTTTGATGCAGGCTTAGATTTTTTTGTTACTGTTGCCATCCCTAAAGTCCACAGTTAAATTTCAGAGCCCAAAATATAGGACGTGCGTTTATAGAGATATTGGGCCAATTTTTCAAGTGAAATTTACCTTTGGTCGTCATATAAACGTTTTTCGCTGCATCTATGGTCAATTAGCGAGCAATTAGGGTTAAAATCGTTGAGCGCTAATGTTGATGTTGAAATGAAAGCACAGGTTTATCCATGGCCACTTTTTAACATTCTATATTCATAACATAATTGACAAACATTGCCACTTTAAGACTGAAAATAATTCGATGGAAATTACTCCTCCGCTGTTACGCGGTACCTTTGTTAAACGTTATAAACGCTTCTTTACCGATATCCGCACGGCAGATGGTGAGCTGATCACCGTCCACTGTGCCAATACCGGCTCAATGCAAAACTGTCAGGTGGAAGGCTCTGCTTGCTGGTACTCACTGTCGAATAATCCCAAACGCAAGTTGGCTGGTACCTTGGAAATTGTCACCAGCGCATTTGGTAATTTGGCCGGGGTCAATACCGCTAGACCTAATCATCTGGTGAGAGATGCTATCGAGAACGATCGTGTTCCGCAGTTGCGCGGTTACACTGCTATCCGCAGTGAGGTCCGCTATGGTGACGAGAAAAGTCGTATCGACCTGTTGCTCGAAGGTGAGGCTGGATGCTGCTACGTTGAGGTCAAAAATGTGACCCTGGATTGCGGCAGTGGCAGGGCACAGTTTCCCGATGCGGTGACGTCCCGTGGGGCCAAACATTTGCGTGAACTGATGGCCATGGTGGCTGAGGGCCACCGAGCCGTTCTATTTTTTTGCGTGCAGTTGAGTGGTGTCGATGAGGTTTCTATCGCCGCTCATATTGATCCCCTCTACGCCGAGACTTTATCCAAAGCGTTGGCCGTCGGCGTTGAGGTGGTCGCCTGGCAAGCGGATCTGGCCGACAATGACATTAGCTTGCAGCGTCCGTTGCGATTGGTACTCTAATCGAGATCGCGCAGCGCGGCGGCGCGCAAGTTGACCAATGGGGCAGGTAAAGGTTGGTCTGCAGCGATAAAATACTGATCGTCTTGCTGTCTTAAAACTATTTTTGACAAGTGATCGCCCACGCAGGGGCCGCCGATACATTCGCCGTTATCAATCTGAAATAGCGCACCATGAGCTGAGCACTGCAGTAGTGCGCCATCCAGATCGAGAAACTTTCCTGGCATCCAATTGAGCGGAATACCCATATGCGGACAGCTATTCCAATAGGCGTAGAGTTGGTTGTCCTCGCGAATGGCGAATAGTTTGCGTTCATCAATCTCAAGCTCAATACTTTGCAACTCGTCGAGGTCGCTGAGTCGACAGAGAAAATAGTCGCGCTCGACTAAACTAATTTGCTGTTGTGTACTATTGTCCAAAGCGCAGCGCCTCGATTCGTTCTTCCAGAGGTGGGTGGGTCATAAACAGTCTCGACGAGCGCTGTTTCCAGCCAGAAGAAATACCAAAAGCAGTCATTGTGTCAGGCATCTGGTTTTCGACATGGGCTGTGGTCTCCTGCTGTAGCTTGCGTAACGCATTAATCATAGCGCTGCGGCCAGCCAGTGAGGCGCCAGCGGCATCGGCGCGAAATTCACGACGACGCGAGAACCACATAACGATAGTGGAAGCGAGAATGCCGAGAAATATTTCTGCGACAATTGTGGTAATCCAATAGCCCATGCCTAAACCGCGTTCATTTTTAAGCACCACCCGATCGACAAAAAAGCCAATAATGCGCGCAAAAAACATAACGAACGTATTTACCACACCCTGAACCAGGCTCAAGGTTATCATGTCGCCGTTGGCAACATGGCCTATTTCATGGGCTAACACGGCGCGAGCCTCATCGCGATCAAAGCGTTGCAACAGCCCTGCACTCACCGCAACCAGCGCGTTATTTCTATTCCATCCGGTGGCGAAGGCATTGGACTGTTGGGCGGGAAAGATACCGACTTGCGGCATTCCGATTCCCGCTTTGCCAGCTAGATCTGACACTGTTTGCAGCAACCAGCGCTCATCTTCACTCTGCGGTTGCTGGATGATTTTTGTTCCGGTCGACCTTTTAGCCATAAATTTGGACAGCAGCAGTGAGACAAATGAACCGAGAAACCCAAACACGGCGCAGAATATCAGCAGTGACTGTAAATTTAGATCGACACCATTGTCGGCGAGTATGCCACTGACACCTAACAGGCTCAGGGAAATGCTGGCAACGACAATAATTGCCAGATTGGTAACAAGAAACAAACCTATCCTAAACACGTGTAACACCTCTTTTGCTTGATTGTTGGTCAATCTACTACTTTTAATGAGTTGTGGGCGAACTCGCTATTTTCAATGCTGATCACCAGTTTATCCCAAAGTATTTCGCCAGGGGGCTATGAGGACGAATAAATCCCCCTTTACTTATCGGTTGTTGCGCAGGTATAAACACCACTATGCATGATCATCTCAATACCGACACCAAACAGCTAACAGGCAGCTCTCACACACATCTTGTGGAGTGGTCTGTCAGCGATGGCCAAAAAGCGCCTTCGTCGACTACTTTCCTGGTCCATGCTGCTGCAGCGAAACCTCTCTTAGAGCTCCGCCAGCTCGCAGCCGAACAGGGCTTTGATCTGCAATTGTGTAGCAGTTTTCGCAGCTTTGATCGCCAGTTAAAAATTTGGAATGACAAGATGCTCGGTCTGCGTCCGGTCTATGCTGATAATGGCGTCCGTCTCGATTTAACACTATTGACTGAGTGGCAACAGGTGCAGGCGGTTATGCGTTGGTCTGCGCTCCCCGGTGCCTCGCGACATCATTGGGGCACAGATTTTGATATCTATGATGCCGCTGCGGTGGATGCCAGTTACCGGGTTCAGCTGGTCCCCGAGGAAGTCGATGGCGGTGGCGTCTTTGCGCCGTTACACGACTGGCTCGACACTGTGTTTGAGGCTGAGACCGCAGTTGAATTGATCAGCGGCGGTGATTTTTATCGGCCCTATGCAAAAGACTGGGGCGGCATTGCGCCCGAGCGCTGGCATATCAGTTATCGGCCAGTGGCAGACGTCTATGCGGCACAATTAACGGTTGATGTGCTCGCTGAGCGATTAGCAACGGCCGATATTGTTTACAAAGAGATCGTGCTCGAGCATCTGGATGAGCTGTATCAGCGTTATATTCGAGTCCATGGCTAATGCATAAACAGGAAAGACGATAGATGATTGCGAACGACCCGCTGTGGCAAACAATTTGTGCTGAGGCGCGCGACGCCGTGGTTCAGGATCCGCTGATGAGCGAGTTTTTTGCGGCCGCGATTCTCCGTCACCAGAGTCTCCCGCAAGCACTGTGTTTTAATCTGTCGCAACCGCTGCACAGCTCAGTGGTTTCTGCTGAGGTTGTCGCCACAGTGATTGCCGAGGCAATGCAATCTGATGCATCGATCTGTGACGCAGCTAGCACGGATATCAATGCGAGCTTTGAACGCGACCCGGCTTGTGAGAACCATTTTATGCCTATACTTTACTTCAAAGGTTTTCAGGCATTGCAGTTACATCGGGTGTCGCATTGGTTGTGGCTACAGGGGCGTACTGTTTTAGCGCTGTATTTCCAAAGTCAGATATCCGAAGTGTTTGCCGTCGATATCCATCCCGGCGCTAGGTTAGGCTGTGGAATTATGATTGATCACGCCACTGGGCTGGTCATTGGCGAAACGGCGATAGTGGGCGACAACGTGTCCATTTTGCATTCAGTGACATTGGGAGGTACTGGATGTGTTAGCGGCAGTCGGCATCCAACAATTGGCAATGGTGTGATGATTTCTGCAGGCGCTAAAATACTCGGCAACGTCTTGGTGGGAGACGGCGTGAAAGTCGGTGCTGGCAGTCTGGTACTTGAATCTGTACCCGCCCATGTCACCGTAGCGGGGGTGCCGGCCAAAATTGTCGGCGCGCCAAGAGAGGCAGAGCCAGCTCTCGAGATGAATCAGAATCTGAGTGACAGTCCTGATTAAATAATGCTTCGTTAGCTTGCTGGTCAGTCCGTCGCTCTTTAACCATAAAGCAAACAGGACGTTGAACTATGACCGACAGGGACAAAGATATTCTTCATGCTGGTAGTGTCACGCCAGCCGATAGGTTTGATCTGTTATTTCGAGGTGATATTGTACCCGGCAACAGGTTGGATGAGGTAAAGCGACGTGTTGCAGAGCGTTTTAAACTCGATGCCGCCGCCGCAGATCAACTGTTTTCAGGGTCCGTGATGCGCATGAAACGCGGCGTCGACAAAGTCACGGCAGAACGTATACTTCAGCAGCTATCCGAGGTTGGCGCTATCGCTACGATTGTCGCCAATACAACGGAGCCGACAACCCAAGATAGAGCGCATAATCAGCCACTATCTATGGCTCCGCTGGGTGCCTACGTGAGCGATGCCGTTGATCAGGTCGAGGCTGACGCATTGCCAGTGTATCCGCTGGATCAATTGGTGTTAGAGCCGGTTGGCAGCAATATGATTGAAGCCTCTGAGTTACCGCCTATTGAGCCGCTGGATCTGGATACCTCAGATCTAGCTTTGGAGTAGATTTTGCTTGGAGAGTCTGTTGCTAGAGGCAGATTGCCACTAGATGTTGAATCTGCTTCTCGAGCAGAAGTTGTCGCCCCTCAGGGAATCCCTGCAGTATGAAACAGTCCTCTTTAAAGGGTAGAAAGCGGGCAATAGATGACAGTTGCTCAATATCAAACTCCGCAGATTGCACTGCAATCGCGCCTTCCTGTAGTTCATTAGCCAGACTTGCTGCCGAGGTTTTCAGTGTGTCGAGTCCTTCATGATGACGGAACAATGGAGTAGCCGGCAGGTTTTGGCTGCATAGTGTCCAGCAAATTTCCAGATCGACGCCGATCTCTTGCGAGAGCCGCTCAAGCAGTTGTTGCAGAGAATAGACTGCCATTAAGCAGATCAGCAGGTGTTGCTTTGACAGCTGCGTCGAGCGGATGTAAAAATTGATGTGGCCATTACCCCCCTCTATGCGCTGGCCACCATATAGCTCCAGAGTCCGCAGTGTGCAGTAGTCAATTTTTTCGAAAAGCTGGGTGATATTCTGACGATTGAGCTGGCTTTCAAGGCGGCGGCGATTTTTGATCGTCGCGGTAATCAGTGAGCAATAATAGTCAGCATCGGAGATTTCCTCATCGGTACTTTTTGACAGTAGCGGTTGCAGGCGAAGTTCAAGGGCGGCTATTTCATCGCCCGGTGTTTCAGAACTGCCTGGCAGCCGATTGGTCATCAGACGCAGGCGTCGAGATAGTTCTTCCGCATAGCGATAGCAGCCATAAGTGCTGAGAAGTGTAAAAAGCGCCCACAATAACATCCAGTTGCCGACAGCTCGACTAAAGCGCTGATTGATGGGTTGGCTGTCAACACTGATGAGGACTCTACCCGCCTGAGTATCTTGAAGGGCGATATCGTGGCTGAAGTGAATCGCAATGGCGCTGTCGGGTGATGCCTTTTTACTCTGCGCAATGAGCTGGCCATCGACATCATAGACGCTGGCATTGAGAATTATTTTGTCTTCGGTGACCTTTTGCAATGCCGCCTGAATGCTGATGGTGTCACTATTGAATAACGGAGCGCGCACCAGTTCGGCAAGCTGATTGATGGTAAGCTTGCCTTTTTCCTGGACAGTTTTCTGGCTGAGTGCGCTGGCGTGGCTGTATAGCAGTGCCCAACTGAGCAGGCCAAACAGAAGACACAGAGACACTACCACCGCGGGCAATTTTTTAGCCATGGAATATTGGCGATGCATCCCGAAGTCCTTGAGTAGCGTCTGATTGAAATTTATTTGCCGCGTATTCTATCCTATTCCCTCGGCTTTTATATAATAGCCGCCTTAAAAATAACTATGGCCGAACTCTGTGAAAGATATATTACTGATAAATGTGTCGGGGCAAGATAAGCCTGGTGTGACAAGTGTTGTTACAGAAGTGCTGTCGAGCTTTGAGGTCACTGTGCTGGATATCGGTCAGGCGGTCATCCACGATCAGCTCAACCTCGGTATCCTCGCCGCGGTGCCGCGGAGCGAAGATTCTGCGGCGCTAATCAATGGCGTGAAAAGCAGTCTTCTGGCCCTCGATATGCAGGTGATATTCTCGCCAATCACGGAGCAACGCTATCAGCACTGGGTTGAACAGCAGGGTAAGTCGCGTTACATCGTAACGCTACTGGCGCGTAAGATTGATGCCCAACATCTGGCAGCAGTCGCCAAGGTAACCAGTGAGTACGGTCTTAATATTGATAAAATTGTACGCTTGTCTGGTCGCATCAAACTCAATGAAAGTGGGCAGCTGGGGCGTGCCTGTGTCGAGTTCTCCGTGCGCGGCGAGCCCAAGGATGCGGTGCAGTTTAAGAGTGCACTGCTGGAATTGGCCAGTACCTACGATATTGATATCGCCTATCAGGAGGATAATATTTTTCGTCGCAATCGCCGCCTGGTGGTGTTCGATATGGACTCGACGCTGATTGATGCTGAAGTCATTGATGAGCTGGCCCATGAGGCGGGTGTTGGTGATCAGGTCGCGGCGATTACTGAAGCTGCGATGCAGGGTGAGCTCGATTTTAAGGAAAGTTTCACTCAGCGCATGGCGCTGCTCAAAGGGCTAGATGCCAGCGTCCTGCAGTCGGTGGCGGAGCGTCTTACATTGAATGAGGGAGCCGAGCATCTTATATCCACGCTGAAGAAGTTAGGTTATAAAACAGCAATTGTCTCTGGTGGCTTTACCTTCTTTGGTGAGTATTTACAGCAGCGTTTGGGGGTTGATTATGTCTACGCCAATCAGTTAGATATTGAGCATGGTATGGTCACTGGCTTGGTATCTGGCGAGATTATTGATGGCCAGCGCAAGGCGGAGTTGTTGCGTCAGATTGCTCAGCGGGAAGGTTTAAAACTGCAACAAGTTATCGCGGTGGGTGATGGTGCTAATGATTTGCCGATGCTGAGTATCGCCGGTCTCGGTATTGCCTTCCGCGCCAAGCCTTTGGTTAAGGCATCGGCAAAGCAGTCAATTTCTAATCTCGGTTTGGATGGCATTCTCTATCTGCTGGGCTATAGCGATAAGGACACTCTTGTGCTTGATTAGCATCCGCTCTGGTCGTGTGCGCCTGATTAGGTGCTACCTATTTATCGGCGGATTGGACGGCGATTTAAAGGCCCTCTGAGAAATCGTAGTCCATTGAAAATGACGGCCGGTGGACATAGTGGCCCTGAATATAGCGCACACCTTGCTGCCAAAGTGTCGGCATAATCGTGGCTTTCTCTACAAATGGTACGATGACATCGACACCTGTTCCAGTCATACCTCCCATGATTTTCTGAAAATCTTCTTTACCCTGACCGCCGGTGGCGAGCTTTTCAACGATCGTTCGGTCGACTTTAACAAAGTCAGCTTTAATTCGCTGCAGAGTTTTAAGCGGGTTGATAGCGAGACCAAAGTTACTGATGGCGACCTGTCCCTGAGACTTTTTCATCTGCTCGCAGAACGCCGCTGCCTGATTCAGATAACGTACTGCATCTATTTCGCGGAATTGGAAAATCAATGCATTAGCGGGCAATTTAGACTCGTCCAAGGCTTTTTGTAGCCAGGGTAAAAAATCGCTATCGGCAAATGATTTGGCGCTGACATTGAGAAATAACTGGGTCTCAGGGTTGGTTTTAAGTTTCTCGGTCAAAGAGCTTAGAGCCTGACCAATTACCCATCGATCAACTTCTGCGGCTATCTCGGATTTAAATAGATTGCTGATAAAGTCCTCGGGTATTTCACTTGCCGGGACACTCTCATTGATACCTAATATGACTTCGTAGTACTCCCTGCCACTGCCTCCATCAATCAAGGCCACGATGGGTTGGTAGCGAATAGAAAAGGCATCCTTGCTAAGCAGACTTTTGGCAGTGATCACTACCGCCTCACCGGTTGATATCTCCTCGGAGTGAATATCGGGAATATAAAATCTGACACCATTGCCCACTTGATTTTCCCCACGTAAGGCAGAAATTGCCTCGTCACTGCGCTCAAGGGCGCGCTCAACAGAAGAAACATTTTCATTGAGAACCGTGATGCCGATTGAACTGGTCAGTGAAAAACTCTCATCGTCCAGATCAAATACTTTTTGACTGATTTGGTGAGCAATATTGCCTCCTATGTCGACTACTTTTTCCTCCGTCGTCTCGGGCAGCACAATGATAAAACGGTTTTCTGAAATTCTGCCGCAGTCAAGATTGTGGTCAAATAGTTGCACGACAAACATCACCAGTGCATGGGCGATTTTTTCGGCTTTGGCAATACCGAGGTCCTCTTTTAGCTGGCTAAAACGATCTACTTGCACCTCTAACAGCATGCAATCTTGTCCACTCTGAACTGAACGGCTAATTCCGCGGCTAATCAGCTCATAGACAAAGTTGGGCTGAATGGCGCTGTATTCAGCTTTCTTTTGCTCTTCACTATGGGCCATGGTTGCTTCGAAAAGTTTGTCTTTGTTGATGGTAAACTGCAGAGCCGGTTCGCTATCATATTGAATCTGATGGATCTCGAGGAAGGCATCTGTCTCTTTGTCGCTGGCATCTTGCGTTTTTACAACTGCTTCGAAAGGCATGATTTCATCGGATAAATCCAGAGGCACCATGTAAGCCTTGAGTTTTTCACGATCTCGAGCGGCAATGTTGTCTATAACCGGTAGGCAGAGCATCTCATCTGGGTTGGCAAAACCAAAGATAGTGGCGCAGGCATCATTGGCATAGACGTAAGTGCCCTCCTTGACAATTGCGATTGGAAATCGGGAAATATCCATCAGGTGGTGAGCGCGCTTTTCGGCTAGTGCCAGTTTGCGCTCCAATTCCCGCGATTGGCGACGTTCTTGAATCCCTTGTAATGATCGCTCGACAACCTTGATTAAATGTTGGTCTTGATCTTCTACTACCACGTCAACCGCGCCAAACCGCAACCCTTCGACAAGACTTTTTGGGTCATATTTAGGGCTAATTAAGATGACCGGCACATCTCTCTCCGCACGGCGTATGCGTCGGAAAATATTTTGTGTGGGAATCGTGGTGTAATTTTGTCCGGCCAGCAAAAGATCCCAATTGCGCATGGAGATATATTTCTGCAGCTGTTCTTCGGTTGTCACAAGCTGTGCCTCGACCAGAAAGTCGGCGCTGCGCAAAATACTAATAAAGCGATTGGCCTCATCATTTGATTTATCGACGATTAGAATATGCAGTGGTTCATCGGGGCGCATAAAAGTGCTCATCCTTGGTTTTTTGCGTAATTCAATAAAAGGTTATTTTGAAATGCGACAGATGTTCAGTGGTTTCAAGTTCTTCGCCTAATAATGCTGTGCTGTTTTGCACCGGCGTGACAATAAAGATTTTGCAGCCTTCAGTGTAGCGCAGAGGCGGGCACAACAATGTGACGCCTTCGCTGAGATCACTTGTCTTTGAAAGAATGATGGATTGTAAAAACTGGCAGTCTGAATTCGGCCCACGCGGAGTAATGCGAATAGCTGCCGGCGTACAGTAGCGAGCCGGAAATTGCACGCCACAAATGGTGTTGAGTGAGGGGGAAATATGCTTCCAGCGGACAATACCCGCCATCCATTGATTGTCACCTTTTGAGCGAATGGCAATAAGCTCACCAGGCTGCGGTTGCACTGTTTTATTGGCTAGTTCGATGCAGGCGCCGCTTAAGCTAACATTTGAACGTACCCCATAAACTACCTCTAGCCGATTATTTTTCTTGTCTGTTGGTGTAAAGATGATCGGGTCGTCTGGATGGCCATTTAAGGTCTCAAATATTGTTCCCCAGGCATCCTCTTCGCGCCTAAGGCCGCTGTTTACGTGTTCTTTTCTTGGTGATGTCTGCCCGCATAATCTGAGGAATTTCTCAAAGCAGTCTGTTCTCGACAGCATGCACACAGCGGAGGTTAATCCATGCGTAACTGACAGTTGCGCATGATCTTTGATATGAGTCTCCTGACGTTTTATTTTCTTCCCCCACTGCTTGATGAGATCCTTAATCACACGTTGCGAAACGCGATCAGAAAATAGTGTATTGCTGCTGTCAGCAATCAGGCTGTTTAAGAAGCGCACCAGATTGGATGTATCGAGAGTGATAATGCCATGATGTTTTTCACATTCATCAGTGTAGACGGCACCGTGATTACTTGAAGGGTCCACCGTGAAAAGCCCGCTTTTTCCGCCACGATGAATATCGGCAAAGGACGACCAAAATTCTAGCTCACGATAAACAAAGCGCATCTCATAATGTGAAAAATGGTTGGGTCTTGTGCAGCTAAAAAGCAGCAATTTTATGTAAACGTTTTTTATTGATGTGTCGAATCCCAAGCTATTTGAAAGATCTTTGCTGGCTACTCCAAGCCGTTCTGCAAGCAAATAAAGCGTGTGAAGTTCGCGCCAGAAATAAGCCGGTTGTTGCAGGTAATGGCTGAGACTGTTCAGTTGGATTTTGCTGAGAAGTGTGCAGGCATTAAGAATCGTTTTGGCGATATCTAAAACCGCAGCTTCCTCCTCGCGGTTGTTTTCGCTTTCAGATTTTAGTGTGTGCCCGAGTTGAAAAATGACCAGTTTATAGCCTTCAAACAGTCGTTTGGCCAATGCTTGACCGAGGGAGATAGCTTTGGCGGTGTCTTGGTTAAGCTGGTTCTGTACCAACGCTTCAATTGACTTGAGGACCGTCGGCATCAGACTGTCGAGAATTTCCATCTTGATCTGTGGCTGATTATCAAGCTGGGTAACGGATGGCAGCACTCGATACAGTTGGATTGCATTGATTGCGAAGTTAGTCGTCGATAGAGTTTCAATCCATTGCTCTGTGGATTGTCTATCGAATAGCTCAGCGTTTGTCTCAGGCACCAGTTTGTCGGCAATAGGTGGCTTTACAAGGCTCAGCAGTGCTGCAATATTATTATCTGGAGCGGGGCACATAAGAGTTAATCTGAAAATCATCCTGATGAGTTGTTATTAACATGCGCCCCAAGTATCTTTTGGGATCGATTGAGGCTTTTTTATCCTTTTCGTTGTATTTAAGTGTAGTCAATTTTCTCGCTCAGTCGCGCTGATTCAATAACGAATTAATTAAAACAGATGAAAAAATTTACTCGGCGCTAAGACAAACTGCTCTAATCGGTGGGAAGTTCGGGTATCATAGCGGCCTTTTTAGACAATCGAGACGACATAGCAATGGCAAACTACTCAACCAACGAATTCCGCTCCGGGTTAAAAGTAATGCTCGACGGTGATCCTTGTTCCATCTTGGAAAATGAGTTTGTAAAACCAGGTAAGGGTCAGGCCTTTAACCGAGTTAAGTTACGCAATCTTAAGACCGCTCGGGTTTTAGAAAAGACCTTTAAATCAGGTGAGTCACTGGAAGCTGCTGACGTTATGGATACTGATATGCAGTATCTCTACAACGATGGCGACTTTTGGTATTTTATGGAGCCAGATACGTTTGAGCAGCATCAGGCGAACGAGAAAGCTGTCGGTGATGCGCTAATTTGGCTCAGTGAGCAGGATATGTGTGTTGTCACCCTCTACAACGGGGCGCCGCTGTCCGTTACGCCGCCGAACCACGTTGAGCTGGAGATCGTTGAGACCGATCCTGGTCTGCGCGGTGACACCGCTCAGGGTGGCAGCAAGCCAGCCAAATTAATCACCGGTGCAGTCGTGAAGGTGCCTCTTTTCCTCGATCAGGGAGAGATTGTAAAGGTCGATACGCGCACCGGAGAATATCAGGGGCGCGTCAGCGGCAAATAGGCTGTGAACAGCGTTGATCTATTTTGATAAACCCCTGGCAACCTGGCGTTAGCCTCAGCACTTTGCGTCAGCGTAGCCAGCTTCTCGCTGAGCTGCGGCGTTTTTTTGCTCAGCGTCAGGTGATGGAAGTCGATGTACCGTTACTGTCTACAGCAACGGTGAGCGATCACAACATTGACAGTATCGTTGCCGACAATGCTGGCGTCACCGGCTATTTACAAACCTCTCCCGAATATTTTATGAAGCGGCTGCTGGCGGCGGGCAGTGGTGATATCTTTAGTCTTGGCAAGGCCTTTCGCAGTGGCGAGAGTGGCAGTCGGCACAATCCCGAATTTACACTATTGGAATGGTACCGCTGCGGCTGGGACGAGCATCAGTTAATGGATGAAGTGGCAGAGCTGATTGCTATGCTACTGCCAGAGACGTCTGTTCGTCGAATTAGCTATGCGGATGTGTTTCTCGAGCATTTACAGATTGATCCTCATCTTGTCGAATTGTCCTCTCTGCAGAGTCTGGCTGTTACTGCCAGTTCCCCGGCATGGGCAGAAGAGACTCGCGCTAATTGCCTGGACCTCTTGTTCAGTGTGCTTGTCGAGCCGCAATTAGGCGATGGTCTGGTGCTGGTCTACGACTATCCCGCCTGTCAGTCAGCCTTGGCGAAATGTGATGACGACAGTCAGGGGCGTCGCATTAGTCGACGTTTCGAAGCATTTTTAAACCGCGTTGAACTAGCCAATGGCTACTGTGAGCTTACTGATGCGCAAGAACAGGCCGCTCGGTTTGACGAAGATCAGCGCCTGCGCCAGCAATCTGGCAAGTGCGCTGTCGCCGCTGACAATCGCCTGCTGGCGGCAATGCACGCAGGCCTTCCCGAGTGCGCCGGTGTAGCGATCGGTGTTGATCGATTGTTAATGCAGATAGACGCCGCCGATTCTATTGATCAGGTTATACCGTTCAGCTGGGGTCGCTGTTAATCACACTTAAAGTAGTGATCCATGGCCTGAGAGGGCTCCTCACTGCGCGCGTCGCCAACCACCGAGGCCGGTACACCAGCGACCACCGCATGCGCCGGTACAGATTTCAATACCACGCTGGATGCAGCAACCATTGCGCCTTCGCCCACTTCAATATTGCCGAGTATTTTTGCCCCCGGACCAATCAGTACGCCCTTGCGAATCTTTGGGTGACGATCGCCTGATGTCTTTCCGGTGCCGCCGAGTGTGACCGACTGCATGATTGATACGCAGTCTTCAATCACCGCGGTTTCGCCAATCACTAAGCCGGTAGCGTGATCGATCAACAAGCCGCTGCCAATACGAGCTGCCGGATGTATATCGACAGCAAATGTCAGTGAGATTCTGTGCTGCAGAAGCAGGGCCAGCGATTGACGCCCTTCAGCCCAGAGCTGGTGCGCGGCGCGGTAGGACTGTAAGGAGAGAAAACCTTTAAAGTAGAGGAATGGCGTAAGATGCAGGTTGCATGCTGAGTCTCGCTTAACGGTGGCGACAATATCTGCTGCGACTGCGTGGATAATGTCTGGCGTCGAAAATGCCCGATCCATGACAGTGCGCAGCAGGGACGCAGGCGCTTCATTGCTGGCTAGTTTATTGGCCAGATGACAGCTGAGTGCGTCGCCAAGGTTATCGTGGTCGAGTATTGTAACTTGAAAGAAGTCTGCGAGGACGGGCTCGTCATGGGCTGCAGATTGCGCTTCGCGGTAGATCTGTTGCCAGATAGAGTCTGGTTTTGTGGGAGATAAATTCATGACCCGCATTCTGAGTCACCCTGCCGAATTATTCCAGCTTGTTCTTGCCAGACACCAAATATCCACATCTTTAACCCCAGCTCGCAGCAGTGCTGCCGCAACACTGTTTGCGGTAGCACCGGTCGTCACAACATCGTCCACTACCGCCACTGATAATCCTTTTAAACTGACGTTCACCGGTTGCTCTGCGATAAAAGCATTTTTAATGCCGCTCAGGCGCTGTTTGGCACTCAGCAGATGTTGCGCTTGTCCCTGTGCGATGCGCCTGCAGATATCGGTGCGCAGGTTGAGTGCTGTGTTGTGCTGGCGGGAAAAATGCTTGCTCAGCAATTGGCACAGGATATGGCTTTGATTAAAGCCGCGGCGGGTCATTTTCAGCCAGTGTAAGGGCAGGGGGATTACCACCTGTGGAATGACTTGTTGCGCCTCTCGATAAGTCACTGTGATGCGCTCTGCCAACACGGCGCTGAGTTGTTGCAGTTCGGCTACATAGGGGTCGCTCTTCAAGCGCACGATAATGCTGCTGATCGGCGGCTGGTAGCGAAAGGCCGCGATACAGCGACGAAAAACCGGCGCTGTCAACTGACACGCAGCGCAAATTAAATTACTGGCAAGCGGCACCGCGCAGCGCTGGCAACTGGTTGTCAGCCGCGGTAGTTCGGCGATACAGTATTGACACAGCGCGTTATCGAAGCGCGTTAGCGAACCGCGGCATAAGCTGCAGCTGCCCGGGAGTAGGTTTTGAGACGCCTGCATAAGTGCGGCGTAATAAGGCAATCCTGCCACCGCAAACCTCCTTGCTTGCGCTGAAGTGATGGGGGGGCGTTATGCTACGCTTTGCGTGGGGTCGCTCTCATCTTCATTGTCCACAGTGTCAGAGGAAGACTCTACATCGGCTTGCTTCTGTTCCGCGTCACGCAGGCCGTAGTCTTCTCTTAAAATCCCGCCGGGAACACTGGGAGCATAGTCTCGAGGAACTTCAATATCAGTGATATCAATTAGTGGATTGCCGTCGGCATCAAGCAAGCCAAAATCAACGCCGCCCGCTTTGAGTATCTGTCTGCCCACCTCGGGGCTTGCCAAACGCATGGCGCTTGATGCGAGATGTTCGTGAATCTGTCGATAGCTCTGAGCGACATTGCCAGTCAGATGAGAGGCGGTCATAAAGTGCTCGGTGACCTGTTGCTGATAGCGTCTGAGTTCTTGTTCAGACTGGGCAAGCTTTTTTTCAAGATTGCGCACTGATTTGTCGCTGCTGTCGACCTTCCTTGAGAAAAGGTGACCTACACCAGCACCGATCAGAAAAAACGCCGCGGCAATCAGAATTGAGGTCAAAGTTATCAAAGTACTCTCCCATACTTAAATCGGTAAACATCTTTAGTGTCGCCAAAGGCGCTTGCTGAATCAACGCTTTTATCCGCTAAACCGACAACTAATTTATGTCTTTGCTCCGGTTTCTGATGTCGTCGAGGTGAAACTGGTTATTATTTTCAGTTGTCTTAGGACGTCGCGCTAGTTAAAGTCTGCCTTTACTCGACGATCCTACCATATCCGATGTTAACCCCAAAACAACGCTATCAAAATGATCTAGCCAAACAGGGCTTTGTTGCAGATAAAGCTCAAGCTGATGCAGTCGAACAGCTAGACGAGCTATTTTCTCGGTTGGTAAAACGCAATCAGCGTAAAAAAGGCGGTCTGCTGGCGAAAATTTTGCGCCCTGCGCGGATACCCGAAACAGGCCTCTATTTCTGGGGAGGGGTTGGTCGAGGCAAGACCTATTTGATGGATAGCTTCTACGAGAGCCTGCCTTTTGACAACAAGATGCGGATTCACTTTCACCGCTTTATGCGCCGTGTCCACCAGGATTTAGAGCGCTTGAAAGGGCAGGTTAATCCTCTCGATGTGGTTGCTGAATCAATCGCACAAGAGACACAGGTGGTCTGCTTTGATGAATTTTTTGTCAGTGATATTACCGACGCCATGATTCTCGCAAGATTGTTGGAAGGTCTCTTTCAGCGCGGTGTGACCCTGGTTGCAACATCTAATATCATCCCTGATCTGCTCTATCGTGACGGCCTTCAACGGCAACGCTTCTTGCCAGCCATTGCCTTGCTCAACAAGCACTGTCAGGTGATCAACGTGGATGGAGGGCAGGACTATCGACTGCGCGCACTGGAGCAGGCTGAGCTCTACTATGCACCGTTGGGTGATCTCGCGGAGCAGGCAATAGGGGCAACTTTTGACAGCCTAGTGGCCGTTGAGGGTGAGATAAAGCTCAATGTTGATCTGGATATTGAGGGACGGCGGATTCCCGCGCGCAAGGTGGCTGAGGACATAGTGTGGTTTGACTTTGCGGCAATCTGCGAAGGTCCGCGCAGTCAAAACGACTATATCGAGGTGGCGCGCGAGTTCCACTCGGTGGTGATTACCAATGTGCCAATATTTACCGTCGGCAATGAAGATGCCGCACGACGCTTTATCAATCTGGTCGATGAGTTCTATGATCGCAGCGTTAAGTTGGCGATAACCGCTGCCGCGCCAATGCATGAGCTCTATCATGACGGGCGTTTGAGCTTCGAGTTTCAGCGCACGGAGAGTCGATTATTGGAAATGCAGAGCCGTGAGTATTTGGCCCGTCCACACCGTCCGTAATGGCCTCAGTAAAAAACTTTCATTTTGCTCAAATCCCCTCTTGTAATAGGGGCGGGCGATCATTACAATTCGCACCCTTTTTTGGGATCCCCCAAAGCCAGGCAGGATAAGATGAAAACATATAGCGCTAAAGCAGAATCAGTTGAACGTGATTGGTATATCGTAGACGCCGAGGGTAAAACCCTGGGTCGTTTGGCAGTGGAATTGGCGACACGCTTGCGTGGTAAGCACAAGCCAGAATATACACCTCACGTTGATACCGGCGATTACATCGTCGTGGTTAACGCCGAAAAAATTGGTGTGACTGGCAACAAGGCCACACAGAAAACGTATTACTCTCACACCGGTTATCCCGGTGGTCTGAAGGACATCACTTTTGACAAGTTGATTGATAAAGCGCCTGAGCGTGTTATTCAGTCAGCGGTGAAAGGCATGTTGCCACGCGGACCACTTGGTCGGGAAATGTTTAGAAAACTTAAGGTCTACGCTGGTAATGAGCATCCTCATACAGCGCAGCAGCCTCAAGTTCTAGAACTGTAACGGACAGCGATTATCATGGCAGAAACTCAATTTTACGGTACTGGTCGTCGCAAGACGTCAGCAGCTCGCGTTTTCCTTACTCCAGGAAACGGCAAAATTTCTATTAACGATCGCGCGATCGATGTTTACTTCGGTCGTGAAGTGGCGCGAATGATTGTTCGTCAGCCATTTGAGATTGTTGACTTGGTCGACAAGTTCGATCTTAAAGTCACTGTTAATGGTGGTGGCAACTTTGGTCAGGCTGGTGCAATCCGTCACGGTATTGCCCGCGCCTTGCTTCAGTACGATGAAAATCTTCGTTCACCACTGCGCAAAGCTGGGTTCTTAACCCGTGATGCGAGACAGGTTGAGCGTAAGAAAGTGGGGCTGCACAAAGCACGTAAGCGTCCACAGTTCTCCAAGCGTTAAGATCAACGCGAAAAAGAAAAGCCCGACTCGTGAGTCGGGCTTTTTTTTGCCTTAAAAAACAATACGTTAACCTATTTTTCTACAACTCTCTGGTTGCTTATATTTTCGCCTTCCGTTACTATGCAGCGCCAATTTTAATTGCATGCGAATCCGCATGTTTGAACATCCAATTTTGCCTTTAGGGAGAACGTCATGACCAATGACGGTATCAACCATAGTCGCCGCCGATTTTTGCTTGGTGCTACCTCTGTTGTGGGTGGTGCAGGTGTAGTCGGTGCGGCAGTACCTTTTGTCTCATCCTGGCAACCCAGCGCCAAAGCCAAAGCTGCTGGCGCTCCGGTTAAAATTAATATTTCCAAACTTGAGTCAGGCGCTCGTCTGGTTGTCGAGTGGCGCGGTAAGCCAGTTTATATCGTGCGCCGCACGCCAGAGTCTCTAGCGGCCATTGCTGATATTGATACCAGTATCTTAAGGGATGCGGACTCAGAAGCGGCTTCTCAGCCGAGCTATGTAAGTGGCTCGGCCCGAACCCAAGCTGGTCGTGAAGAGTACCTGGTGTTGGTCGGTCTGTGTACGCACCTCGGTTGCGCGCCAATGTATCGACCCGACGTGGGTGCGGTTGATCTTGGTGGTGACTCTTGGTTGGGCGGTTTTTTCTGCCCCTGTCACGGTTCTAAATTTGATCTCTCGGGACGGGTTTTTGCCGGCGTACCTGCGCCAACCAATCTTGAAGTTCCCCCCCATTCGTATGAGTCAGACGACATTATTATTATCGGAATTGATGCGGAGATTGCGTAATGAGTAAAGCAGCAGCTTTTGCTGAGTGGTTAGATTCGCGTATGCCTACGCTGAAGCGCGAGTGGAATCGGCATATGGCCGAGTACTATGCGCCAAAGAACTTCAACTTTTGGTACTACTTCGGCGTACTGTCGATGGTGGTCCTGGTTATTCAGCTGGTGACGGGTGTCTGGTTGTTGATGAGCTATCAGGGTTCTGCAGAGCAGGCGTTTGCCTCTGTTGAATACATAATGCGCGATGTTGATATGGGTTGGATTATCCGCTATGCCCACTCTACCGGTGCGTCCGCGTTCTTTGTTGTGGTCTACCTGCACATGTACCGCGGCTTGATCTATGGCTCTTACAAAGCGCCTCGCGAGCTGGTGTGGATCTTCGGCATGACCATTTATGTGGTGCTAATGGCCGAGGCATTCCTCGGTTATGTATTGCCATGGGGGCAGATGTCCTACTGGGGCGCGCAGGTGATTATTTCGCTGTTTGGCGCTATTCCGGTGGTTGGTGAAGATGTCGTGCAATGGATTCGTGGTGATTATCTAATCTCTGGTATTACCCTGAATCGGTTTATGTCTCTGCATGTGGTGGCGATGCCAATCATCTTGATTGCGCTGGTGGTGATGCACATTATCGCGTTGCACGACGTGGGTTCTAATAACCCAGACGGCGTCAGCATCAAAAAGTACAAAGATGAAAACGGCAATCCGATTGACGGCCTTCCGTTCTACCCTTATTTCGTTATTCACGATCTAGTGCCCATCGTTGTGTTCCTATTTGTGTTCTGCGCGATCCTGTTCTTTATGCCAGAGATGGGTGGCTACTTCTTAGAGTATGCAAACTTTGAGATTGCCAACTCGTTGAAGACTCCAGAGCATATTGCACCGGTTTGGTATTTCACCCCTTACTACTCAATGCTGCGTGCGGTTCCCGACAAGCTCGGTGGTTTTATTACCATGGCTGCGGCGATCGCGATTCTGTTTGTGCTGCCCTGGTTGGACCGCAGTCCGGTGCGCTCAATGCGGTATAAAGGCAACATCAGCCGCGCTGCGATTCTGGTCTTTGTTGCCTGCTTTATTATCCTCGGATACTTGGGTGTTAAGGCGCCGACGGCAGCACGAACAGTGCTCGCGCAGATCTGTACTGTTCTGTACTTTGCGTACTTTATTGGCATCTACTTCTGGACCCGTATGGAGACGACTAGGCCTGAGCCAGACCGCATTACCATGGATGGTGGAATTGGTGTTTGGAAGACGCTGGGCGGCGTGCTGATCGTCGCGCTGCTGGTGATTTTACCGATTAAAGCAGTGGGTGCTGAGAGCGGAAAATCGTGTGGAACCATCGATTGTGATACTTTTGAAGCCGATCTTCGTGACCATGCTTCACTGCAGAGTGGCGCTCAACTGGCGGTTAACTACTGCATGGGTTGCCATTCGTTTCAGTACTCTCGCTGGGAACGCGTTGCCAACGATATTGGTATTCCCAATCAGATGATGCTCGATAATATGGTTTTCACTGATCAGAAGATCGGTGATCTGATGAAAATATCGATGCCTGAAGACGGCGCCAAGGAGTGGTTTGGTGTTGTGCCACCAGATTTGACGTTGGTCGCGCGGGCTCGTTCGTCCGAATGGGTCTACACTTATCTGCGTAATTTTTATGCCGATCCAAGTCGCCCTTTTGGTGTCAACAACAAGGTCTTTAAAGATGTCGGTATGCCGCATGTGCTGCTGGATCTGCAGGGCTTGCCAGAATGTGCGCCAGGGCCGGTGTTGACAGCCAGTGGCGGTATAAAACGCGATCTCTTAAGCGGTGAAGATATTCTTGACGATCCCTGTGGTCGTTTCAATATCGCTTCGGCGGGCAGCATGACTGCCGAAGAGTTTGACGTGGCGATGTATGATCTAGTCAACTTTCTGACCTATGTGGCAGAGCCCATGGCAGAAGAGCGCAAGCATATTGGCCGCATGGTACTGTTATTTCTGTTGTTGTTGCTGGTCTTTGTTATGCTGCTTAATCGCGAGTATTGGAAAGGCATTCATTAAAGCTGAGCAAGTGTGAGACGGTCGTTGATTGATTTCTCAAGGGCCATAGTGTTATTCAGGACAGACCATATAAAGGCATGGATTGTCTATTTGGGGTAGCGAAGAGCTGCCCCCTACTTACTATTAAAAATTGAGAGGTTGTTGTGCGACGATCGTCGATGACATTATTTTCCGACCCAACATGCCAATACAGCCATCGTGTGCGGATTGTTTTGGCTGAAAAAGGTGTGACCGTTGATATTGAAGATATCGAGCCCACCGCCATTACTGAAGAGATTCTAGAAGCCAACCCCTACGGAACCTTACCGACACTGGTAGACCGTGATCTGGCGCTCTACGAGTCAAAGGTCGTGATGGAATATCTCGACGAGCGCTTCCCTCATCCACCGCTGCTGCCGGTCTATCCTGTCGCTCGTGCTCAGAGTCGACTCTGGGTACACCGCATCGAAAAAGACTGGTGCACCCTGATAGCGCAGATTCAAAGCAGCCCTGAAAGCAGTCAGGCTGAGGAAGCGCGTAAGGAATTTCGTGACTCATTGATCAGCATTGCCAGCATATTTACTGACATGCCCTATTTTATGAGTGAAGAGTTTACGCTGGTGGATTGCTGCCTGGCGCCGATTCTATGGCGTCTTCCAGAGTTTGGCATCAGCTTGCCAAACAATCGTCAGGTGAAACCACTGCACGATTATATGGAGCGACTGTTCGAGCGGCCCTCATTTCAGGAAAGCCTGACCGATCTCGAGCTCGAGATTCGCCACTAAAATGAAAATGCGGTCCAATCGGCCTTATCTGCTGCGCGCCTTCTTCGACTGGATTGTGGACAACGATTGCACACCCTATGTTGTGATCGATGCCCATCATCCAGGTGTTGAGGTGCCTCAGAATTATGTCACCGATGGACAGATTGTTCTCAATGTCGCACCGCGAGCAGTAACCAATTTTATCCTTGATCGAGAGATTATCGCCTTCTCCACCCGCTTTGGTGGCATTCCAATTGATATTCAAGTGCCTATCAGCGCAGTGATTGGTATCTACAGCCAGGAAAATGGTCAGGGTATGGTGTTCGAGCATGAGTCGCCAGATAAGCCGCCGACACCCCCTGTAGGACCGAAAGCGGTTAAAACCAAATCGTCCAATCAAACGTCAGGTTTGCCAAGTGACAATGCTGCGAAAAAAATCAAGCCAGCGTTGCGAGTGATCAAGTAGCCGAGCTTTAAGGAATCCCACATGTCTAAGCCAATCGCCATTCTGTCAGCCACACGTACACCAATGGGTGGCATGATGGGCTCACTGTCAGCACTTTCCGCAGCAGAACTGGGCGCCACCGCGATTCGCGCTGCAGTGCAAAAGTCGACATTGGAACACAGTCAGATTGATGAGGTTCTGATGGGTTGCGTGCTAACCGCAGGTGTCGGTCAGGCGCCTGCGCGTCAGGCAGCACTGGCAGCTGGACTCACTCAAGACACTTCCTGCACTACCATTAATAAAGTATGCGGTTCCGCCATGAAAGCGGTGATGATGGCCTCCAATGCGCTGCGTGCCGGTCAGGCCAGCACGGTGATAGCAGGCGGGATGGAGAGTATGAGTCGCGCGCCTTATTTGATTCCTCAGGGCCGCCAAGGTTACCGCTTTGGTCACGCACAAATGCTTGACCATATGCAATACGACGGTCTGCAAGATGCTTATCAAGGTGTCGCGATGGGTTGTTTCGCTGAGAAGTGTGCGGATAAATATAACTTTAGTCGCGAGCTTCAGGATGCCTATGCCATTGAATCATTACGCCGCGCCAATTCCGCGATTGACAACGGTTGGTTTAATCAGGAAATCGCTCCCGTCACCGTCTCCTCTCGACGTGGCGATGTGATCGTCGATACCGATGAGCAGCCGGGCAATGCCAGACCAGAAAAAATCCCCCAGTTAAAACCCGCCTTCGAAAAAGACGGCACAGTCACAGCTGCCAATGCCAGCTCTATCTCTGACGGTGCGGCTGCGCTGACACTGATGTTGGCCGACGAAGCAGAAGCGCGAGGTTTGCAGCCGATTGCTCTAATCCACGGCTTTGATCAGAGCGCTCAGGCGCCAGAATGGTTCACCACCGCGCCGGTTTCAGCGATCAATAAAACCTTGCAGCGTGTTGGCTGGACAGTTGACGATGTCGATCTTTGGGAAGTCAATGAGGCGTTTGCAGTGGTAGCCATGGCGGCAATGCATGAACTCAACATACCTCACGAAAAGCTCAATGTTCACGGTGGTGCATGCGCTCTAGGGCACCCCATCGGTGCTAGCGGTGCGAGAATCCTGGTGACATTGATTCACGCGTTGCAGCAACATGGTGGACGAAAAGGTGTTGCCAGTCTCTGTATTGGCGGCGGTGAGGGCACCGCCATGGCCATAGAGCTAGTTTAGTCTACATATTCAAACACTTTGACAACGCTGCGCACGCCACTTGTTTTACTGGCGATTGCTGTGGCTTTTTCAGCGTTGATGCGTCCCACCTTACCCATTAGGTAAACCACGCCGTCTTCAGTGGTGACTTCAATATTGGATGACTTGATCTCTTTATCGAAGGTCAACTTGGTCGCTACCTGTGCGCTGATCAACGAATCATTTGTGCGTGCAACAATCGACGAGTTACCACGTACCTGTAGTTCATTGTGAACCTGCCGCACACCGGTGTAGGCGCGCGCAGTGTCTCCGGCGAGTACCTTTAGCTCCTGAGTGGGCACCTCGCCAGTTAACAGCACAACAGCGTTGTATACATGTACATTAATGTGCGATTTTTTTAATCTCCGATCGGCTTTTTTAATATTGACGCCAATAAAGGTGTCCATTTTTATATCGTTGATATTGGTGCCAATCGAGGATGAACCTGGATCTGGCGTAATTGGCTCTTTGACAACGGTGTCGACCATTGCTGTGCAACCGGAAAGTAAAAAAACGAGTGATAAAGCAGTGACTGTGTTGCGCATTTATTCGCCTCCAAAAATATGGCTGTCTATCAGAGCGCAGATGCTCTGAACGACTTGTAGCTGTGATTGAGTGATCAGCGGAGCTGTCCCCCCTGCCACACTAATATGAACATCATTGTAGCTCACTGAGTCGGCCAATGAGTGATCATTTTCTGTTGAAACCAAGACAATAGACATGCCCCGGTTAACCGCAGTATTCAGGGCGCTGAGCATTAGCGGCGCACTGTTTCCCGCGCTCAGTAACACCAGAATGTCGCCACTCTCCGCGTGGGTGCTAAGCGCTTGGTTGTAGCGTTCTTCGTCACAGTTATGCTGAGTTAACTGGTTGAGATTGATTGACGGAAATCCGGGACGATCGATATCGTAACCCAGTGCCAGGTAATCACTGAGCAGTTGCGCGATAAACACGCTAGATTTTTCACCACAGGTAAAAATACGATTTCCTGCTAACAGTGCTGAGGCAATTTTCTCTGCCGCACTGACTATCGGCTCGGCACATGTTTCGCCGGTGGCCATAGTCGCCTCAATCATTTTTTGAAAGTGGTTAAAAACCTTTTGATCCACAGCGTCCAAAGACTTGATTCCTATTTTAACTATCTGCTACTGCAAAATATTTTGTATCCATGTAATACGATACTCGCCTGTCGAATAACTTCTGTTGCCTTCGCGCTTCGCACCACCAGGGATATTGCGATTCGCTTGTCTGTCGGGGCTGATCGCGATGGCGTCAAAACGCGCAATGACTTTTTCAGTGAGGTTACAACTCTGCATATAACCCTCGGCTGCTGCCGTTAAGCGGCGACATTTTTGAGCGGTAATGGATTCCTCAGCTGAGCCAAATTCAGCGCTCTGGCGAAAGCGCACTTCGACAAACACTAACACTTCATTATCCAGCATAATCAGATCAATTTCGCCCCTACGTGTGCGAAAGTTCCTCGCCACAACGGTCAGTCCTTGAGAGCGCAAAAAATCCAGTGCCATTTGCTCAGCAGCACTGCCGCTTAAACTCTGTTTTTTGCTGCTAGGGACTATCCTGTTCCCCATAATGTCATTCCCTGTAGTCGTGTCTCGCTAAGGCTGCGTTGCTATCACGCGACCATTTTCGAACGTCGCCCACTTCTCGCGGCGTTCTATGACTCCATCTCTCAGAGTCAGCAAGCCGGTGGCACCAAATACTGGCACCGCTTGAGGATTATTGAGCTCGCCGAGAAGAGCGTGTAATAAAAATGCATCGTAACCCAGTGCATAGAGTTGGCGGTAGGCGGTCGGCAGCCGTTGATCCGGGTTGATTGGTCGCGGCATATGGCCATCGAGAGTCCATGACATAGCACTAAATTTGATGCCGCTGAGATCGCGATTTAGCTCAATCTGTTGGGTTCCGCTGTAGATATGCGAGGTGGCGTAGACTGGAACGTCCGCGGCATAGAGAAAATCCAGTGCCGGCTTTATCTGGCGTACTTTTTCAGAGTAGCCGAGCACAATCACTAGGTCTATGTCCTGACGCCGGCGCGGGGTGTAACTGAGACTGCGATTAACCGAGCGCCGCAGAGCTAAGCCGCGCTGCTCGCTGAGATCAATTTCCAGCGGTCTCTGCAGTAGTCTAGTGAAATCATTGATGCTGGAAGGATAGGTTATAGCGTCAATGACCACTCCGCCCTTAGCGTTCCAATAGTCGACAAAATGGCGCTGCGCACGCTCTCCCCAACCGCTGTCTGGCGAGATAATCAGCACATTGCTGTGTCCCTGAAGCCAGGCTTGATCGGCAAGTTGGTTGACCTCATCAAGTGCTGAGAGGCCAAATTGCACAAGGTTGTCCGATGAGTTGGCAAGTTGGGTATCCAGGCGATTAAGGGTTAGCGTGGGCACCCTAAGCTCAGGCGCTGATACTAGCTCTTCGACCTGAGACTGACGCAGAGGTCCAATCACCATCTCTGCACCGCGATCGATAGCTTGGTTATACACATCAGAAACGGGACGTGATGAGGTGTCATAGATTGCTACGCTAGGCACCGTTCTACCCTGAGCCAGATTTTCGTAGTAGCCGCTCATAAAACCATCGAGAAGGGTGCTGCTGGGAATCTCGTACTCCTGCTGCAGAGGCAACAACAGCGCAATGCTCTTTGGTGGATTATCGCGAGATCGGTTTTTGAGTACAGACGGAGGAATGGTCGCTGCGGGGTGGTCTCGCCAACGCTTTTGCCAAACTTCAAAGAGACTCTTCTGAGCAGCTGGACTCGCCTGTCGGTAGCGCATCGACGCGGCCAGCTCGAACCAGCCGGCCAGCACGCCAGTATCGCCGAGCTCCGTGCGTTGTAGCTGCTGAAATGGCAATTCATTGAGTTGCTGCCAAATTTTATCGTGGACAGCGGCAATCAATTTCTGATCGCCGATCTTTCTTGAGTTGAACAGCGCAGCCAATTGAATGTGATTGTCGATGCTGGCAATGGCATCGCCCCGGGCAGCGTTGAGTGCGCTTTCAAGCCTGAGAATACGCCGCTGGAAATTGATGCCGAGGGCTGATCGAACAGTCACAAACCGTGGCTGGCCGAGCCACTCTCTGGCGCTGTCCAGCTTGAAACTAACAAGGTCTAATTCCAATCCGAGCAAGCTGTACTCAATAAAAAATGTGTCGCTTAAGTTAGTCGTACTGATCAGTTTGAGAGTCTGCCGACTCTGGGCAATATCGCCACCTTGGGCAAACAGAATAGCGGCATCTAACAGCAGGCTGGCCCTGCCTGCGGGGTCAGTCAACTGCGCTTGCTCGAGAGCAATCTCGGCCTGACGCACCAAAGAGCGGCTGGTTTCACTGTCTTGAGCAGCCATTAAGACTCGCGGGGTAGTGATTGAATCTTGCGTTGTTGTTGGCGCACAGCCCCCGATAAAGGCTAAGATGCCCACAGCGTAAATTATCGAGAGAAAAAGTCGTTTATTCATGAACTCAAATCAATCCGGTACGTTGTATGTAGTCGCCACACCCATAGGTAACCTGGGTGATATGGTACCCCGCGCAGTCGAGATTCTTCAATCAGTGACTGCCATAGCCTGCGAGGATACCCGTCACAGCAAGAAATTGCTGGACCATTTTCGCATCGACAAGCCATTGATTGCCTATCATGATCACAGCGACAAAAAAAGCAGTCACAATATTCTTGTACGGCTGGCAGCAGGCAATGATATTGCATTAATTTCCGACGCCGGTACACCGCTGATTTCTGACCCCGGCTACCGCCTAGTGCTGGCCGCGCGCCAGCAGGGTGTCACGGTTATTCCAATTCCCGGTGCCTGTGCCGCAGTTGCGGCACTCAGTGTTGCCGGTCTGCCGACCGACAAATTTCGATTTATCGGCTTCTTGCCAGCTAGAACTACCCAGCGCAAAAAGGTTTTGCAAGACCTTGTGGCGGTGCCAGAAACGATGGTGTTTTACGAGGCGCCGCATCGAATATTAGAGACATTAAAAGATAGCGCAGAGATTTTTGGTGCCGAGCACAGTGCGTTTGTCGCCCGCGAGGTGAGCAAAACGTTTGAGACCTATCTCTTTGGCACCCTCGCCGAACTGATCAATACAGTCGCGGCAGACAGCAATCAACAGCGTGGTGAAATCGTCCTGATCCTGGCTGGCAGTGAAGGTTCCGCCAGCACTGTATCGGTCGATGGTGAAAAAATTCTGCGCCTGCTGTTGGCAGAATTACCTGCAGCCAAGGCCGCTGCTCTAACCGCCAAGATTACCGGCGGCGACAAAAAACAGTTTTATCAAATGGCACTCGCCCTAAAAGGCTAACCCACAAGGACTAACCCGCCATTCGGATTAGTCCTTTCAATGCCGAGAGCGAGTTGCTCTAACCGGCTACTTGCTTTGCTGAATGTCGGCCACTGTCAATGCGGTCATATTAAAGATGCCGCGAGACGAAACGGATGGAATGACAATATGGGCTGGCTTGCTAAAGCCATTGATAAAGGGTCCGATCAACAGCGCATCGGTCAGTGAGCGAATCAATCCCATAGCGATATTAGCGGCATCCAGATTGGGCATTACCAGCACATTAGCACGACCTTGCAGAGTTGATTGCGAGTAGATGGTCTTGCGTAATTTCGGATTCAGGGCACTGAGTACATGCATCTCACCATCAATTTGTAGCGTCGGATGGGCATCGCGCAACAGTTCACCAGCTCTGCGTACCTTGCGTGCCGAAGCGGTATTAGCGGTGCCAAAGTTTGAGTGCGACAGCAGAGCCACTTTCGGTTCAATACCAAAGCGCTTAACCAGATCGATACTGGCTTCGGTTATCTTCACCAGCTCTTCTGCAGTGGGGTCCACGTTCATCGCCGTATCAGCCAAAAATAACGGGCCATCGGGCATTAGCAGCACCGCTGCAGATGACACTAGCTGTTCTTTATGGGCGGGTCCGAGCAGGTGCATGATTTCGCGTAGATGAAAATCAAAGCGACCCACTTTGCCGCAGATTAAGCCATCCGCTTCGCCGCGAGCGACCATCACCGCAGCAATGGCGGTTTGATCATCGCGCATAATTTTGCGCGCTGCATCGACAGAAACTCCATTGCGACCGACGCTCTCATGATAGAAAGCCGCGTATTTTTCGTGTCGGTCATTATCACTCGGATCAAATATTTCGACATCGTTATCGAGGTCAATGCGCAGACCGAGACGGTCAATTTTTTGTTCCATACCGGCGCGACGGCCAATCAGGATCGGAGTGGCGATCTTTTCATCCAGAACTGCCTGCACAGCCAACAGCACATCGTCATTTTCGCCTTCAGCGTAGACAATCCGGGCCGGAGCTTTTTTCGCCAATTCAATAATAGGCTGCATAAACAGGCCAGCTTGATTGACAAACTCATGCAAGGTCTGGCGATAGGCCTCTAAGTCTTCGATTGGACGTGTCGCCACGCCACTCGCCATGGCCGCTTTAACCACTGCCATTGGCACCACTTCAATTAGACGTGGATCAAAGGCTTTGGGAATAAGATACTCAGGACCAAATTTAAGCGCTTCATCGGCGTAGGCTGCGGCGACTACGTCCGAGGTTTCCATGGTGGCGAGATCGGCAATAGCCCGCACCGCTGCCATTTTCATCTCTTCATTAATGGTCGAGGCACCGCAGTCCAATGCACCGCGGA
>JAFMBY010000133.1 GCA_017858135.1 Porticoccaceae bacterium | reverse complement strand
ATGCGGCCGATGACTTCGACTGGTCACGGGATCAGGGTGCCACAGTAATCACCGCCGAGGAATGCTGGTATAAATCCTTGGCGCCAATGATGGATCAGATTCGTGAAACCATAGGGCCTGATACGCCGGCCTATTTAACCTTTGATATCGATGGTTTGGATCCCTCTGTGGCACCGGGAACCGGTACACCAGAGCCTGGCGGATTAACCGCCTCTCAGGGCTTGGAGATTATCCGCGGCTGCTACGGCTTAAACCTGGTGGGTTGCGACCTAATGGAAGTCTCGCCACCCTACGACACCACCGGCAACACCTCCCTGCTGGCAGCTAACCTGCTATTTGAAATGCTCTGCAGTCTGCCCGGCTGTATTCGCCGTTAGTCTTTGGTGTCGAGTGTTTCAATGGGTGCTGGGGTGCCTTCAAAGACGGTGCCCCAGATTTTAATATCCTTTAAACGCTTGAGGTTCACCCTGTAGGGGTCGGCCTCTAGAATGGTAAAGTCGGCTTTTTTACCGGCCCGAATGGAGCCAATTTCATCTTCCCAGCCCATCACCCAGGCTGCATCTATAGTGATAGCGCGCAGGCCCGCCTCCAGACTCACCCGTTCGTTGGGGCCGTTCAGGTTGCCATTAATGGTAACGCGGTTAACCGCCGTCGATACTAGAGTCAATGGCTCCAGCGGTGCCATAGGGCTGTCAGAGTGGAAGGCAAAGGGCATACCCAGTCTCTCAAGAGAACCGAGACGCACCATCTGATTGCCGCGATCGGCACCCAGCCATTGATCACTGTACATATCGCTGAGCATGTAATGGTAGTAGGGGTTGGCTGACACCACAGCTCCCAGCTCAGCAAGCTGACGATTTTGATCTTCCGTGGTATAGGCAAAATGTTCAAGGGCCAGACGATGGTCAGCTGTGGGCGTATTTTTTTGCAGCGTTTTTAACAGATCAATTAATACTTCAGCGCTGCCATCACCATTGGTGTGAGCATGAATCTGGTAACCTTCGTCCCAAAATGCCTGCGCCCATTCTTGCAATATCTCGGTGGGTACCATCCACACGCCACTGTGGCCGTCTATATAACCGGGAAATTTAAACTGCGCCAGACCACTATAAATAGCGCCGTCAATCATCAACTTAAAACGCCTATCAAACATTACTCGGTGACTGTTTTGCTCACGCCATTTATCCACTTGCACTAGAGCGTCTTCAATCGATACACCACGGCCAATAAAGTCAGTAATAATGGGCGTTAGAATTAATCGGGCAGGTGCCTGCAATGTCTCCATGGTATGGCGAATCATGCCAATTTCTGCATCGGGATTACCGAATACTCCGGTGCCCATATCTAGGGTTGTTGTTACGCCGCCCTGATGGACCATTTGAATAAAGTTTTCCATGCCTTTGCCAAACCGAGCTGGGTCAAAGAGAAAGGGCATTTTGGGTATCAGGGCATAGAGGCCATTTTCAAAGAAGTGGCCTTTAGACCAATTGATCAATGGATTGCCTACCATTTCAGCTTCTTTGATATCTAGCATCGTAAGAGCCGCGTCATTGGCGATAATTTCATGGAATGAGCGGTGCCAGAGCATAACTGGCTTATCGGGGAACAGTGCGGTTAGCTCATCGCGAAATAATTCTCCATGCCACAGTGGGTGGTAGCCCCAGGCAATAAAGGGAACCGTTTTGTCGCTGTGCTCGCCAACGAGTTGAGTAAGGCGTTTGAGATAAGCCTCTGGTGTTTTGGCCCCGGGGAACTCGCCAGTTGGCAGCGACCAGTCATCCGGCGCAATAAACGGGAACTGAGTCAGTACGGCCGGCAGAGAAGGGTGCACATGGGGATCGATAAAGCCGGGCATAATAACCTTGTCGGCAAAGCGCGTATCAATGCGCGCGCCTTTTTGATCGATCCAGCTTTGCAGTGAGTTCAAACTGCCCACTGCAACAATACGACCATCGGCAACGGCCACTGCGGTGGCCTTTGGCAGAGCCGGTTCCATGGTGATAATCTTTTTCGCGGTGTAGATTACCAATTCGCCATCGCTGCGACCGTGGTCTATGCTCTCGGCATGCAGAATAGTGGGGGTCAGAACAGCGGCGGTGAGCAGACCTATGCAGGCGATGATTGTGGATCTCATGGCATTCCCTGATTGTGGCGACGATTGTTTTTTTGTGGTCGTTATTTGATAGCCAAAATAGCGTCTTTTGGCCTAGTATGGCAACCAATAAAATAAGTGTACGGCTTAACATTTGAGGCAGGCAGAGGATTGAGAGTATGAAAACAAGGGCAGCAGTAGCATTTGGCGCAGGTAAGCCACTAGAAGTGGTTGAAGTCGATCTCGACGGCCCACGCACGGGCGAAGTACTGGTCGAAATCAAGGCCACAGGAGTTTGTCACACCGATGCCTTCACCCTGTCTGGAGACGACCCTGAAGGAGCTTTCCCGGCCATTTTGGGCCATGAAGGCGCGGGTGTGGTGGTTGAAGTGGGGCCCGGGGTAAAACACCTAAAGCCAGGTGATCATGTGATTCCTCTGTATACCGCAGAGTGTCGCGAATGTGAGTATTGCCTAAACCCGAAAACCAATCTCTGTCAGGCGGTTCGTTCCACTCAGGGGCAGGGGGTGATGCCAGATGGCAGCAGCCGTTTCTCTTTTGAAGGCAAGCCAATCCTGCACTACATGGGTTGCTCTACCTTTTCTAATTACACCGTTCTTCCAGAAATCTCATTGGCCAAAGTGCGTAAAGACGCACCCTTCGACAAGATTTGTTATATCGGCTGTGGCGTAACCACCGGTATTGGCGCGGTGGCATTTACCATGAAGGTTGAAGCGGGCTCCACCGTGGCTGTATTTGGTCTCGGTGGTATTGGCCTCAATGTGATTCAGGGTGCCAAGATGGTCGGCGCCACTCGCATTATTGGTATCGATCTAAACCCCGCCAGAGAAGGCTTGGGCAAGCAGTTTGGTATGACCGATTTTATTAATCCACGAGAAGTGGACAACGTGGTTGATCACATTATTCAAATGACCGGCGGCGGAGTCGATTACAGTTTTGAATGTATCGGCAATGTCGATGTGATGCGTCAAGCGCTGGAGTGCTGCCACAAAGGCTGGGGCGAGAGTTGCATTGTTGGCGTTGCCGGCGCCGGTAAAGAGATTAGCACGCGACCCTTCCAGTTGGTCACCGGGCGTTCATGGCGCGGAACTGCCTTTGGTGGCGCCCGCGGTCGCACCGATGTGCCGCGTATTGTCGACTGGTATATGGAAGGCAAAATCAATATTGATGATTTGATTACCCACAAGATGCCCCTCGACGATATTAATAAAGCCTTCGATTTAATGCACTCGGGCGAGAGCATTCGTTCCGTCGTCGAATTTTAGAGTTGGAATTTTAGAGT
>JAFMBY010000002.1 GCA_017858135.1 Porticoccaceae bacterium | reverse complement strand
CACAATTACAGGCTCACAATTACAGGTTTACTATGACAGGCTCTAACACCGCAACAAACATACATTGGATTGCTGATAACCAGCAGTTGGCAGCGCTCTGCGAACAGTTGCGTGATGCCACTGAGCTGGCAATTGATACCGAGTTTATGCGCAGTGATACCTACTTTGCCAAGCTGGCGCTGATCCAGCTCTCCGATGGTGAGCAGTGCTGGCTGATTGATGTGCCGACAATTGATCAGTTACAGCCGCTTCAGGAGCTGCTTAACGCGCCGCAGCGGACGCTGGTGTTTCATGCCTGTGGCGAGGACTTAGAAGTGCTCGACCAAGTGCTCTCGGTTTGCCCGCAACAGCTTTTTGATAGCCAGGTTGCCGCTGGCATTGTCAATATTGGTTACTCCATGGGCTATGCGCGTCTGGTAGAGAAAATGTTGCAGATCGAGTTGGGCAAAGAAGACACGCGCTCAGACTGGTTGGCACGTCCGCTCAGCGAACGCCAAAAACAATATGCCGCTGACGATGTATTCTATCTGTTTAAACTCTACAAGCTGTTGCGCGACATGCTTGAGCAGCAAGGTCGTCTCAGCTGGTTTGCGGAAGAGATGCATGGCCTGCTGGAGATGGCGGCAGAGCGCCGCAGGGCGGTTGATTATTATCTGCGTCTCAAAGGTGCCTGGCGCCTGGACGGTGTGTCGCTTGCGGTGTTAAAACAGCTCTGTGACTGGCGAGAGCAGACTGCGCGGACACTCGACAAACCGCGGTCACATATTGTTAAAGACAATGTCTTGCTCGACCTGGCTATTAATAAGCCAACCCGCATCGGTCAGCTGCATGAGATTGACGATTGGTATTCACGCTCAGTCAAACGCTTTGGCGAGCAGGTGCTACAACAGATTACTGATGTTGATCAGACCAATCTGCCTGACATACTGCCTCAGCCACTGTCTCGCGCTGTCAGCGACGTGATGAAAGAAATGCGTCTGCGGATCAATGAGGTGGCCGAAAAGCACGCCATTCCGAAAGAGCTGATGTGCAATAAAAAAGAACTCGAAGCAATCCTGCGCAGCGCTAGCGAAGGCCACTGTCAGTGGCCGAGTCGTCTGGTGGATGGCTGGCGCGGCACGATGGTCACACCGGCTTTGCAACTGGTGCTTGATAGCAGTGACGCACTATGAAACTGCCGGGCAGAGTTCTCTGCGACATTTACAAAACCGCAAAAAAACAAGAGATGTATCTCTATGTCGCCCGTGAGGACGGTTTTAAACGTGTGCCTGAGGTGCTGTTGAGCCAGTTCGGCGACCCGCAATTGGTCACTACCATGCTGCTGGCTGCAACCAAGAAACTGGCGCGCGCAGATGTTGTGCAAGTGATGGACGATATTATCAATCAGGGTTTCTACTTGCAGATGCCACCGCCGCCATATCCGTTGGCAGAGTCGCGCTAATGACCAGTCAGCCTTGGTGGCAGACCAAATCTCTCGCGGACATGAGCGATGATGAGTGGGAGTCACTCTGTGATGGCTGCGCAAAATGCTGTCTGGTTAAGCTTGAAGATGTCGATACCGAGGAGATCTATTACACCAATGTCAGTTGTCAGCTATTGGATACCGAGTCATGCCGTTGCTCAGATTATGCCGGCCGTCACCGCATAGTCGACGATTGCATAAAACTTGACCGCAGCAATGTTAATAAACTGCAATGGCTGCCAAAAAGCTGCTCCTATCGGCTGGTGGCCGAGGGTCAGCCTCTGCCGGAATGGCATTATCTGCGCACGGGCAGTCGTCAGACACTACACAGTTACGGCGCCTCGTTGCGCGGTAAAGTGGTGTCTGAGCGCGATGTGCGCGACGATGATATTGAAGACCATATTATTAAATGGATTGATTAATTATGTTTAGCGCTGAAGATTACCTCTACGGTTGGATCGCCTACTCTCTGGGAGGCCTCTGCCTGCTGTTTTGTCTTTGGTTTATGCTGCGCAATGTGCGGCTGGCAAGTGTGCGCCATATCCTCATCATTGTTGCTGCGGCGATTCTGTTTACACCGGTGACCGCTTATCGCGATGATCCGCATCTGGCGCCAGCCTTTTTTGTCAGCCTCTATGAGGGGGTCATGGTCTCAGGCGCTGATAGTGGTTTCCAGCGGGGCTTGGCGCCGATTATTGCCGTAGCGCTTTTTGCTTTGTTGATTTACCCGGTTTTGCGACTGCTGTGGGCGAAGGTTTTTCGCGGGTTATTTTTGGCGCTTAAACCCGCCGCGGCGGGATCGTCTGCCGCAGAGCATACTCAGTCAGACGATCAGTGATTGGATGTCGGTGCCTAAATACGATTGGTTTCCGAGGCCCAATAGGCGGAGCCGCATGCCAGGCTAATCAGGCCGGTGAGGGTCAGCAGCGACATTGGACTAATGACAATCGTGGTTGGCACCAGTTCGGCAAACTTTTCACTGGGGAAGAAGGCAAAGGCCAGGGCGCAACCAAGCAGGGTAAATAGCAGCGTAATCAGTGCATCTGCCCAGAATGGCAATCCCGCGCGTTCAGGCAGGGCGGCCAGCACATGAGTCGAAAAACCCTGGTTATGGATATAGGGTTCACTTGTTCGCGCCGATGCAAATAGATCGTCGATTGTAGAGGCTCTTGTAGGGGCTTTGTTCATCAGCTCTCTCCCAGCTTCCAGTCAGCAAGCAGCACTCGAAGCGTTTCTTTACCGCGGGTGATTAGTGTTTTCACCGTACCCAGTGGAATGTTCATAATATCGGAAATTTCCTGTTGCGTGCACTCGCGATGTAAATGCAGGTGCAGGGCCATCCTCTGGTTGTCCTTTAACTGAGTCATCGCCTGCGCCAGATCTCGATGCAGCTGCTGCGAATGATCCTCTGAGGATGGTCTGTCTCGGCTGTCAACGCTAGCCGAACCCTGTTCCTCAATTATTCCTCCGCTCAGTTCGCGATTGCGCGCCACCCTAAAGTGACTGATCATCTCATTGTAGGCAATGCGATACAACCAGCTGGAGAACTTGGCCTTGCCCTGATAGCCGGGTAGGGCCTTGTAAGCTTTAATAAAGGTCTCTTGAGCGAGATCGTCGGCCAGCGCCTCATTCCAGCCGGTCAACTGACGCAGCGAGTAGCGCAGCGGAGACTGGTAGCGCTTGACCAGCTCCGCAAAGGCAAGGTGACTGTCTTCCTTGACGACTGAGTCAATCAAGACCTGATCTGTATGATGCATACAGATTAGGCAGCAGTGTCGCTATTGGACGCATCGTTTGTGGGTTGTTTGTCCAACTTCCAGATTAAAAGTCTGGCGATACCAACACAGATCGGGATCAAGCCAATAGAGGCGACTGGCCAGTTGACTAACATGCCGAGGACGACAACCAGTGCAATACCTATACCGGTCAACATCAGGCCACGCTGGAGATTGTTGCTGGTAAGACCATTTTCATCAAAGGACGCCAACACCTCTGGCGGGACATCTTTGCCGGCGTCAATAAACTTCTCGATCAGTGCCGCGCGCTGTTTGCGTTTGCGGTAAGAGAAAAACAGTAGCAGGGCGACAATTAATATCGGCGAGCCAACGGTAAATAGAATGGCAATAATGGTCACCAGCACAGAGCTGAAATCCATATCGGGATCGAGACGGATATCGATCCCTTCTCCCACCGAACGCAAAGCATCCTTAATTTCCTGACGTTCTTGCTCATCAAGATCTTTCCACTCACCTTTGAGCTCATCAATTACCTCATCGACGATAGCGGTGACTTCACTGTCGAATTCACTATTAAATTCATGGTCTGACTCAAGCTTATAGACGATTTTTTTCGTCACGTTTTCGGTTTCAATACCGTTTTCACTGGTGCTGACCACGACTTCGATCTCCTCCGCCACAGTGGTCGCTGTGCTGACAGACGCTAATAACATCAGACAAAGAATTAAATTATTTTTCATAGTGCTCTCCGAGCTTGCAATGGCCTGTTGTCGACCGGTTTGAATCCAGCCCTAATAATAAGCTGATTGCTGGACCCTATTTATTGGTTATTGTGCTTTCTTTAATACTCCGTGGTCATAGTTAACCACGGATTCACTTGTAGACGGTGCCTTATCGACGGCACCATTGGGCCTTTCGATTATTGTTACACAACTAAGATGCGTCGAGAGACTGATTGGATTCATTCAGTGGCACGTTTTTTTGTTATTTTTAGCTTATTATGCGCGACTAATTAATTTAAAACTCATCATGTGGATTTAGACTCTATGAAATTTGAAGGTACAGACAACTACGTAGCCACCGACGAGCTACAGATGGCAGTGAATGCGGCGGTCACATTGCAGCGTCCACTATTGATTAAGGGTGAGCCGGGAACCGGTAAAACGCTGCTCGCAGAAGAAGTGGCCAAGGCGCTCGGCAAGCCGCTTTTAGCCTGGCATATTAAGTCCACTACCAAAGCTCAGCAGGGTCTCTATGAATATGATGCGGTTTCGCGACTGCGCGATTCTCAGTTGGGTAATGAAAAGGTTAATGACATTGGCAACTACATCGATAAGGGCAAGCTGTGGCAGGCATTTACTGCCGATGAGCAGGTCGTGCTGCTGATTGATGAAATTGATAAAGCCGATATCGAATTTCCCAATGACTTGCTGCTGGAGCTCGATCGCATGGAATTCCATGTCTATGAGACCGGTGAAACCATTAAAGCGATTCAGCGTCCGATCGTGATCATTACCAGTAATAACGAGAAAGAGCTGCCCGATGCCTTTTTGCGCCGCTGTTTTTTCCACTTTATCAGCTTCCCCGATCGCGCCACGATGAAACGTATTGTCGACGTTCACTTCCCAGTGATCAAAAAGACCCTGGTCGACGAGGCGCTGGATATTTTCTTTGATGTGCGCAAGATCCCCGGTCTAAAGAAAAAGCCGTCCACCTCTGAGTTGGTCGACTGGTTAAAGCTGGTGATGTCGGACGATATTCCCGAAGATATTCTTACCAACCGCGATCCGACCAAGGCGATTCCGCCGCTGTATGGTGCGCTGTTGAAAAATGAGCAGGATGTCCATCTGTTGGAGCGTCTGGCGTTTATGACTCGTCGCGAAGCCCGATAGGCTTTATAACTTATGCTGATTAACTTTTTTTACACCCTAAAAAAAGCCAATGTGCCAGTCTCGATCAAAGAGCTGCTGGATCTGCTGGCGGCTCTTGAGCAGAATCTCGCCTTTGCGTCGATAGATGACTTTTATCTGCTGTCGCGTACCTGCATGGTCAAAGACGAGAAATACTATGACCGCTTTGATCGGGCATTCGGCGCCTACTTTAAAAATCTCGAAAATCTCGATGATATTATCGAGGCACTGATTCCCGAGGACTGGCTGCGCAAAGAGTTTGAAAAAAACCTCAGCGACGAAGAGAAGGCCAAGATCGAAAGTCTCGGTGGCTTAGAGAAGCTCATAGAAGAGTTTAAAAAGCGCCTCGAAGAGCAGAAAGAACGTCACCAAGGCGGCAACAAATGGATTGGCACTGGAGGCACATCTCCCTTTGGCAATGGCGGCTTCAATCCCGAGGGTATTCGTGTCGGTGGTGAGGGCGGGCAGGGCAGTGCGGTTAAAGTGTGGGAAGAACGCCAATTTCAGGATCTCGACGATTCAGTGCAGATTGGCACGCGCAATATCAAGGTTGCATTGCGACGGCTGCGCAAGTTTGCTCGCGAGGGCTCAGCCGATCAGTTGGATCTCGCTGACACCATTCGCAGCACCGCACGCAATGCCGGGCTGTTGGATATTAAGATGGTTCCAGAGCGCCACAATGCGGTTAAAGTACTGATCTTTTTTGATATCGGCGGCTCCATGGATCCCTACGTGCGGCTCTGTGAAGAGTTATTTTCGGCAGCAAAAACCGAATTTAAACATTTGGAATATTTTTATTTCCACAACTGCCTCTATGACTATGTGTGGAAAGATAACCATCGTCGTCGCGATGAGCAGATATCAACCTATGACTTGCTGAATAAATACTCTTCGGATTACAAAGTTATTTTTGTTGGTGATGCCTCCATGGCACCCTACGAAATTAATAGTCCTGGCGGCAGTGTCGAATATCATAATGAAGAGCCTGGCAATGTATGGATGGACCGCATGGCCAAGACCTTCGATAAGCTGGTGTGGCTGAATCCGGTTCAGGAACAGTACTGGGATTACACACCATCGATTCTGATGTTGCGCGAGCTGGTTGAAGGCAAGATGTTTCCGCTGACGCTCGGTGGATTGGAAAAAGGCATGAAACTGCTGTCGAAATAATCTTGTTGCAGAGCGTATTTTTGCCTTGCTAGATTAATCATAAAAAAACTTACAGGTGGGTGTGGGTATGAATGTTCAGAAAGCCGTTGAGCAGGCGCAGCAAGCTATAGGGGTGCCGAGTCAGCAGCCTGCGCTGGCCGCAGATTCGCTGTTGGGTCTTTGGCAGCAGGCCTTGGCCGATTCCTCTGAGCGGCCTGCGTTTACCTGTTTGGGACAGACGCTCAGCTACGCGGAGGTCGATCAGTTGGCCGATCGTGTTGCCGGTTATTTCTCTACTCAGTTTAACCTTGAAGCGGGCGATCGCATTGCTGTGCAGCTACCCAATCTGCTGCAATACCCTATTGTGGTTGTCGCCGCCTGGAAGTTGGGACTGGTGATCGTCAATACCAACCCAATGTATACCCATCGTGAGCTGGTGCATCAATTTAATGATTCGGGTGCCAAGGCAGTCGTCGTACTCGATCAGTTCTACGACACGCTGCAAGCAGCATTACCTGAAACCGGGATCGAGCATGTAGTTGTCACTCGCGCCATTGATCTGCTGCCGCAGCCGAAGAAAATCCTGCTGGCTGCAGTGACCAAGATACTGGGTAAGCGTCCCAGTTTGCCAGCCAAAGGCATTGTTGGTTTTACTGATATGTTGCGGGCCGAGAGTGCTTATCCGCTGCATACGCCTGCCAGCGAGGATATCTGTGCACTGCAGTACACTGGAGGCACCACAGGCGTATCCAAAGGGGTGATGCTGACCCAGGGCTCGCTGATGAGCAATGTCGCTCAGGCCATGGCAATGATCAATGTCGGCGGTCGCTCGGTGACTCATTTCACCACGGTCTCGCCGCTGCCGCTCTACCATATCTACGCCTATATGCTGAACATGGGGTTGCTGCCGGCTACTCGGGGACACAGTGTGCTGATACCGGATCCACGTAATATTCCCATGTTTGTTAACGCTATTAAGAACATAAAGTTTGAAATATTCTGCGGATTAAATTCACTGTTTGTGGCCTTGCTACAAAGCCCCAAGTTTCGCCAGCTGGATTTTTCGCAACTACAGATTACGCTCTCTGGTGGTATGGCCCTGATGGACGCCGTAGCGGATGAATGGCAGCAAGCGACCGGCTGTGTGGTCAGTGAGGGCTATGGTATGACTGAGTCATCGCCGGTGATTTCCATGAATCCGTCGGGCTTTGAAAAAATCGGTACGGCCGGTATTCCGATTCCGGGCACCGAGATTAAAGTGGTCGATGAAAACGGCACTGAGCAGCAAGTGGGCGGTGTTGGTGAGCTCTGTGTGCGCGGTGCGCAGGTGATGAAAGGCTACTGGCAGCGTGAAGCACAGACAGCGGAAGTGATTGTCGACGGCTGGTTGCACACTGGCGATATTGTCATCGTCGATGAGCAGGGCTATATCAAAATTGTCGACCGCCTAAAAGATATGATTATTGTCTCTGGATTCAATGTCTACCCCAATGAATTGGAGCAGGCCTTAACGCAACATCCAGACGTGCTTGAGTGTGCCGCGATTGGTATTGCCGACCCGAAAGCGGGCGAGGTGGTGAAGATGTTTGTTGTGGCCAACAATAATAACTTGACCGCTGAACAGGTCATTGAGTTTTGCAAAGCCAATATGGCCGGTTATAAGGTGCCCAAATTTGTTGAGTTCCGCGATGACTTGCCGAAGAGCAATGTCGGCAAAGTGTTGCGCAAGGAGTTGAAGGCGGAGGAGCGGGCAAAGCTGTGAATTAGAAAGCTGTGAATTAGATAGCTTTGAATTAAGCGATTAGATAAAAACAAAAATAGCCAGACTTGCCACCAAGTCCGGCTTTTTTTATGGCACTTTCAAGCTCTTATTGGAGCATATAAATAACGTTTAGCAAGTCAGCTACTACCAGCATATTTTATCAGGGGTAAGCAAAAAATCGTGCTAAGATCCTTGTGTATTGCGTCGAAACAGTCGTCGTTGACCCCGCAACATGCACGCCGCGCCGGAGCCGCTTTACAGTGGTTTTTTTAATCTTTGATAAGGTAGTTATTGCAGCATGCTCCCTCCCGCTCTTGAAGGATTTTTCCCTGCCAACGCTTTGTCTGGCACTGATGGACTGGTGGTTATCCCGGTTATCGGACGTGACATCTTAGTTGCGCGAGGTAGTCGCGAACTGACGGTCGACCGCGAGCAGGCTGATGTCATGAAGTTCTTCTGCCAGCAGCGCTTGGTGCTCGGTCAGTGGAACGGTGTCGATTGTGAAGTCTGGGATCTGGCACCGGAATGCCGTTCGATGGACGGCTTCTCTGTTATGGACCTGCGCTCGCTACTGTTGTCTACCACCGATGATCAGTTTTCACTGGTCAGCAGAGCTGTGCAGATGCTCGAGTGGCAGAAGACACACCGTTATTGTGGTGCCTGCGGGCAACCGACTGAGAGTGCCACAACAGATCATGCGCTGAAATGTTTAGCCTGTGATATCAGTGTCTATCCGCGTATCTCCCCCTGTGTGATTGTTGTTGTCCGTGACGGTGAGCGCTGTTTGCTGGGACGTCAGGTGACCTGGCCGGAAGGGCGCTTTAGTGCTCTGGCCGGATTTCTCGAAGCGGGAGAGAGCGCCGAGCAGGCGCTGCATCGCGAGGTATTTGAGGAAGCTGGCGTACAGATTAGCAATTTACGCTATGTCGGCAGTCAGGCGTGGCCGTTTCCCGGTCAACTGATGCTGGGGTTTCTCGCCGACGCCGACACCACCGAGATTAATGTCGACGGCTTGGAGATAGCCGAAGCCCACTGGTGGCACTATAAAGAGTTGCCGGCCATACTGCCGCCGCTCAGTACCATGTCAGGGCGATTAATCGCGCGCTTTGTGGAAGAGGTTACAGGGACTTAAGCAGTCTATAATCAACGTTTACCTAGATAACAATGGAGTTTGCCTTGGAGTTTATTTTTGAATACGGCTTGTTTTTAGCCAAAGTAGTCACCGGCGTGATCGCTGTGGTTGTGCTTATCAGTATCGTTGTCGGTCTCAGTCAGAAAAGCGGCCATAGCAGTAGCAAAGGTCATCTCGAGATCACGCCGCTCAACGAAATGTTTGAGGACATGAGTGAGGCAATTAAGCTTGCGGTGATGGATGAATCGCTGCACAAGGCTGAGGCAAAACGATTACAAAAAGAGAAGAAAAAGAAAGCCAAAGAGTTGCAAAAAGCCAGTAAAAAAGCCGCTAAAGACTCAGACGAAGAACCGCCTGAGCAAAAGGCGCGTGTATTTGTGGTTAATTTCCACGGCAATATCAGTGCCTCTGCGGTGACACATCTGCGCGAGGAGGTCACGGCGATACTGTCTCAGGCAACGTCAAATGATGAAGTCGTGGTGCGCCTCGAGAGTGGCGGCGGCATGGTGCACAGTTATGGACTTGCATCGAGCCAGCTGGATCGGATTCGCAAGCGCAATATCCCGTTGACTGTCTGTGTCGATAAGGTCGCCGCTAGCGGTGGCTATATGATGGCCTGTGTCGCTGACAAAATTCTCGCCGCGCCATTTGCCATTCTCGGTTCAATTGGTGTGGTTGCGCAGCTGCCAAACTTTAACAAAGTATTAAAGAAGCATAATGTTGAGTTTGAGCTGCTGACTGCCGGAGAGCACAAGCGCACCCTGACCATGTTTGGTGAAAATACCGACAGCGGTCGCGAGAAATTTCTCGAGGAGCTTGAGGACACTCATAACTTGTTCAAAGAATTTGTTCAACAACATAGACCACAGGTGGATATCGATAAAATTGCCACTGGTGAGGTCTGGCTAGGGACCCGCGCGTTGGACGTGGCGTTGGTGGATGAGTTGCAAACCAGCGACGAATATCTAGTGGCGCGGGCAGAGCAGGCGGATGTTTATGAGATTGCCTTCGTGTTGAAGAAAAAACTTCATCAACGACTGGGCATTGCCGCGGAGGAGAGCGTCGATCGTGTCATGCTGCGCTGGTGGGAACGCCTGACCAGTAACTCCGAACGCATTACCTAATGCTTTTCGCTAGCCGCTCTGCGACTCGAGGGCCTGCTCAAGGCAGCGGCTTAAAATAGCGCTTCGGGGTCGAGATTGTAGGCATCTGGCGGCAGATTGCGAGCGATGTCGATGGTGCCCTCTTTGCCAGTTATTGAAATAACCTTTTTGTGTGTCAGGCGACGTTTGTTGACGTCTAATATCACTGTCAACTTGGGCTTTCTGCCCATCCCTGCACGGTAGTCGCTGACCACGGCGACCTCACCATTGGTGAGCTCCACCAGAGAGCCGGGCGGGTAAAGGCCTATGGCCTGAATAAAGGTATCGACCAACTCTTTTTGAAAGAGTCGCGCGCGCCAGCCCGCCAGTTTGAGTATGGCCTCGGAGTGAGGAATGGGTGTCGCGTAATAGCGCGGACTGGTCATGGCATCATAGCAATCAACAATCCCGGCGATTCTCGCATAAAGTGGCACGTCAGTACCGGCCAGTTGGTCGGGGTAGCCGCAGCCATTAAAGCGCTCGTGGTGGTAGTGAACCGCGGCAATGATATCGGATGGCAGATAGCTATCTTCAAGAATAACTAAGCCATACTCAATATGGCGACGCATCTCGGTTCTTTCTTCAGCGTTCAAATCGGTGCTTTTGCGCAGCAATGTCTCAGGCAGATGGAGCTTGCCAATATCCATCAATAGGCCAGACAGCGCGAGCTGAAATAGCTCCTTGCGATCGAGAGCAAGTTGACGTCCCATAACACAGCAGAGAATGGCACAAGAGATCGAGTGCCGGTGTGCGTAACTGCTTTTGCTTTTCAGTCTGGCCAGCCAGACTGCGGCGGCGGGATTGCGGATAATGCTCTCTACCAGCGCCTCGACAAAGGGTTCAATACGTTTAATATCTGGTTTTTCGTGGTTTTTAACCGCTTTACTGATGCGGTTAAACTCCTGCTGAATACTCAGATAGGCGAGGGTGGCGACGCGCAATTCGGAGGATATATCAGTGCTGATCGTATACTCGGCGCCATCTCTGTGCATCAGTTCATGACTCAAGGGTAGCGTGTTAATGGTCTGTTTAGTTGCAGCAGTGGCTTGTTGAATTAACTGATTCATTTTTTCTCATAACGTCCTGGTTGAGATGAAGGTGTCCTGAATGTACTGGCATCACTGTTACTGCGCCTATCGATCTCTCTTGCCTTGCTGGTTTATGGCGTCTTCTACTAATAGCTCTTTTTACTGGTCGCGTCTCAGGCTGACAGCTACTGTGTTCAAGAAAAGAATAGCAGAAAAATAGTCGCACATAATTTGCTGGCCATATCAGACAGTGAAATCTGTTTCTGCAATCTCGGGATTTTTATCCAGCCATCGTTGAAACTCACTGGCGGGCATGGCTTTGCCGACGTAGTAGCCCTGGCCATAAGTGCACCCGAGGTCTGCCAATAGCGCCATGGATTCGGCGTCTTCAATTCCTTCTGCGACGGTCTCCATCTGGAATCGCTTGCCCCAATCGAGAATCAGTTTGACGATTTCTAAATCGATTCGGCTGTTGCGCATCGTGGCGATAAACGATTTATCAATTTTCAGTTCATCGGCCGGAATAAACTTAAAATATTCCAGCGATGAATACCCAGTACCAAAGTCATCAATCGCAATGCGCACGCCAAGCTGCTTGATTTTTTCCAGAATCTGTAAACCCTGATGGAGGTCCTGTTGAATGGTTGATTCGGTCACTTCGATACACAGAGAAGACGGTTCGGCGCCCCATAGGTTAAGGCTGGATTCGATTGTTTCGAAGAGTTGCGGGGAGCGCAAGCAGGAGGCGGAGAGGTTAATCGCAGTAACAAGACTATGTTTTTGCTCGCGCCAGGAAGCCGATTCTCTTATTGCAGTGTTGATGGTCCAGGCAAAAAGCTCATCCATGCGGCCGGATTGCTCAATCATCGCCACCAGCTGTTCTGGGTTGAGGCCATGGCCGCGTTGATTCCAGCGAATCAGTCCTTCTACCCCCTTGGGACGACCATCTGCAAGCCTAACCTGCGGCTGATAGAACAGCTCAAAACTGTTGTCGCTCAGGGCGTTGGCAACTTTTTGTTTGAGGGCGATGTGATGACGTGCCTGATGTGCTGCCGCGGCTTCATTGACGATATAGGGCTGCTTTAAGCGTTTCGCTTGCTTTGCTGCAGCTTCCGCATTTTGCAGTAGTTTCTCGGCATTGGTCGCTGCATGTCTCGGTTCAGCGCTGGCGGCAAAACCAATATGTCCCTCAAGCGAGATAGATTGATTATCAATAGAAAAGTAGCAGGTCATCTGGTCGATAATTTTTTTGGCGACTAAGGGTACCAGCTGGATATGCAGTAATGGCGAGATGATCAGCGCAAACTTGTCGCCATCAATTCGGCGACAAGCGATTGGGTGTTTGGGGATAGCGGCGAGTCGCTGCTGCAATTCGGCAAGAATATGGTCGCCGACGAGGTAGCCATAGCGCTGGTTGATTTGACCAAAGTGCTTGAGGTCGACCAGTGCTAGCAGGGTCAGCTGTTGGTTATCTTGATTGTCGGCAAGACACGCCGTCAGCGCTGCGAGTAGCGCTGAGCGATCGATGGCGTAGGGCGAGAGATTGTCAGGAGAATCGTTAGTCACAGTCAGATATACAGTGTTTCAGGGTCCAATCCGTAGGCCCCCGGCTCGAGAGTTTTGAGAATGTCGATAGGCTTTTGCTCGGCGTTTGCAGACTCAGCCAAATCCATTTCGGTAAAATCTGTGTACTGATTCTTGTCTGCATCGAGTATCACCAAGACTTGTGGGCGCAGACGTTTACCAGGGTTCTCCTTGACCACAATGCCGACCTGACCAGAGGTCAACTCGACTAATGTGCCGGTTGGATAAATGCCAACTGATTGGATAAACGCTTCAATTAGTTCGGGCTGAAAGTCATGGCCGCGCCACTCATACATTTGTTTGATTGCCACGGCGTGCGGGATTGGCTTGGCGTAGGTGCGCTGACTGGTGATGGCATCATAGCAGTCGGCGATAGCGGCGATGCGGGCGAAGAGCGGAATTTGGGTCCCTTGCAGCCCCTCTGGATAGCCGCTGCCATTAAACCGTTCATGGTGACAGGCAATCATATCGGTCACCGCTTTGGGTATGGTTTTCGACGAATCACGAGCCATTTTTAGACTCAGATCTACGTGTTTCTGCACCAGTGCAAATTCCCGTTCTGACAGTTGCTGAGTTTTGTTTAAGATAGCAGATGGGATTTTTAGTTTGCCAATATCCAATAACATGCCGCCCATCGATAAAAGTGTCAGCTCTTTTTTCGGCAGTCCGATCTGACGACCGATAACCGAACACCAGATTGCCACGGCAATACAGTGACGGTAGGTGTAGGAGTCTTGAGACTTGAGTCGTGCCAGCCAAATGCTGGCACCCGGGTTGCGCGTAATGCTGTCTATCAGTGGTGTGATAACCTGATGGAGGTGGGCAATATTGAGAGGTTTGCCGTGACTGATGCGACTGGCCATGGTGTCGAATTCGTCTTTGAGATTCTGATAGGCGCTGTGAGCGACACGGATTTCTCTGGTGACGGCGGTCTTTTCCGGGTAACGAACAATATGATGGGAGGCCAGCTCGGCCTTAAATGCCGTGTGGGCAATGTTGTGGGCTCTGTGGCTGGAGACTGGCGCCGAGACCGCTAGATTAAGGTTGGCGATACTTTTTTTGTCATCTATATAGACATAGTCGCAGTAGAGGGAAAGCTTTTTTGCCTCAGCGAGGTTGCGAATCAGGAAACCCTGAAGGCTAAATGGGGTCTCCAGCCATGGGCGATCCAGTCCGCAGACATACATGCCGGGCTGTAGATTTTGAACATATACTTTTTTTGTTTGCAGTTGCCCCAAACTCGTTGCTCCCTAGCGAAAAAAACTCCCTGTTGCTAAGACACTCTTGGTCTTGTTAACCCCACCCTCTAATTATGGACGGCAATTAATCTCTGCGCAGTTTATCTTTTAGGGCGATAGGGTTGGCGAGGTTAAACACCACTATGTAGCTTGAAATCAGAAAAGTGATAATCGCCGCAGCCTGAATTAAATGCGACGCGTGGTTACCAATTAAGCTGGTATTAAAGGCGACATAGGCGATCAATAGCGAAAACTCGCTATTTTGCCCGAGGCGCAGGCCGATATCCCAAGCCAATGCATGGCTCTCACTCTGCTTGCGCAACAGCCCGTGGTAGACCACGGGTTTCAATGCCAGCATGATGATCGCCAATATAACCGCCGGCACAGCAATGTGCGGAATCAATGAAAGGTCGAAGCCGCCCCCCAGTGAGAAGAAAAACAGGATTAAAAAGAAGTCTCTCAGCGGCTTTAAGTTGAGTGCGATATAGGGTGCGATAGGGCTGGTAGCAATTGAGATGCCAGCGATAAAGGCGCCGATCTCTCTCGACAACCCGGCGTACTCCGCGAGCTCGGCAACCCCTAAGCACCAGCCGATGGCGAGCAAAAAGACATATTCGCCAATGCGATCGAAGCGAGCAAACAGGGGTTGTAACGCAAAGCGTACCATCAGCACTGCGCCAGCAATTAACAGCGGTAAAGAGACCAAACTGATAGCAAAACGCATGGAGTTATCGCCATCAGAGGCGGCAGAAATTAGCATCAGTAACACAAAAATGGCGAGAAAATCCTGCATCAGCAACATGCCGATCATCAATTCGCCGGAGTGGCGGTGGTGCAGTACTGTGGTCGGTAACAGTTTGATGCCGATAATGGTGCTCGAGAACATCATTGAGGTGCCAATAATCAGGTTTTCTGTTGGCGAGAAACCAAACAGGTACCCCACGGCATAACCGGCACCGGCAAACAGTATTGAGCTAATCAGGGTGATATGGGTGACTTGGCGCAACACCCGCAGCAGTACCTGGGGCTGCATGTCGAGGCCGAGTAAAAACAACAAAAAGATAATGCCGATACTTGAGATCTCGGCAATCAGTTGCATATCGGTGACCCAGCCAATGCCATGGGGCCCCATGGCGGCGCCAAGGAGGATGTAGGCCACCAGCAGTGGTTGGCGGCCAAACAGTGCCAGTGACGCCACTACCGCGCCGCCGGTGAAGATCAAAAAGAAAATTTGTATGAGGTGATGTTCCATCGCGCTATTTCAATACAGCCAGCGCCAGGGTGCAATGCCCTGGCGGTGTTTATTTGAAATTAACTTAATGATGATATTTAGCGAGGTACGATCAGACGCGAAGGCGCTTGAAAAGCGGCTGTGCCTGATCGGCAGCGGTTTGATAACCGTCAGAAAAATCGTTCAGCGATTGTGCGGCAGCCTCTAAGTCAAGATCATCGGCGAAGCTAAACTGACTAAAGCCACAGCGCTGCAGCAAGAATAGTTGGTCTCGAATAAACTGGCCGATGGCTCGAACCTCGCCTTGATAGGCGTAGCGATCGCGCAACAGGCGGGCGCTTGAAAAGCCTCGACCATCGACAAACTTGGGAAAGTTGATGGCGATAACCGGCAGTTTTTCAAGATCGGCGGCCAGCGCTTCGACTTCCTCGTGACTGTCGAGCCAAACACCGATAGAGCCATTATGTTGTGCTAAATCCTTTTGTGCTAGATCATCGCGATGTTGAAGCCAGTAGCTGAGGGGTACAAGCACATTGCCACTGGGGAGGTTGCCCTCTGGCTGGTCGAGTAGCGTCCAGTTGTCGTCTGTGACAATTCCGTGACTAAGCATTTTGCGCATAGACTCGCTCCTTAAATTTATCCATGCCGATGCGCTGATAGGTGTTAAGGAAAGCCTCGCCCTCGAGGCGATTCTCAACATAGACATCGAGTAGTTTTTCGATGCCATCGACGACCTCGTCGCGTGACAGTGAAGGGCCGAGCACCTTGGCCAGTGCGGCCTGCTTATTGGCACTGCCGCCAAGCTGAATTTGATACCACTCCTGGCCCTTTTTATCGACGCCGAGAATGCCAATATGGCCGACATGGTGGTGACCACAGGCATTCATGCAGCCGGAGATATTGAGCTCCAAATCACCGAGATCATAGACATAATCAAGATCGTCAAACTTGCGCTGGATCGCCTCTGCCACGGGAATCGACTTGGCATTGGCCAGTGAGCAGTAATCACCACCGGGGCAGCAGATCATATCGTTGATGGTGCCGATAGTGGGAGTGGCTAAGCCCCCGGACTTGGCCTGCTGCCAGAGCTCAAACAGCTGGCTCTTGAGCACATCGGCAATCACAACATTTTGATTGTGAGTCGAGCGAACCTCGCCATTGGAAAATTGGTCGGCGAGATCGGCAATGCTCTCGAGCTGACGATCAGTGACATCGCCGGGCGCCACGCCGGCCGGTTTAAGCGATAGCGTGATCGAGGCGTAACCGGGTTGTTTCTGGTTGCGCACATTGCGTTCCAGCCAGCGTGAAAAAGCCACGTTATCAGCGGCCTGGGCCTGCAGCGCGCTGTCGACTGCGGCTGCGTCCACAGCCTTGTAGTCAGGCACAGGGAAGAAGCTTTTTACGCGCTGAATTTCAGTTTCAGTGACCTGAGCTACACCGTTCACGTCGCCAGCTAATATCTCTGCCCATTCAGCTTCTACGCGCTCAGCGAAAACCGCTGGAGTCCATGCCTTGACTAAAATTTTAATTCGCGCCTTGTACTTGTTATCACGGTTGCCGTAGCGATTGTAGACGCGAAGGATAGCGTCGAGATAGGTCAGCAGGTGCTGCTTGGGGAGAAACTCCCTAATTGATGAGGCAATGACTGGGGTGCGACCGAGCCCGCCTCCGGCATAGATATGGAAGCCGGTTTCACCGCTATCATTTTTAACCAACTGGATGCCAATATCGTGCAGCAGAAAGGCAGCGCGATCTTCTTCAGAGCCGCACACCGCAATTTTAAACTTGCGCGGCAGAAAGGCGAATTCGGGATGTATGGTTGACCATTGGCGGATAATTTCACACCAGGGGCGCGGGTCTTCAATCTCGTCGGCGGCAACGCCAGCAAACTGATCGGTGGTGGTATTGCGAATACAGTTGCCGCTGGTTTGAATCGCATGCATCTGCACGGTGGCGAGTTCGGCGAGGATGTCTGGAACTTCTGCCAATTGCGGCCAGTTCAATTGAATATTTTGCCTGGTGGTAAAGTGCACATAACCTTTGTCAAATTGTCGCGAGATTTGCGCTATTTTGCGCAGTTGACTGCTCGACATCAGTCCGTAGGGCACGGCAATTCGTAACATTGGTGCGAGGCGTTGAATATAGAGTCCGTTTTGCAGCCGGAGCGGCAGGAATTCTTCCTCGCTGATCTGACCGTCCAGATAGCGGTTGGTTTGATCTCGGTATTGCGCGACGCGCTCATCGACGAGCTTCTGATCATATTGATCGTAGATATACATGAATGTTTTTTAACCTTATTGCCGCGCATATGTCGCTCGGATTTGAGCATCATTTATGCAGAACAGAGACCGCCTGCGTTTCAGGGGCGACATGATAGCTTCACGAGAGGAGCTTTTAAATTACTATTTGGTCATATAGAGGTAGTTTTGCGGAATATCTGCTGAAGATTTCGCGGCCGGGGCTTTTCGATAAGACCGATAAAAAGCGCTTTGGTGCACTGTGTAAAAGCGCGACAGCTGAGAAAGCTCTTGCTAGAATGCGCGCTCGATTGAATTGCCCCGACTTTAGCGGGCTGGATTACAGACTAATTTTACCGACTAACTTTACAGACTAACTTTACAGACTAAGAAGGCACCACTATGAGCAGCGATAACAATCAAGCAGCAGACGATTTCAGTCACGAGGATAGCAAGGCAGATGCGATAGCCGCAGTGGCTGTTCTGACAATTATTGTTGTTACTGTTGTCTATTGGCTGTCGACCCTTTAGTCAGGGTATACAGCTTGTCTCGGTTTGACGGGTGATAGGGCGATGAGCGAAAAATTACAGCTGGTGGAAAACCTAAGCCAACGTCAAGTGGTTGAGGACTATCTCAACCGGGTTCAGCATGAGCCTGCGGTCGGTGAACAGCGTGTCGCCGAATTGCAACAGCGTATCAAGCAGCAGCTGATCGAAAAAGATGCTGTGCTGATTGCCCACTACTATACCGATCCGCTGATTCAGGCACTTGCCGAAGAGACTGGCGGCGTTGTCTCCGACTCGCTGGAGATGGCGCGCTTTGGCAAGAGCCACAGCGCACAAACTCTGGTGGTCGCCGGGGTTAAGTTTATGGGCGAGACCGCTAAGATTCTGACCCCAGAAAAGCGCGTGCTGATGCCCACACTCGAAGCCACCTGTTCACTGGATGTCGGGTGTCCCGCCGATCAGTTCGCCGCATTTTGCGACCAGCATGAGGATCGCACTGTGGTGGTGTATGCCAACACCTCTGCGGCGGTCAAGGCCCGCGCCGACTGGGTAGTGACATCAAGCATCGCGCTCGATGTGGTGGAATATCTCGATAGCATTGGTGAAAAGATTCTCTGGGCACCGGATAAATATCTCGGCAGTTATGTGCAGAAGCAGACTGGCGCCGATATGTTGCTTTGGGATGGCAGCTGTATTGTGCATGAAGAATTTAAGGCTAAGGGAATCAGTGACCTGAAAGCGGTGCATCCTGATGCCGCTGTGCTGGTGCACCCGGAGTCGCCGCAGTCGGTCATTGATATCGCCGATGCAGTGGGGTCAACCTCACAGCTAATCGCCGCCGCCGCAAGTCTGCCGCAGTCAAAAATGATCGTTGCTACCGATCGAGGCATTTTCTTCAAAATGCAGCAGGCGGTGCCCGATAAAGAATTATTGGTCGCGCCAACGGGTGGCAGCGGTGCCACCTGTCGCAGTTGCGCCAGCTGTCCCTGGATGGGGATGAATGGTCTGGAAAATCTGCTCACGGCGCTGGAACAGGGCAGTAACGAAGTCTTTGTCGATACTCAGGTGGGCATCAAGGCGATGAAATCACTCGGTCGAATGATTGACTTTCGCAATCAGCAGAACACCTGATTAGAGCTTTTCTGCTCGATCTTCCATCTCTGCGAGATCGCGCAGTCGCTGGGCGATGATTGCAGATTGTTTGAAATCACCTTTGACCATTTTGGCGGCCAGACTTAACTGCTCACGCGCCTTATCGAACACGCCAATTAAAATAAAGTACTCCGCGCGCGCTTGATGCAAGCCTGAAATATTGCCGGCTAGACCGCGAACTTCTGCGAGTCTGTACCAGATCATGGGGTCCTCGGGACGCATTCTCGACAGGGTCGTGAGCACGTCATCGGCACCGTCATATCGGCGCGCCTGCCATAGCGCTTCAGACTGCAGCACCAGTAACGGATAGTTGTTTTGGTTGATACTTAGTTGTTGCCCGAGCCGGTTCAGTGCAGTGGAATATTTACGCTCGGCGATGTCGATCTCTATGTCCGAGTATAAAAAGGTTAAATTAGTTGGCTGGCTGCGCAAAAGTCCGGCCATTTCCGCTCTGGCTTTATCCAGTTGGTTGGCTTTGAGATAGGCGAGGGCGAGTCCGTAGTGTGCTGCGTCAGCTTTAAGCGTATTGGCGTCGATCTCGGCGCTAAAGCGGTCGATACTGATCGCGGTGTTGGCGTCCATGGCCACCAGCGCCCTGGCGCGCATCAGGTAAAACTCTGGGTTCTGCGTATATTGGCGCATCGATGTTCCCATTGAGCGATTGCGCGCATCGCCGATACGTTTCTCAGTAATCGGGTGAGTGAGCAAAAACTCGGGAGGGCGGCTGCCAGTGTAACGAGAGGCTTTTAATAGCGTGGCAAACATATCGGCAACCGCGCCGGGATCGCGGTTGGCGCGCTCCATTGTCGCCAGGCCCGCGCGATCTGCTTCTTGTTCATTGGAGCGGCTGTAACGCAGTTGATTGTCCATTGTCAGGGCTTGCGAGGTAATCATGGCTGCACTAGCGGCGTCGCCGCCGGCGGTCGCAGCGAGAACAATAGTAGCCAGCAGTCCGGCCATATTAAAAACCGCATTTTTCTTCTGAGCCTCTGCGCCGCGTGAGAAGTGACGCTGACTGAGGTGAGCCAATTCATGGGCCAGCACCGAGACCATCTGGTCTTCATTTTCGGCGTAGGCAAACACACCGGTATGAAAGCCGACGACACCACCTGGGACGGCAAACGCATTCATAGAAGGGTTTTTAACAATGACTAGTTCCAACCGAGGGTCTTCGAGGTCACTGTAAGTTGCCAGATTGTAGAGCAGTTGCTCAAGATAGATCTGCATCAGCGGGTCGTCATGAGGGCGCACGCGACTGCGAAATATCTTTAACCAGGTGCGTCCCAGTTCATACTCTTGCTGTTTTGAGATGATACCTGACGCAGCATCACCCAGAACCGGCAGCTTGATCTCATTTGCCGATAGGGTGCTGGTTAATGGCCAGAGAATACAGCACAGAAACAGGGCGTGGCATAGCTTGGACGGTGAGAAATTAATCGCGATATTCCTTGTAGACGTAGCATGAATAGTAGTGACGCCGTGATAGCATTACTTTAACGGAAAACACAGCGCACTTCGACAGTTGAAAAAGTGACAAGTTTCAGGTCAGATAGCGGGATTAAACGCCGTCTAAGCTGACGATAGCAGGCTCAAGAGGATAGGGATGAAAAAGATACTCCACAAATGGATCGAGCGGTATTTTGGCACCGAAGAATCCTTGCTGCTGACACTTATCCTAGTGGTTTCGGTGATTGTATTCGCGACCCTGGGTGCCGTGTTGGGGCCAGTATTCGCGGCCATTATTCTGTCGTTTTTACTGCAAGGTGTGGTCAATGCTCTGGTGCGTTATGGCGTGCCGCGTGCGCTGGCATTAATTAGTACCTACCTGTTGTTTGTCGCTGGATTTGTCTCGGTTATTGTCGGTTTGATTCCGATAATCGGCCGCCAAACATCGCTGTTAATTGGCGAGTTGCCGAATATGATTGGTCGCCTTCGAGAGATTGCGGTGGCGCTTCCCGAGCGCTATGCCGAATACGTCAGCCCGGAACAATTTCAGCTCATTACAGAGCGGCTCTCTGAGGAGGCGGGAGGCCTGGTGGAGCAGGCGCTGTCGTTTTCAATCAGCAGTTTTCCAGGCATTATTGGATTGATGATCTATCTGGTTCTAGTGCCATTGCTGGTGCTGTTTATGCTTAAGGACAAGGATCAGTTGCTGCTGTTTTTGACCAGTCTGCTGCCTGAGGAGCGTTCGGTGATGAGAACGATCTGGAATGAAATGGATATGCAGTTCACTAACTATGTCCGCGGTAAAGCCATTGAGATATTAATTGTTGGTCTTGTCTCCTATGGTGCGTTTCTGGTCTTGGGGGTTGATTATGCCGCGCTATTGGCGCTGTTGGTGGGCCTGTCGGTATTGGTCCCCTATATCGGCGCCACGGTAGTCACTATCCCGGTTTTACTGGTCGGTTATATGCAGTGGGGCTTTGGCAGTGAGCTGTTCTGGCTGTTCGGCGTCTACGGTGTTATCCAGTTCTTGGATGGCAATGTGCTGATTCCCGTTCTGTTCTCGGAGGTGGTCAATTTACACCCAGTATTTATCATTGTGTCAGTGCTGTTTTTTGGTGGTATCTGGGGATTCTGGGGTGTGTTCTTCGCCATTCCTTTGGCGACATTGGTCAAGGCGGTGTTTAATGCCTGGCCGCGCAGAGCGCAGCAGGAGATGGACTTGCAGCCACCACTGGATCTGACCGCAGGTTCTGGTGGTGGGCAAGATAATAATTCATCGCTTAGCGGATAAGGCTCTGCGATGAAATCGTACTGTTTGACTCAATAACAATAATTTAAGTGCTGTAATCACTATTAAGGAATGTCCTATGTCGCATCTAATCAAGTCTGCTTGCTTGGTCTTAATTCTCGCCGTGACGGTCGCTCTTCAGCAGGGCTGCTCTGCGCCAGATGTGGAGGAGCATGCGCAGGGGATTATTGCCAGTGCCAATGACAGCCGGGAGTACCGTCATCTGCGTCTGCCTAACAAGATGGATGTGCTGCTGATTTCTGATCCGAGCAGTGACAAGGCTGCCGCCTCGCTAGATGTCTATATCGGCAGTTATCAAAACCCGCAGGATCGATCGGGGCTGGTGCATTTCCTTGAGCATATGTTGTTTCTGGGCACACAGAAGTATCCTGAGCCAGGCGAGTATCAGAGCTTTATCAGCGAGCATGGCGGCAGTCATAATGCCGGCACTGGGCTGGAGAATACCAACTACTTTTTTGATGTCGATGCGGCTCACCTGGAGCCAGCTCTGGATCGCTTTGCGCAGTTTTTCTCGGCACCCAATTTTGACGCCAAATATGTCGACCGCGAACGCAATGCGGTAGAGTCGGAGTATCGGCTAAAAATTAAAGATGACGGTCGTCGCGGTCTAGATGTTCTGCAAGAGCAGGTTAATCGACAACACCCGTTGAGCAAATTTACCGTCGGCAACCTCGAAACCTTGGCTGACCTTGACGATCGACCATTGCGTGATGAGCTGCTGGCGATCTACAAACAATACTACTCGGCCAATATTATGAAGCTGGTCGTGCTCGGCAGTGAAAGTCTCGACGAGCTGCAAGCCATGGTCGAGCCGCGCTTTGCTGTGGTGGCAAACAATGATGTGATCGTCGAGCCGCCAACAGTGCCGTTATTTGACTCTGAGCGTCTGCCGATGCAGGTTTCTATTGTGCCGCTGCAGGACTCCCGCGAGTTAAGCCTCAACTTTCCTCTGCCAAAAATGCTCCCCCATTGGCAGAAAAAACCAGCCAATTATCTCGGTGCTTTGATCGGTCATGAAGGTGAGGGTAGCTTGCTTGAGGCACTCAAAGCACGCGGTTGGGCTGAGGGGCTGTCGGCCGGAAACGGCCTCGAGGATCGCGGTGCAGCACTCTTCTCTGTGGATATTGATTTGACACCGGCTGGGCTTGATCATCAAGCCGAGATCATCGAAATGTTTTTTGCTACGGTGCAGATGATTGAACAGCAGGGGATCGAAAAATGGCGCTATGTTGAAGCCGCGCAGCTCAGTGATATCGCCTTTAAGTTTCAGGAGAAGCGGGATCCGATCAACTATGTGTCGATGTTGTCTTCAAAAATGCAGCGCTATCCAGTCACGGAGGTGCTGCGAGCGGACTATGTGATGAGTGAGTTTGACGCCGGTTTAGTGGCCGACGTGGCCGCGCAATTAACACCGGATAATATGCTGGTCTCGCTGACTGCACCGGAGGTTGAGGGCGACAGAGTCAGCCTGATGTATCAGACCCCTTATTCCGTTGCTGCTATCGCGGAACCACAGTTGGCTAAATGGCGTTCGCCAACGGAGTTTGCACAGCTGGCGCTTCCCACTGCCAACCCTTATATTCCCGCTGATCTCAGTTTAATCGAGACAGCAAAAGACGTGACTGTGCCTCAGCTGATTGTCAGCAATAAGCAGATCACAGCCTGGCATTTCCCCGATACCCGTTACGGAGTGCCAAAAGCCCATATTATTGTCTCGCTGCAAACGCCGGGTATTGATACACCGGAGGCCTTTGCCGCGCTGGAGCTGTATCTTGCTTATATTGAAGATCAACTTGGCGCCTCGGTGTATCCCGCTCGTGAGGCGGGGTTGAGTTTTTCTCTGAGCCCTTCAAATAAGGGTGTTTCTATTACTGTTGGTGGTTATTCTGATAAGCAAGCGACATTACTCGGTGATATTCTCGTGGCGCTGTCGAACCCCGCTTGGGACGCGTCGCGATTTGAGCGTATCAAGCAAAGCCTGTCTCGAGATATGAATAATTTTGCTCGCGAGTATCCTTTCCGTCAGGTCGTAGCAAGTCTCTACTCAATGATTAAAGGTGATTGGACACCGCTGCAGAAAGCTGATGCTGTGGCACAACTGTCGATGCCGCAGATGGCGTCGTTCGCTGATAACCTGCTCGGCAATCTCAGCCTCGATGTGTTGATCAGCGGCAACCATGATCGTCAATCCGCGGACAAACTTGTCGCAAGCTTGTCGTCGTGGACGCTGCTAAAAGAGGTGCAGGTGGACGAGCGTGTTGCCAAGCTGCCGCTCGGAGAGCAGCGCGGCCACGTGTCAGTCGATCACAGTGATGCCGCCGTCATGCTCTATATGCAGGGTCGCGAGGACAGCCTCGCTGAGCGGGCGCACATGCTCTTGCTCGGTGAGATGTTGTCATCGCCGTTCTACACCAGCCTGCGCACCGAAAAGCAGTTGGGTTACGTGGTGGCTGCCTTTGCCAGCAATCACCTGCGAGTGCCGGGACTGGCGATGATTGTGCAGTCGCCCAGTGCCGATGAGGCAGCGTTGCAAGCTGAGTTTAAACAGTTTTTGAGCGCCTACAGTGAGCAGGTTGAAGGCATGACGGCTGAGGACTTGGCGCGTTACAAGGCCTCAGTGTTAAGTAATCTTCAAGAATCGCCAAAAAATCTCAGTGAGCTCAACGGTCGCTTTATTGAATCGGTAGCACTTGGGTACACCGATTTTGACTTCCGAGAACAGTTGGCCGAAGAGGTTGCGCTAGCCTCTGTTGAGAGTCTATTGGCAGCTTACAGCGCTGTTACAGATACTGAACTGCGGGCGCTAGCAGTCGAGACTGTTGACGCCGATCAAGACAGTACCTTGGTTGATTTGCGTAAAAAGGGCTCTGTCTATGGCTATCAGTTTTGATGAGCTATCGCGGCGATCAATTTTGTAATTATACTAACTTTAAAAATAACAAATAAAAGTTAATATAAACAAAAGGTTAATATCTTTATCGGGAGTTTTTTGGTTCTTGACGGGGATTTTTAATTGGCTGATGCCGTTGATTTTGTAGCTTAGCTACATTAAAATTGTCGGCCTATTTTTGCGCGTACTAATCGAGTCGAGCGTTGCCGTTCAAACTAGCGCAAATACCCGTTTAATTGATAACTGGTTGGTGAAGAATGACTAAGGATTTAGATCCGTTTGAAACTCAGGAATGGCTTGATGCCTTCGACGCGGTGTTTAAGGTTCATGGCGACGAGCGAGCAAACTTTTTGCTCAATCAGCTGCAATCTCACGCCAGTGATCAGGGTATCAAGCTGCCTTCATCGGTCACTACACCATTTCGCAACACCATCTCTTCTGACCGTGAAAAGCGTATGCCCGGCGATCTGTTTATGGAGCGCCGCATTCGGTCACTGATTCGCTGGAATGCGCTGGCCATGGTGATGCGCGCGAACAAGAAAAGTGAAGGCATAGGCGGTCACATTGCCAGCTTTGCTTCAGCTGCGACACTCTATGATGTCGGTTTTAACTACTTCTTTCGCGGCCCCGAAGGCGATGATCTAGGTGATCTAGTGTTCTTCCAGGGACACAGTGCCCCGGGTATGTATGCACGCTCGTTTTTAGAAGGCCGTCTGAGTACAGAGCAGATGGATAACTTCCGTCGCGAAGTCGATGGCGGCGGGTTGTCATCTTATCCGCACCCCTGGTTGATGCCGGACTACTGGCAGTTTCCAACCGTATCCATGGGCCTTGGCCCGATTCAAGCAATCTATCAGGCGCACGTTATGCGTTATCTCTCCGCTCGTGGATTGGTTCCGCGCGGTGATCGCAAGGTCTGGGCATTTCTCGGCGATGGCGAGTGTGATGAGCCGGAAAGTCTCGGCGCTATCTCTCTGGCAGGTCGCCAGCCACTGGAGAACTTGATTTTTGTGGTTAACTGTAATTTACAGCGCCTCGATGGCCCGGTGCGCGGTAACGGCAAAATCATGCAGGAGCTCGAAGGTGTGTTCCGCGGAGCGGGTTGGAATGTTATCAAGGTGGTCTGGGGACGTCACTGGGACCGTCTGATTGAGAAAGATACCACCGGTTTGCTGGTCAAGCGCATGGACGAGGTCTGTGACGGCGAACTGCAAAACTATAAATTTAATGGCGGCGCCTACACCCGTGAACATTTCTTCGGCAAGTATCCGGAGCTGCTTGAGTTGGTCGCCGATATGACTGACGATCAGATTATGTATCTCAATCGCGGTGGTCACGACCCCTATAAAGTCTATGCAGCATATGCTGAAGCCTCTGCTCACAAAGGTCAGCCAACGGTTATTCTTGCCCACACAGTAAAAGGTTACGGTCTTGGTGGCGCAGGCGAAGCAGCCAACGACACTCACTCGGTGAAGAAGCTCGACATAGACAGCCTACGTGGTTTCCGCGATCGTTTCGGTATTCCGGTGCCCGATGATCAGCTGGAAAATGTTCCCTACTACCGTCCACCAGAGGACAGTCCTGAACTCGAGTATATGCGCAGACGCCGCGCCTCTCTGGGTGGTTCACTGCCAGCCCGTAAAGCGGACTTCACTGCCATGAAGGTGCCGGAACTATCGACCTTTAAAAAGCAGTTGGAGAGCAGTGGCGAGAGAGAAATTTCCACCACCATGGCGTTTGTGCGCGTGCTATCGACGCTGATAAAAGACAAAACCATTGGTAGCTCCGTGGTGCCGATTGTTCCCGACGAAGCCCGTACTTTTGGTATGGAAGGTATGTTCCGCCAGCTCGGTATCTACACGTCGGAAGGGCAGAAGTATGTGCCCCACGATCACCAGCAGATCATGTATTACAAAGAAGATAAGAAGGGTGTGATTCTCGAAGAGGGCATCAATGAAGCTGGCGCCATGTCGGCTTGGATTGCTCTGGCCACGGCCTACAGTACCAGCAGCTGCCCGATGATTCCGTTCTACATTTTCTATTCTATGTTTGGTTTCCAGCGTATCGGCGATCTGGCTTGGGCTGCTGGCGATAGTCAGGCGCGCGGATTCTTGATTGGTGCCACTGCTGGCCGCACCACCTTGAACGGTGAAGGTTTACAACACCAGGATGGCCACAGCCATATCCTCGCCAACACTGTGCCTAACTGCCGTAGCTACGACGCAACGTACAGCTACGAGTTAGCGGTGATTGTGCAGGACGGTGTTAAACGCATGTTTGAGGACAAAGAAAACTGTTTCTATTACCTCACCACGATGAACGAAAACTACAAGCAGCCGGCCATGCCTGAGGGCGCTGAAGCGGGCATTATCAAAGGCATTTACAAGTTCTCTCAGGGCGGCAAAGCTAAGCTGCGTGTACAGCTGATGGGTGCGGGTACGATTCTCAATGAAGTGCGTGAAGCGGCGAAGATTCTGAAAGAGACCTACGCGGTTGAGTCGGATATCTGGAGTCTAACCAGTGTTAACGAAATAACCCGAGAAGGTCAGCAGGTTGATCGCTGGAACTTACTGCACCCTGATAGCAAGCCGAAGAGAGCCTATCTCACCGAGCAGCTCGATGGCGCCGAAGGCCCAGTGGTGATCGCAACGGATTACATGAAAAACTATGCTGAGCAGATGCGTAAATATATCGACAAGCCGCTGACTGTACTGGGGACCGATGGTTTCGGCCGCAGTGATAGCCGCGAGGCACTGCGCAGCTTCTTTGAAGTGGACCGGTACTTTATTACGGTAGCGGCGCTGAAAGCGCTGGCAGACGAGGGTGCGATCAAGTCATCGGTTGTGAGTGAAGCGATAAAATCATTTGGTATCGACCCTGAAAAGACCAACCCGCTGCTGGTCTAAGCCGAGCTAATGCTTGGCGCGCTGGAGAGGTTGTTCAGGTAAATGCTAAAAAAGGAATCAATGTGACAATACAGACAGTAGTAGTTCCAGATCTAGGTGGCGCGGAGACCGTAGAGGTTATCGAGCTAGGGTTAAGTCCAGGCGACAGTGTTGAGGTTGAAGATTCGCTGCTGGTTTTGGAATCCGATAAGGCGACGATGGATATACCCAGTCCGGCGACCGGCGTGTTGACCCAGTATCTGGTTGCCGAGGGTGCCACGGTTAAAGTGGGCGATGCCATCGCTGAAATCGACGTGGCCGGTGAGGCAGCAGCAACTGATGTCGCAGACGCCGAAGAGGTGGAGCAGGTGTCTCACCAGCCAGCCGCCGACTCTGCGTCTGAATCTGAATCTGACTCTGAATCTGACTCTGAGCCAGAAGCGAAGCCACAACCAAGCGCTGCGCAGAGCTCCGCTGAACAGATGATCAAGGTTCCGGATATTGGCAGTGATGATAAGGTCGATGTGATTGAGATTTGCGTTGCCGTAGGCGATGAGGTGAATGAGGGTGACACACTGGTCGTGCTTGAGTCTGACAAAGCGACCATGGATGTGCCTTCAACCCATTCTGGCAAAGTGTTAAAAATTGTTGTTGCCGAGGGCGATAAGCTTGGCACCGGCGACGATGTTGCACTGTTTGAAGTGATCGCCGATGTGGCAGCTGTGCAAGAGCCCGCTGTTAAACAGCCTGCTCCCGCTCCAGTTGCGGCAACTCCCGTATCAAGCGAGACTGGGCCGCAGAAAGCTGCAGCTGCAGTATCCGCGGCTAGTCAACCTGGTGCCGTTCAGTCTGCCCCAGGGCAACCGGCACAGCCGGCGACTAGTCCTGCTGAGCCGCGCCAGAATAATGCTGCGTCTGATATCTACGCTGGACCAGCGGTGCGTTTGATCGCCCGTGAGCTGGGTGTAGAGCTTAGTCAGGTCCCCGGCAGTGGTCCGCGAGGGCGTATTCTAAAAGACGATGTGAGCAATTTTGTTAAGCAGGTGATGCAGAACAAAGACACACCAGCTGCAGCAGCGGGTGGCAGCGGTATCCCAGCGATTCCAGCCATCGACTTTAGTCAGTTTGGTGATATCGAAGAGCTTGCACTGAGCAAAATACAGAAGCTCACGGCAGCCAATATGCAGCGTAACTGGTTGAATGTTCCCCATGTCACTCAGTTTGACGATGCCGATATCACCGAGTTGGAAGCGTTCCGCAAAGGCCTTAAAGCTGAGGGCGAAAAGCGCGGTGTACGTGTTACTCCAGTGGCCTTTTTGATCAAGGCAATTGGCGCGGCACTGCAGGCCAACCCGGAATTTAATCGCTCTCTCTCAGTCGATGGTGGGCATTTTATTCAGAAGCATTACTGTCATGTCGGTATGGCCGTGGACACGCCGCGCGGTTTGGTGGTTCCGGTGATCAGAGATGTCAATGAAAAGGGCATCTGGGATATTTCCGCTGAGATCAGCCTGCTCGCTGGAAAGGCGCGGGATGGCAAGTTGACCCCGGCAGAAATGCAGGGTGGTTGTTTCACCCTGTCAAGCCTGGGTGCGATTGGCGGCAATGGCTTTACGCCAATTGTGAATGCTCCAGAAGTCGGCATTCTCGGTGTCTCGAAATCTCAGATCAAACCAGTTTGGAATGGCTCTGAGTTTGCGCCGCGCTTGCTGTTACCGATGGCGCTGTCCTATGACCATCGCGCCATAAACGGCGGTGACGCCGGGCGCTTTATGACGTATCTGGTCCAGTTGTTGAGCGATATCCGCTATTTGGCACTTTGAAAACTGACTTGAGTTGAGGGAGGTTAGGCAATGCGATTTTTACACACGATGGTGAGAGTAACTGATCTGCAAAAATCCCTCAATTTTTACTGCGACGCTCTCGGGTTAGTAGAGCTTTATCGGCATGAGGTTGCCGCGGGACGCTTTACGTTGGTTTTCCTTGCCGCGCCCAATGATGCTCAACAGGCTCGTGAGACCAAAGCACCACTGATTGAGCTGACCTATAACTGGCCGCCGGAAGAGGGTGAGCCGGAGGCGTATGAGGGTGGTCGCAACTTCGGTCACCTGGCTTATCGAGTCGAGAATATCTATGCGAGCTGTGAAAGACTGATGGCTGCCGGCGTGGTAATCAATCGGCCACCGCGCGACGGCCATATGGCCTTTGTGCGCTCTCCCGACAATATCTCCATTGAGCTACTTCAAGAGGGTGAGGCACTGCCCGCCCAAGAACCTTGGGCTTCTATGCTTAATGTGGGTAGTTGGTAGAAATCCAGCAGAAGACTTACTGGCTGGCTTTCTTATAGGGCAACATGGCTGTTGCCTGTTCTATATGGCGGACAATTCCCTCTTTTTCCTCGACTAAAAAACGTGCAATCGCATCGCGAAACCCCGGATGTTTTATCCAGTGCAGTGAATGGGTCTCGATCGGTTCAAAACCGCGAACAATTTTATGCTCGCCCTGAGCGCCGGCGTCGTAGCGCTGTAGTCCGCGACTGATGGCAAACTCAATGCCGGTGTAATAACAGAGCTCAAAATGTAGGTAGGAAAACTCTCCGACACTACCCCAGTAGCGCCCATAGAGCGTTTCATCATCAAAAAAGTACAGTGCACAGGCCACTGGCTGATCGTCGATCCAAGCCACTGCCATAGCAATTTGCTCGGGCATGGTGCGGGCAATCTGAGTAAAAAACGCCTCAGTTAAATAGCCGCGACTGCCATTGCGCTTGGCATAGGTGCGCTCATAGAGCTGGTAGAAGAGCCCCCAGAGATCGGGGCTGATATCCGCGCCGAGCTCAATACTGACGCGGATGCCCTGTGCAGCAACATCAGCCCGCTCTTTGCGCACCATTTTGCGCTTGCGTGAGTTCATGGTGACGAGAAAATCATCAAAGTGCTGATAGTCGCGATTGTGCCAGTGATATTGAACACCGCTGCGCTGCAGCAGGCGAGGGTCTTTAAATAGCTGACGATGTTCTACTGAGGGAAACAAAAAATGCCAGCCCGAGGCGCCAGTATCGGCGGCTACCGCCAATACTTCATCGACTAACTGGGTGCACTCCTCTTGACTTAATGGCTGTTCGGTTCGTACCCGCGGGCCCATTGAAGGGGTGAAGGGAATCGAGGTGACCAGCTTGGGGTAATACTCTAGTCCATTCTGGTAATAGGCATTGGCCCACGCATGATCGAAAACATATTCGCCCATGGAGTGGTCTTTCAGATACAGCGGCATCACCGCGGCGTTACTCTGACTCTCGCTGCCGCTGTCGCCTTCTGCGGAGTCGCTATGCTGCTGCAGGCTGAGATGGATGGGATACCAGCCGCTGGCCTCACAGGCACTGCCGCTATCTTCAAGTGCCTGGAGAAATTCGTGACGCAGAAAAGGGTAACTTAGGGCGGCTGGATTCAATGTGATTGCTCAATAGGGAGTGATTAAATGATTGTACGTGGTTGTCATTAAACATGATCAAAAATGTAGCTGACTAGCGTCTGTTGACGTTTCGTTCTATGAACAGTGATTTTTTTTGGGTAACGATTGTCAGTAGGGTATCATTGCGCCCTTCAAAATTGATTCAGCACAGTACGGAGACTCAAGAATGATAATCAAACCTCGCGTTCGCGGCTTTATGTGTATTACCAGTCATCCTGTTGGCTGTGAAGCCAATGTTAAAAACCAAATCGACTTTATTAAATCTCAGCCTGCTATCGAAGCACCGAAGCGTGTGTTGGTGATTGGCTCGTCGACTGGATATGGCTTGGCAGCCCGGATTACCGCAGCCTTTGGAAGTGGTGCCTCGACACTGGGTATCTTCTTTGAAAAGCCTGGCACGGAAACCAAGCCCGGTACCGCTGGCTGGTATAATTCAGCAGCATTCCACAAATATGCTGAGCAAGAGGGTCTGTATGCGAAAAGCATTAATGGCGACGCCTTCTCTGATGAAATAAAAGCCAAGACCATTGCGACCATTAAAGAGGATCTCGGTCAGATCGACCTGGTGATTTACAGTCTCGCTGCACCACGCAGACAACATCCTAAAACCGGCGAAGTGTTTAATTCAACACTCAAGCCCGTGGGTAAAAATATCACTATGCGCGGTATCAATACCGACAAAGAAATTATTCAAGAATTTAGCCTTGAAGCGGCCAATGAGCAGGAGATCTCTGACACAGTAGCGGTGATGGGTGGAGAAGATTGGCAGATGTGGATTGACGCGCTGGATGAAGCGGGCGTGTTGGCAGAGGGTGCTAAAACCACTGCATTCACCTACATTGGCGAGAAGATGACCTGGGATCTCTATTGGGATGGCACGATTGGTCAGGCCAAGAAAGATCTCGATAAGCGCGTTTTGTCGATCCGCGAAAGGCTCGCCGCTAAAGGTGGTGATGCGCGCGTCTCGGTACTCAAGGCGGTGGTCACTCAAGCGAGCTCGGCGATTCCGATTATGCCGCTGTATCTGGCCATGCTGTTTAAAGAGATGAAGCGCGATGGCAGCCATGAAGGCTGTATTGAGCAGCTTTATCGACTCTATACCGAGTGCCTTTACAATGCCGACCCGCGCACTGATAACGAGGGGCGATTGCGCGTAGATGAACTTGAATTACGACCCGAGGTACAGGCCGTGGTAGCGGATGCTTGGGCGAAGATCAGTACAGAGAACCTTGCCGAATTAACAGATTTTGCCGGCTATAAGCATGAGTTTTTAGCCTTGTTTGGCTTTGATATTGATGGCGTCGACTATGCGGCTGATGTGGCGACTGATGTGCCGATTACTAATCTGCTGTAATGGTTGTTCAGTGCGTCTTTTAAAAAGTGTTACTCAATACAACTCGACAGCATTTAGTCTATGAGCTCAAAAGCCACCAAGTTTAAATCGACACTATTGCATCCGCGCTATTGGCTGACCTGGTTCGCCTTTGGCCTGTGGTGGCTGATTACGCTGTTGCCATTTCCTCTGCTGCTGCGGCTGGGAAAGGCGATCGGTTTAATTTTTTACGCGATTCCCAGTCGGCGTAAGATCATTGCTCGGCGCAATATTGAAATTTGTTTTCCGGCGCTCGGTGCAGCCGAACAGAAAGCCATGCTGCGAGCCAACTTTATCAGCACCGGCATCGCGGTTATGGAAGTGGGTATCGCCTGGTGGTGGCCGAAAAAACGTTTTAGCAAGCTGGTGCAGTTCGAAGGATTAGAAAACCTTGAAGCGGTTAAGGGTCGTGGGGTAATGGTGCTGGGCATTCATTACACCACGCTGGAAGTGGGTGCCGCAGCTCTATCGTCGCAGTGGCAAATGGATGGTATGTATCGCGCCCATGGCAATCCGGTTTACGACTTCCTGCAAGCCCGAGGCCGGTTGCAGCAGTCGATTGGCGACAATGCTGTGTTTGAACGTCGCGATGTGCGTGGAACGATGAAAGCGCTAAAGCAAGGGCACTCTCTGTGGTACGGGCCCGATCAAGATTACGGCTTAGGTCAGGGTTTGTTTGCGCCTTTCTTTGGCGTTCAGGCCGCCACCGTGTATGCGACGGCACGCTTTGCCGAGAAGACCGGCGCCGCAGTGGTGCCGTTTAGCCATGTTCGGCTACCTGGATCTGAGGGCTATAAGGTAACGGTTTATCCGGCGCTGGAGGACTTTCCAAGCGGCGATGATCTTGTCGATGCCACCCGAATAAATCAATTGATTGAGAAATTTGTTCAGCTACAGCCGGAGCAATATTTATGGGTTCATCGGCGTTTTAAAAACCGGCCTGAGGGCGAAGCAGATCTGTACAACTTGCCAGCCAAAAAGAAACGTCGCCGCCGTGCAAATTAGCGCGAGTTCAGGGCGTTTTTGGAACAGTTCAGGGCAAAGGTTTCGCTTGTGTCACTCTGACGCCATCAGTACCATGATGTGTTTTTTATCAAATAGCTGTAAAGGAAGTAGGACATGATTAGCGGAAGTATTGTCGCGATGGTTACCCCGATGCACCCAGATACTCAGGCGGTGGATTGGTCAGCGTTGAAAAGACTTGTCGACTGGCATATCGAGCAGGGCACCGACAGTATTGTCGCTGTCGGTACAACCGGTGAGTCGGCGACGCTGAGTGTTGCTGAGCACGCTCAAGTTATTGGTGTCGTCGTGGAGCAGGCCGCTGGCCGAGTGCCAATTATTGCAGGAACCGGCGCCAACTCGACAAGCGAAGCGATTGTTTTAACCCAAGCAGCGGCGGATTCAGGTGCCGACGCCTGTTTGCTGGTTACGCCTTATTACAATAAGCCGACTCAGGAAGGTCTTTATTTGCACTACAAAGCCATTGCTGAAGCGGTGGATATAGATCAGATTCTCTATAACGTGCCGGGTCGCACTGCCTGCGATATGCTGCCCGAGACCGTTCTGCGGCTCAGTTCAATTGAAAACATTATTGGTATCAAAGAAGCGACAGGCGATCTTGATCGTGCCAGACAGCTGATTGCCGAGCGTCCAGCAGGCTTTGCTATTTACTCTGGCGACGATGCCACCGCCCGAGAGTTGATGCTGATGGGTGGCAACGGTGATATCTCAGTGACGGCCAATGTTGCGCCAAAGTTAATGGCACAGATGTGTGCCGCAGCGCTGGCCGGCGATGCTGCCCGGGCAGCATCGCTAGACACAAAACTCTGCGCGCTGCATCGCGACCTGTTTGTTGAAGCCAATCCGATCCCGGTCAAGTGGGCGGTGGCTGAATTGGGTTTGTTAAGCAATGTGCTGCGGCTGCCGATGACGCCTTTGAGTGCATCACACCATGAAAGGGTTCGCGCTGCAATGCGCAGTGCTGAACTGATTTAATCTTAATTTAAACTGTTTTTAACCAAATTGATGGGTTGCCAATAACGATGAAACGATTGATTAGCGCGCTGAATATAGTTGTTATTCTGAGTCTAAGCGGATGCGGCTGGCTGGGCTTGCGTGATCGCAGTAATGATTATCTGCTTGCTGAAGAAACTGATGTGACAGTCGTGCCAGAAGGGCTCGACAGTATTGTTCTCGGGCAGATTTACCCGGTGCCACAAATTCCCATCAACAATGTTGAGTTGATTGAGTTTGACGTGCCACGCCCGCAGCCGGCATCGGTCAACACCTTCGAGCAGATGGTAAAAATTCAGAGTTTGGAAGGACGTCGCTGGGTGCTGATCAATGTGCCGCCAAGCGAAGTTTGGCCGCGTGTTCGCAACGTGCTAAACCGCAATGGTGTGCCCGCTGCGTTGGCCGACGGGTCGAAAGGTGTTATCGAGACTGTCTGGGTTAAATTTAATTCGGATGAAGAAAATTCCCACCGCTTCCGTTTTCAGATTTCCCCTGGTGTGCAATTGGACAGTGCTGAGATTTCGGCGCTGCACAATCAGGCGCCTCGCTCTGAGGAAGATCAGGCCGCCTGGCCACAGGGGTCTGACAGTGACCAGCGCGAACAGGACATGCTGTCGATGATTGCCAATGAATTGGCCGACAGCGCAAATTATGCTTCGGTATCGCTGCTCGCTCAGGATATCGGCGGCGATGCGAAAGTAGAGGTGGTCGCTCCTGAAGTCGCTGATCCCTTTATCAATGCCAAGCTAAGTTTTGATAGAACCTGGGCATCCATAATCTATTCTGCCGATCGCGGCGGTTTTGTCAGTATTGATCAAAATCGTTCAGAGGGCATTATTTACGTTAACTACAGCGATGAGACAGCCGATGAGCCAGGATTTTTTGCGCGGTGGTTCGGTGGCGGCAGTGACGAGATTTTAGAGGTGAACTATCGCGTTCTGGTGGAGACCGTTGGCGCCAATGTCGAGGTCCGCATTGTCGGTGCTGAAGGGCAGGGGCTAAACAAAGCTGAAGCTCTGCGCCTGTTAAAAGTGCTGCGCAGCAATATGTCTTGATAACCTTTTACTCTGGTCGCTGCTAGGGGATCACTGCCGGGCGGCCACTGCTAGGCGATTGTGGCAAAGGGATTGTTGATAAAGGGTTGTTCGAAAAAGGTTATTGAGACTATGCGTTTTGCTTCTCTAGGCAGTGGCAGTAAAGGTAACGCGACTCTGGTCGAGTGGCGAGAGACCTGCGTTATGATCGACTGCGGTTTCTCTATTCGCGATACCGTCAAGAGACTGGAAAAGCTCGGCAAGACCCCAGACTGTATCGACGCGATCCTAGTCACCCACGAGCACAGCGATCACTGGAAAGGGGTCGTGCCGCTGGCATCGAAATACGCTATTGATGTCTATGTGACAGCCGGCTGTCTGCGCAGCAGGCAGGCAGACGATAAAGTCTTTCCCCACCATATTATTGATAGCCACACTGCATTCCAGATCGGTGATCTTCTGGTCACGCCAGTCCCCGTTCCTCACGACGCCAGAGAGCCTGTTCAGTACCTGTTTAACAGCGAAGATCACCAGCTGGGTATACTTACAGATGTCGGTTCGCTAACGCCCCATATCGAGTCTGTGTACGCTAATTGCGACGGTCTGCTTATTGAGGCCAACCATGATCTCGATATGTTATATGCCGGAGCCTATCCAGAATTTTTAAAAGATCGCGTGGCCGGCCCTTGGGGGCATCTGAATAATCAACAGACGGCCAAGCTTCTGTCCGCAATTGATCAGCAGCGCATGCAACAGCTGGTGATTGGTCATATCAGTGAAAAGAATAACAGCCTGGAAAAAGTAAAGACTGCAGTGGAAGCGGTTATTGATGGTTGCGGCAACCTTCATTATGCCTGCCAGCAACAGGGCTTTAACTGGCTTGAGCTGCGCTAGAGCCATTGACAAATGTGTCAGCTTGGCTGTCAGTGCCAAAGACAAACGGATCGATTTTTAAGCAAACAAAAATTGCGTTGAACCATTTTTTTTTCGTCACTGCAATATTTTTTTGATCGTTTAGTAAAACTATTTACGATTTTTTTCCACAGATAGCAGACATTCCTACAATTAGTTTCATAAAAGTCTCCTAAGCTATTGATTTTTGGCCTGCAAAAAACTAACTCTTTGATTTTAATACTTATTTTTAGCTGGTTAAAATTTGATCAATTTAACAGTTATGCCCGTTATTGGGGGATAAACACCCCGCATTCCTATTTAATCCACAAAGTTATCCACAGCTATTGTGGGTATCTTTTTGCACCGTAATGGCGCAGTCAACAGATTGTCATATCGCTGTGCTGCAGATTGGCGCCACAATATCAGCCTTTTCTAACAGGTTTGCCAGCGCTTCGACATCGCTGCAGCTGATGTTGGGGTTTTCTTCGAGATTAACTTGGCGTAGATCGCCAAGAAATAGCAATGGTTTAATGTCAGTCAACTGATTATGGCTCAAATTAACGCTTCTGAGTCTCGAGAAAGTCTCGATACCTTTGAGTTGAGTGACGCCGGCATAGGTGCAGTTAAGTACCTGCAGTTGCTCGGGTTGGGTGATTTTTGAATCGACCAGTGCCTGTTTGACACAACTGGCCAGTGCCGGATCGCCAATTCGGTAACCACTATAGACAGAGTTGGGAGTATAGATTGGCTGCTCATTTAGAGTGAAAGCATAGCGTTCGCAGCCCACAAGCAGGGTGATAAGGGTCAGTAATAGCATGCTGTTTTTGTATGGCATAGAAACTCCGGCTGGCGGACCTTTGTAAGACCCTGTAGATAACTCAATAAGCAGTAAACTAGACGCAGCATTATAGGTGCCCGATCGCTGTCCTGTAACGTTATAATCAGCCAAAATGACATACCCACTGGTTAAGTTACCAACAAGAGATATTTTAATGGCTACAGAGTGTACCCCGGTCATCCGCGTCGCAGTTGCCTCGGCTGATTTTATCGGGCAGGCGCAGCAGCTTGCCGATAAATTATCGCTGCCAATGCACAGCGCTGGCTCGGACGCCTATGACTATCTGCTCGAGTATTCCGACAGTGGCTTGGCGCTGGTGCCATCTGCAGATAAGGGTTATGGATCTATCCGCTGCGACTTTGCTGGCTCGGAGCACAGTCACCGGCGCCGCCATGGCGGTGGCAATGGTCAGGCCATCGCCAAGGCAGTCGGTGTCTCGGGTAAGTTCGCGCCGCAGGTTCTCGACCTCACCGCAGGCCTTGGTGGTGATGGTTTTGTGCTGGCCTCTCTGGGTTGCACGGTGGCGATGTTGGAGCGCAATCCTATTGTCCACAGTTTGCTCGCCGATGGTTTAAGTCGCGGCGGTGAAGAATCTAGAGGCTGTGAATCGACAGGCTATGACTCGAGAGATCCAGAGTTAGATGAAATTATCAACAGACTCAGCTTACTCGAGGGCAGTGCCGCCGATTATCTCAATAGCCTTGCCGAGCAATTGATCAGCTCAGAGGCTGAGGTCTGGCGTCCAGATATCGTCTATGTTGATCCGATGTTTCCACTGCGTAAAAAGTCCGCCAAGGTCAAAAAACAAATGCAGGCATTTCATGCGATCGTTGGCGCAGATAATGACGCAGACCAACTGCTCGCCAGTGCGCTAGCGGTGGCTCAGTATCGGGTGGTTGTAAAGCGCCCGGCTGGTGCAGGCTTTTTGGCGCAGACTAAGCCCAGCTATTCACTGGAAGGGAAATCCACGCGCTATGATATTTATGCGCTGAAAAAATTACCTCAGTAAGTCTCTCTTAACAAGTTCAGACTAGAAATTTCAGCCTAGTAATCGGTGTGGAAATATTTCAACGTCGGGTCAGGACCAGAAAATTGCCCAGCGCTACCAGCACAAAACCAGCGACAGCCAGCAGCGTCCACTGGTAGCTCTCAAAGATTGTCGACAGGATGATCGCAACGAAAGGGATAATAAGCGAGCTATAACCGGCGCGGTTGGGTCCTATATTGATCAATAGCTTGAGGTAGGCGCCAAAGGCGAGGATGGTGCCAAACACCGAGAGATAGACCAGTGAGAGCGTGTACTCAAGGGTTGATCCATAGGTAAACTCAGTTCCGGTGAGCAGTGCGATAACGGTTAAAACAGCCGCGCCATACAGAATCGACCAAGCATTAATTGCCCAGACTGATATACCGGTATTGCCATTTCGCGTCGCAATAATATTACCCAGCGAGGCCAAGGCCACGGCAATGAAAGCGAGCATAAAGCCGAGCAGTCCATCGCTGGAGGTCGAGAACGAGGCAATCTCGGGATAGAAAAGCATGCTGATGCCGAGCAGACCAATTAAGCCGCCGACCACGCTCTGCAGTGTCACTGGGTAGTTTAGAAACAGTCTGCCATTGATAATATTGAAAAATACCAGTAGCGAAAAAATCACCGCAACCAGGCCACTCGGCAGATAAACCTCCGACCAATAAATGGTCCAGAAATTGAAGCCAAATAGAAAACAACCCTGGGCGAACAGAAAGCGATGATTGCCAAGACTGAGGCGCAGGGGGATCTTTTTAATCCAGCACCAGATAAACAGCAGCGCCGAGGCCAGCGCCATACGGTAGATCACCGATACCAATGGATCGACTTCACCAAGCTGGTAGGTAATAGCCAGCCAGGTCGAGCCCCAGATAACAATGGTGGAGAGATACAACGCGGTGTTCAGAGTGCCCATATTGTTTCACTGTCGCAAAGCCACTGGAGCTAGACCAATAGCCGATTATTATTATTTTGTATCGGTGTGCTTACGTTGCGCCGAGCAACCTAAGTCGCCGGCTTACTGAGCATGGGCGCTGACTAAAAGCTTGCCTAATAGCGTCTGATAAATGGCGGTCAGATTGTTTAGGTCATCGATATTAGTGTTTTCGTCAATCTTATGAATACTGGCATTCACCGGGCCGAGTTCGATCACCTGAACACCCAATGGAGCAATAAAGCGACCATCAGAGGTGCCACCTGCGGTAGACAGCTCAGCGGCTAAACCGGTGACTGCAGCAATGCTCTCGACCGTCGCACTGACTAACGCCCCCTCTGAGGTTAGAAACGGATGTCCACTGAGGTTCCAGTCCGCTGCGTACTGCAGACCGTGATCATCGAGTATTTTCTCTGTGCGCTGAACAATCTGCTGTTCGGTCAATTCAGTTGAAAAACGAAAATTAAAGATCACCTGTAATTCACCTGGAATCACATTGGTAGCACCGGTGCCAGCTTGGATATTAGAGATCTGGAAACTCGTCGCCGGGAAGAATTGATTGCCGTTATCCCAAACTTCGCTAGCCAGTGCTGCCAGAGCAGGAGCCGCTCGATGCACCGGATTGTCTGCCAGATGAGGGTAGGCAACATGGCCTTGCTGGCCCTTTACGGTCAGCGTGCAGCCGAGCGAGCCACGGCGACCATTTTTAATCACATCGCCGCACTGATTGGTGCTCGAGGGCTCGCCAATGAGGCACCATTCTGGCAGCTGATTGTGTTGCTGCAACCATTCAACCACCTTGACCGTGCCATTGATGGCAATACCTTCCTCATCGCTGGTGATAAGGAACGCAATACGTCCATAGTGATCTGGGTGCTCGGCGACAAAGCGCTCCGCGGCCACGACCATGGCGGCCAACGATCCTTTCATATCGGCGGCACCACGACCGACAATATAGCCATCAGTAATAGTGGCCTCAAAGGGTGGCTGCTGCCAATTTTCCTCTGGTCCGGTCGGTACCACATCGGTGTGTCCGGCAAAACACAGTGTTGGTCCCGAACTGCCGTGCACGGCCCAGAAATTATCGACATCGCCAAAACGCAGGCGTTCAATATTAAAGCCAATGGCACTCAGGCGCTCAATCATGACTTCCTGACAACCGCAGTCTTGCGGTGTTACCGAGCGACGGCGAATAAGCTCTTGGGTCAGCAGCACTGTTGCTGATTGCTCGGATACTGAATGCTGGGAAGTAGATTGTAGTGACATAACGGGCGCCTTTTTTCAGGTTGCCCATTGTAAAGGGCAAATCTACTCTCGGCTATAGAGTGCCGGCTATATATGCTCGCCTAGATTCACGTTAATATCGCCACCTTAACCTTCCAACAACAGTGTGGTTTACCGCTTGAGTAATAATATCCGTGATAGAAATTTTGATGACCTCAGCGAGAAATTTTCGCGCAAGGTGTACGGTGGCCTGAAGGGAGATATCCGGCTGGCGGTTATCTGGCGCGATCTGCTCGCTGCGCTGCCGCGGTTAGAATCGCAAGCGCCATTACGAATTCTGGATATCGGCGGTGGCTTGGGGCAGCTGACGGTGGCGCTGGCCAAGCTGGGCCATCAGGTTGTCTACTGTGATCTCTCTGAGCAAATGCTTGCAGCGGCGCAGAAACTCGCTGTGGAAGCTGCAGTGCTGGACAAGATTATCTGGCATCAGCAACCCTATCAAGCGCTTGAGGGTGAGGACTTAGGTCAATTTGATCTGGTGATGTGTCACGCGGTGATGGAGTGGCTTGCCGAGCCAGAGGCGCTGATTGAGAGGCTACATTGTTATATGGCACCCTCGGGCCTGTTGTCGTTAACTTTTTACAATCAGAATGCACTGGTTTATCGCAATTTAATTCGTGGCAACTTTAATGTGCTGCAAGGCGAGTTTGCCGCTGATCCAGGCAGTCTGACGCCGGGCGCGCCGCTGCAGCCAGACATAGTGCAACAGTGGCTAGAACAGGCGGGATTGGCAACCGATTACAGCAGTGGTATCAGGGTATTTCACGACTATGTCACCACACAGCGTGGCGGGCATGAAAATCCACAGGCAGTGATCGATATGGAACTGCGCCACTCTGTGCAGGAACCCTTTAAGTGGCTGGGGCGTTATATTCATTTTATCTGTGCTGCTGCGAGATAAACGCCGGTTGATAGGCACAATCTAAAAAGGCTCCCCCGATCTCTTCTAGTGAGAGGGAAGCCTTTTTAAGGTTGATCGGTTGGCAGTCGATCAGTTGCTTGTTGGGGCCTTAAAGCGTGTTTTTAGACCTGTTGGTGACGGCGCTATTTAATCTGTGGTGACTCGCTTGCGTGTGACAATGCCAAATAGGCCAAGGACCATAGAGCCAAATAAAAACAGCGCGCTGGGAATTGGTGTTGCAATAGGCGGCAGTGGAGCAAAGAACTCGCGTGTGGTGCGGCGGTCGTCGGCAGTATAAACCAGCATGGTGGTGGACCAGTCAAAGCCTTTGTTTTGATTTGCCTGCTTCATTAAGGCACGCACAGTCCGTTTGTCGCTGCGATCATTGAGATCGGGCACTCGTCCCATAATGTCCCAGATCACATAGTTAACCAGTGCATTGTATTTTGCCGCGGTCGCGCTGAGGCTTTCAGAAAGGTCCAACAGGCCAAACAAATAACCCGCCTTAGCGTATTTTTCTTTACCATTGCGGCCACTGTTATACTTCCCAGCGCCATTTTGAATGTCATCGTAGCTGTTTATCGTCGCTGTCCAGGTTCCTGTCGTTCTACTGTTGGAGGTATTGACTGCAAGGCTGCTATTGCCGTCGATAGTAATTTCGTGGAGTCCAGCATCGACTGAGCCACTACTCGTGTTGAGTGCGGCAGATGTGCCAGCACTCTGATAGCTGATGTCAACCGTCTCGCTGAAGACTGGAGCACTGATCAGGAAAAATAGTGCAACAGTGCCGACAAATTGACTGACGCTTTTTAGATTAATGCCCATTCCGTTCAAGCTCCTTGTCAGCAGCATGCCAACACTTTCCGATTACTAGTGGGGCGATTTTATGATCTGCCGTACAGGCTGCAACTGTGACACCTCAATAGTGCGAACTAGTTAACATTAAAGTCTGAACTAGCGGCGATTAAAGCAGCACGAGGGCTCTCAGCCAGAGTTTTTATACTTGTTTGTGAGAATTACTGGGTACTTGAATCCCTCAGCTGAGCGGACCAAAGGTCGGCATAGCGACCGTTTAAGGCTAACAACTGCTCATGGTGGCCCTGTTCGACAATCACTCCCTGATCCAGTACCACAATTCTGTCTGCATCAACAATGGTGGAAAGGCGATGGGCGATGACCAGGCTAGTATGGCCCTGGGCAATTTCTTCTAAGGCAGCTAATATTGAACGCTCGGACTTACTGTCCAGTGACGAGGTGGCTTCGTCAAACAACAGGATTGGTGGTCGTTTGAGAATTGTCCTGGCTATCGCGACACGTTGTTTCTCACCGCCGGATAACTTCAAGCCGCGTTCACCGACCATCGTATCCACGCCTTCAGGCAGCTGCTTGATAAAGCCTTCAAGGTGGGCCATGCGTATCGCGGTGTAGACCTCTTCATCGCTGGCCTCGGGCTTGCCGTAGCGAATATTGTCAAAAATACTGCTGTTAAACAGAACCGTATCCTGGGGCACTATGCCGATTGCCGCGCGCAGGGACCGCTGAGAAATAGTGCGAATATCCTGCCCGTCAATTGAGATGCTGCCGTGGCTTGGATCGTAGAAACGAAACAATAGTTTTACTAGGGTCGATTTGCCTGCGCCACTGGCTCCGACGATCGCGACCTTTTCGCCGGGTTGAATCTCAAAGCTGATATTGTCGAGAATCTGCCGATCAGGCTGGTAGTTGAACGAGACATGGTCAAAGCGAATATGGCCCTGATTAACGTTGAGTTGTTTTGCCGCGGGCGCATCGATGACCTTGCTACTGAGCTCCATCAAACGAAACATATTTTCAATATTCGCCATTGAACCTTTGATTTCACGGTAGACGAAGCCGAGAAAATTAAGCGGTATAAACAGTTGCATCATAAAAGCATTGATCAGCACAAAATCACCGATGGTCATACTGCCCTGAGTCACGCGCTGCGCGGCTAGCCACATCATGGCAGTCATGGCGGTGGTGATAATCAGGGCTTGGCCAGTGTTGAGTGAGAGGAGCGAAAGTCGGTTTTTGCGCCGCGCAGTCTCCCAGTCGGCAAGTGCTTCGTCGTAGCGGCGAGCTTCATACTCTTCATTGGTAAAGTATTTAACCGTTTCATAGTTGAGCAGGCTGTCGATCGATCTGGTGCTCGCAGCGGAGTCAGCTTTGTTCGCTTCGCGCACAAACTGGGTGCGCCAATCTGTGGTGACCATCGAGAAGAGAATATACAACACCACCGACGCCATAGTGATGGCCGCAAATGCGATACCGTAATTGTAAAGCAGCAGACCAATTACCAGGCCTATTTCGATTAGGGTGGGAGCAATGTTAAAGACAAAGAAACGCATCAAAAAACTGATGCCAGTGGTGCCGCGCTCTATATCTCTCGCCAACCCGCCGGTACGGCGATTGAGGTGAAAGTCGAGATCCAGATTGTGCACATGAACAAATACTTGCAGGCCAATACGACGCATGGCGCGCTCGGTCACCCGGCCGAAGACGGTATCGCGAATTTCGCCGAGTAAGATCATCGAAAAACGGGCAAATCCATAGGCTAAAACAAGTCCGACAGGGACGATAATCAGACTCGAGGCAGTGCTGGAGTTGTCGCTGGCGAGACCATTTGCACTGAGTGTATCGACAATATCTTTAAGCAGAAAGGGCCCGTAGACACTGGCCGCTTTGGATAGCACCAGGCAAGCGATGGCGATAACAATACGAACCTTATACTCGAGTAGATAGGGCCAGATAACCTGAAATATCTTCCAGTTGATCTTCCGCTCAGAATCAATCTCTTGATGCCCGTGGCGCATAGAATGCTCTTTTAGTATTGGCGCTAAGGAGGTTGCTCAATTGCAGCGCGGCTGGTTATGGGGCTCTGTGTCGGTGGTTGAGAACAGTCAGATCAGTGTATCTTTTGCCGCATTGATTTTTGCTGCCAGATAATCACTGCCGCCACGATCTGGATGCAGGCGTTGAATCAACCGTTTGTGGGCTTTAATAATCTCTTCTTTCGAGGCGTCAGATTCGAGGCCAAGAATATTAAGTGCTTCTTCAGCGGACAGTTGGGAAAAGTTACTGGTTGCGGAATCTTGCTGAAACTGCTCTCCGCCACGACCATTGCGCAGCAGATAAGCCTGCAACAGGACGAAAGACTCGCGATCAGCCTGGCGCAGATCATCACTGAGCTTTTGTGTTTCTTCACTGCTCAAATCGGACAAGCGGCGGCCGGCAAACTCCCCGTCGAGCACTTCACCATCCATTTGGCGAGTCGAGAAGTTGACCTCGACGGCTAGGAATTGGGTGCGAAATTGCGATGGGCTGGTTTTGAAGCGACTCAATATTTGTAGAAAGGGCAGTGCGCGCAGTCCCAGAGTAAAGGCGCCTTTAAGCAGCGGCACCAATACGGCTAATCCGGCGCCGAGCCAGTGCATACGACCCGTTGCAACCAGTGCAACTGAGGCAGCCAAGACTAACCAGAAGGCGGTGCGCCATAAAAACGCGCGCCGTTTTTCCTTCGGCAAGCGAGTGACTGCTGACCACCAGTACCAGATCGAAAAGATAATTGCGACGAGTAAAAGTAGTCTAATCATAGGCGTTTCCCCGTCTGTTCAAAGACTCTTAGCGGTTTTTTAACACATCGCGAAGCTTGTCTGCCATCGACAGCAGAGCGGTTTCGGTGGTTTCCCAGTCAATGCAGGCATCGGTAACCGAAACGCCGTACTGCATATCATCGGCATTACTCGAGAGCTTTTGGCTACCAGCATTGATATTGCTCTCTAGCATCACGCCAATAATTGACTTGTTGCCTTCAAAAATTTGATTGGCAACATTGTCGAGTACCAATGGCTGCAGATTGTGATCTTTATTCGAGTTGGCGTGACTGCAGTCGACCATAACATTGGCCGCAATTCCCGCCGCATGCAATTCTTGCTCGCAGATTGAGACACTGACCGAGTCGTAGTTGGGCTTGCCGTTACCGCCGCGCAAAACCACGTGCGCATGAGGATTTCCCTTAGTTGTAATAATCGCCACATTGCCGTCGGAGTTTATGCCGAGAAAACGGTGCGGGCTGGCGACTGACTGCAGAGCATTAATGGCAACTGTCAGGCTGCCATCGGTGCCATTTTTAAACCCAACCGCAGAGGATAAACCCGAGGCCATCTCACGGTGGGTCTGCGATTCAGTTGTGCGCGCGCCAATCGCCGACCAGGCAATCAGGTCTTGCAGATACTGCGGTGAAATAGGGTCCAGTGCCTCGGTGGCGGTGGGCAGACCGATTTCTAAAATATCATGCAGTAGTTGGCGGCCAATATGCAGGCCATCGGTGATCTTAAACGAGTCGTTCATAAACGGATCGTTGATCAATCCTTTCCATCCAGTGGTCGTGCGCGGTTTTTCGAAATAGACGCGCATAACAATCAGCAGTGTGTCGCTGACTTTCTCGGCCACAGTCTTAAGCCTTTTGGCATAGTCATGAGCGGCTTTCAGATCGTGAATCGAGCAGGGCCCAACAACGACCACAATACGGTGATCCTTACGCTGGAGAATATTCTCGATATCCTTGCGCCCCTGAGAGATTACGGCACGGGCTTTTTCTGACAGCGGGATTGCACGCTTCAGTTCCGCCGGCGTAATTAAGACCTCTGGTGGTTCAATATTAATGTTTTCTACAGCGTGGGGATCCATGTCTGATGTCCTAACCAAGTACGTTGTTCATAGAGGGACACTATTGTACTGAAATATACTGGCTTTTGAAGATTATTCGGCTTCAAGCTCAATAAACATGGGGATTTGCGGGAAATAGAGCGCGCAGCGAACAGGATTCGGCTGCATGCTGCGGTAGAGTTTCGCGTAGTGACTAAGCTGTGCGCTGTAGGCACGGCTCTGACGGCTAATAAATTGGGCTTCAGACTCGCCTTGCGCAGGTTGGGACAACTTGTAATCAATAATCCAGCGAACGCCATCATCGATAAAGGTCCGGTCAATGACTGAGGTGCCCATATGACCACTGTCGGTGTATTTATAACCGAGCGCTTGCTCACATTGTGCCTGATCATGGCGCTTGAGAATCCAGCGACCCCGCTCATCCGCGAGCATGTTGTTCAGCGCCTGCAGCAGACTGTCCAGTTCATTTGGCTGAGCTAGCATGCCGAGCTCCTTGAGTTGCGCTGCCCAGGTTAAGGGTAACTGCTGAAGCCGAGACTCAGACCACTGTTGCATGCCGTCATTGGCGATTTGCTTAAGGGTTCTGTGCAGCACCGTGCCCATTGAACGAGCTCGGTTTGAAAGGCTGCTGTCGTTATCAGTAGTGGACTCCGCAGCTGTTTCGGCGGTGCCAAGGGAGAGGCTGCTGTCTGGCCTTGGCGGCGCGCTAAACCCTGTCGCCAGGCGGCGCATATGACGCAAGCTGGCAACCTCTTTTGCTGGCTTATTGTTGTCAGGTGTGGCCTCGACGTCGCTCTGCTGAACAGTATAAATCTGCTCTTTCAGACCCGCCTCCAGGGTTGGCCAGATCGGCGTCAACAGCGTTGTGTTGCCGGTCGGCTCCCACTGGCCGTTCTTTAGTGGCTTCAATGTGCCACACAGATAGAGCCTGCGCGCTGCTCTGGTGGCGGCAACATAGAGTACACGAGTGCTCTCCAGGCGTGTTTTCAGACTGTCCTCGCGCTTCAGATAGCGATAGACGCTGTCATCTTCCTCGTCGTGAGCACCCAGTGGTGCCATCATCAGCGAGGAATCACTATGCTCATCAATATGCTGCTGCCAGCGCAACAGCTGCTTCTTGTCAGGGCGCGAGCCGCGACTCAGTCCGGGCAAAATAACATGGTCAAATTCCAGTCCTTTAGCCTTGTGTATAGTCATAATCTGGATGGTCGAAGATTGATCGTTGCCATTCAGGCTGTCCGAGCCGGCATCATCTGGCGAAGGGGCTGCGTAGAGTTGCCCGACCGCGAGTTTAAAGCTGTTCCAATCCGCCAGAGTTGCCCCGGTTTGCCAGTTCTCCAAGAGGTCGAGATAGCTGCGAACATCGCTGAGGTCTGCACTGTTGGCCAGCGTAGCCGGTCCGCCGAGGTCTATCCATAATTGCTCTACGCTTGAGCGCAAACCGCCACGCCCACGCTGTTGCCAGGCACCCTCAAGCAGCGGAATCACGCGCTGCAAAGTTTGTCGGCCATGTTGAGTTAATGGCGCCTCCATAGCCTCGCGCAATCCAGTGAGCGGAACCAATAGTGCATTATTAGTTTGCTGGCTGGTTTCATTGTGGTTTTCAACGTGATTGGCAATAACCAGCAAATCGGCGAGAGTGAGTCCGCAAAAAGGCGCTCGCAACAGCGCCAGCCAGGCAATTTTGTCCGCTGGTGACAGCAGGGCGCGGGTTAGCGAGAGCAGGTCAATAACCGGCATCCTGCTCGCTAACGGGGTTATATTGATTGCTTGCCAGTGCAAATTGGCCTCGCGCAACGCCGGAATAATCGCCCGCAGATGGCCGCGCCCGCGCACCAGTATAGCGATTGACTCGCCGTGATGATGATCACGCAGGTCGCAACAGAGGTCTGCGATATAGCGCGCCTCAGCGGCTTCATGGTCGTCGCCAGCAAACCCCTGAAAGCTTACCGCCTGACCTTTGTCGGCCGCTTTAACGGCGACAGAGGGAGAGTAGGGAATCGCCCCGCGGCTTATATCGGCCAGTGCAGGGAAGGCTTGACTAAAGGCGCTGTTGACCCATTGGATAATGCCCTGCTGAGAGCGGAAGTTGGAGCTCAATGTCAGCGGCGTACACTGCACTGGCCCCACAGGGTGTCGCTGAGCGTTGAGGAACAGTCCGACATTGGCATTGCGGAAACCATACAGCGACTGCATGGCATCGCCGACCAAAAACAGCGTGCGACCATCGTCGGGCTGCCAGCCAGCAATGAGTTGTTCGAGTAGTCTAATCTGTGCCGCTGAGGTGTCCTGAAATTCATCGACCAGAATATGTCGCAACTGGTAGTCGAGACGCAGTGTGATATCGGAAACAGCGCCATCCTCCGCCCCAGGTTCCAGTGCGTCGAGAGCCGCCAGGGTAATCGCCGGATAGTCGCACTGTCCCTGCTGTTGAAAAATAACATCCAACTGTGCCGCCAGTAGCGGCAGCAACGTACTCAGTGCGTCGAGCATTTTTTGCTGTGACTGATCGATCTCTGCATCGGGCAGGTGCATAACATCGGCAATCAGTTCATTTAGCTTAGGGTGTTCGCGGCACCAGTCGAGCAGGACGGTCATGCGCGCCTTGGTTTCTTTTTGGTCGCTGGGGAAGCCATGAGCTTTGGTAAGACTTTTGCGCGGCTCGCCACTTTTGATAACCAGCAGGCTGAGTATCAGTTTCCACTGCTCGAGCCCGACAAGGCCGGTTTCTGGCAGTTCACAGATGCCCACCAGTTGGCTGAGGGCTAGATTGTCCTCTGGCGACACGTGACGCGCAGCAAAATCGATCAATTCGATCAATTCACCTGCAATTGGCATCAACGCCTCGTCAAGTTGCAGCAGATTGTCACTGACAACCTGTTCGATGACCTGTTGGAAATAGTGCCGATTTTCCCCTGCATCATAGATCAGTGGCAGCCATTGCTCGCGCTTGCCGAGCAGCTCGGAGAGCAGCGTTTCGCAGCGCGCCAGATCATTACCAGTGTGAGCGAGCAGAACCGCCAGCTGCTCGGCAATTGGACCCGGTTCTTCGATTTTGTCGAGAAGTGCGCGAGCTGCGCTCTGGTAATGGATCTGGGGTTGCTCACTGGGCTCAGGGATAGGTCCAAACTGGGTTTCAAGAGCAAACTGACTGGCGATGTAGCGACAGAAGCCGTCGATCGTTTGAATTCGCAGTCGACCAGGCATCTCAAGTAGGTTCCAGCCTAGCTGTCGGTTGCGCTCAACTGCCGCGCTGGCAAGATCCCAGGTTTGCGCCTCATAGCTATCCGCCGGTCGCGGTGAATAAGCAGCCTGACGCAAGGCACTGTGAATCCTGCTAGCCATTTCGCGGGCGGCTTTGCGGGTAAAGGTAATGCTGAGAATTTCTTCCGGGTTCTCCACGCTGCACAAAAGTCGCAGCACACGCTGGGTGATCAGTCCCGTTTTGCCCGAACCGGCCGGTGCCGAGACGATAAAGCTCTGCTCGGGGTTAAGCGCCTGACGGCGCTGTTGCAGATCGGCGATCTCAGTCATTGGTTGCTATCTTCTATGGCAGTGTGATGAGCACCAGATGCCGCCACTTGCGCATTGATCTCGACTTCCTCTGGCCAGCGATTTAACGGCAGCAAATAATCCTGATAACCAAATTGCCCCTTGTCATAGATCTCAACACTGGCATGGCCACAGACAAACTCATCGGCGAGGTTGTTCAAGGCAGCCTGCCAGTCATCAATTTGTTGCGCCCACTGTTGCGCCAGATCGGCATCGGCGCTGGCTTTCTCGCTGGCTAAAAATTTGCTATCGGTACTGCCGATAAATTTAATTTTGCCGCCTTTAATCTGGGCGAAGGCACAGCCATTGGCGCGCGGATTACTGGCCAGAATATACAGCGGTAGTTGTGGGTCCACGGGTCTGGAACCACTCCAGCTCGACTCTTTTACCTCGCCGGACTTGTAGTCGATGATCAGCAGTTTATCGCCAATTTTATCCACCCGATCAAGGCGCAGAGAAAGGTCTAGTCCGCCGAGGCGGACGCTGTTTTTACTCTCCAGCTCGACGACTTCAAAGGGTGGTCGCTGTTTCTCTTGTTGCAGCCACTGGCTGAGCAGTTTTTCCAAACGCTGCTGTTCGAGACCACGAAAACGATCGCCGCGCAGAACGGGGTGGCGCGGCGCCCATTCGGTCAGGGTAGCCGCAATAATGCTGGCCAGTTGCTGCTGTAGCTGCTCATCACTCAGCGCCTGTAAGGTGGCTGAGCTTTTCCACATGCTCCAAAGGCGGAAAAGGATTTCATGCAGCAGTGAGCCGCGATCCATGGCCGATAGTCCCTGAGTCGGTTCCTCTAGGGGCTCCGCTTTAAGACGGTGGGTGGCAAAGGCATTGAAAGGGCAGACCGATTGGTTTTTCAGTAGATTGCTACCGCCACGAATACTTTCTAACTGCGGGTTGTAACGCGGCGCATGGTCCTCGACTAAATGGCACTGATAGTCCTGATAGAGCCATGGCGGATGCGCTAAGGGGCCGTTGACGAGCTGTTTGCTGGTGAGTTGATGATTGCTCAGTTCAATGTCGGTAATCAGAGGGCTGGGGTCAAGTTGCTCTTCGCCGCGCAGTAGTGGGTAGCTGAGAATGAGACGCTCACTATTGTTTTTGTAGTCCTGTAATAGTTTGTTGGCGATGTCCAGCTCGCGCTCCGGGAGACTGTGAGGCATCTGATGGCGGCGCTGAAACTCGGCCGGTAGCAATTGGTTGATGGCCACTGAAGCGGGAAAGTTCTGACTGTGCATATCAACAATCCACAGTTGATCAAAGCGCAGTCCTGACCCCTCGAGAAGACCGAGAATCTGCAACGGTGCGTCGGCGGTCTGCGGATGGAAGACAGAATCCTGAGCCAGCTGTTGCAGATGCTTGAAGGCGGTGGCTAGCCCCACTTCAATACCGAGATTATCGAGGCCGGTGAACTGTTCCAGTAAGCGATTCCAGTGTTGACGCTGTTGATATTCAAGGCTGTTGAGGGTGCGTTTGCCGGGCCAGCCAAGATCGGTCAGGAAGCTGGCAAAAAAATCGGCCCAGGCGGCAAAGCTCTGCTGGCTGCTAACCTTTCGGCGCTGATAATCGCGCAGGGTTTTTAACGGGCTCAGGGTCAGGGCTGTCTCGCTCTCGAATTCACTCTCGAATTCGCTCTCTGTTTCGCTATTGCTGGTCTGCTGCCGTGGCGCGATGGCGGTAATAAACTGGCTGAGAGTGAAGTCAAAGCGATTGCGTTTGCGCAGCAGTATTTCGCTGTCAGCGCGAAACGCTAGCGGTAATTGATCAAATGCGGAGTAGGGCGAGTAGAGTAGGTTGAGCCATTCGCTCAAAGGACGTTTATCTTTCAGCAGGCTAATCAGCAGCAGCGCCATATTGACCATTGCTGTATCACGCAGTGCGGTGCCGGCAGAGATATTGGCGACGATTTCAGTTGCTTCATTAGCGCCAATACCTTCGCTGCTAAGCGCCTCATTGACCACCCGCGCGACACGCTGAAGTGAGTTATTGAGTTCTGGGACGATAATGCCGACACGTTGCGCGGGGTTGGCTTTTAGCTGCTGCGCCGCCCAACTTGCCGCCAGTCGCAGCTCTTGCTGAGAATCCTCTGCTTCGATGCGCCAGACCTCACCACTGTGCGGTACTGAATCTAACGGGGTGATTGTGTTGCTTGCGCTGGCAATCGCCGCGGCTTGCAGCGGTGGCATCGACTGAAAACCGTAAATGACGATCTCCGCTTCGGTATTCAGGGCACCGCAGCGGAATCCTTGCTCCACCAGTTGCCAGCTGCGTTGCGTGGTCAATAGTTTATTGCGTCGCAGTAGTTCATCGAAGCGACTGCACCAGCGTTTAAAGTAATCCACCGAGGGATTGTCGCCCGGCACCTGAGCTGCGCTGAGGTTCCAGTTCTCCAATATTTTTAAGGTATCGCTGGCCAGTTTGACGAAGTTTACCGGCTGCTGGAGGCCATCGTCACCAATGGCGCGCTCCCAGTAATAGCGACTCTGCTGAACACCAACCACAGAAAGCCCGCGAACCAATGCATGATTTTGATCTTGTAACTCATCCCAGCAGGCTTTTAACCAGTGGTCCACCGAGTAGACTCGGGGTTGTGTCCACGCCGCACAGTTGTGCAAGGGATCGCCAGTCATCTGTTCGCCCCAGGCTTGAATAATCTTTGCTGCAAGACGCTGATTGGGGGTGAGTATCAGGCAGCCGCGCTCAATAGCGGGGCGGAATAGACTGATATCGATAAGCGCTGGCAACATGAGTGGCGATGACATCCGTGAGTGAGCAATTTTTAACGTTGACGCATTGAGGCCTCTATAGTCGCAAAACAGCGGTGCAATTGACAGAGGACTGATACAATAAGGCTATGCAATTTTCTATTGATATTATTTCGGTTTTTTCAGCGCTGGCTGGGTTAATTCTCGGCGCTCTGTTGACGTCAGTCGTTCTGCGAGCCAAGACCGCACGCTTACAGAGTGAATATTCTCAGACTCAACAGCAACTCGACAAACTAACCGCGGATCAACAGCAGTTAGAAGCAGTGCGCAGGGAGTTACTAACGCTAAATAGCGCGCTTGAGCAGAAACTGGTGAGTCAGCAGAGTCACTATCAGGAGCAGATCGCGCTGCTGGCGGATGCCAAACAGACCCTCAGTCGCGAGTTCGAAAATCTCGCCAACCGCATCTTTGATGAAAAGCAGAGTAAGTTCTCGCTGCAGAGCAAAGAAGCTTTGGAGGTCACGCTCAGTCCTCTGCGTCGGGACATCGGCGATTTCCGCAAGCAGGTTGAGTCAGCTTATGAGAAAGAGAATGCCGAACGCAACAAACTGGTCGGGCAGATCAGTGAGCTGCAAAAACAGACCATGCAGGTGTCGGCGGACGCCGTATCACTGGCCAATGCGCTGCGCGGCGACAACAAGGCGCAGGGAAATTGGGGTGAATTTATACTTGAGAAACTACTTGAAGATTCGGGCCTAACTAACGGCCGAGAATACACTACTCAGGTCGCTTTAAAGGATGAGTCGGGCAAGCGGCGCAACCCGGACGTGATTGTCCACCTGCCCGAAGGCAGAGATATTGTGATCGATGCCAAAGTCAGTTTGGTCGACTATGAACGCTATTTTCACGCCGAGAATGAAGAGTCGAAACAGCAGTGTCTGCGCCAGCATCTGAGTTCTCTGCGGGCTCATATTAAAGGCCTTAGCAGCAAGGACTATGAAAACCTTGAGGGCGTTAACAGCCTTGATTTCGTGCTTATTTTTGTCCCGGTCGAGTCGGCCTTTATGCTGGCGCTGGATCACGACCCTGAAATGATGCGCGACGCCTATGACCGCGGTATTATTTTGGTCAGCCCGAGTACCCTGATGGTGACCTTGCGAACGATTAAAAATCTCTGGCGCTACGCCGATCAAAATCGCAACGCTCAGTTGATCGCTGACAAGGCCGGTGGACTCTATGATCAGTTTGTACTCTATATCGAATCTCTCGATGAGGTTGGCAAGCATATCGAAAAGAGTCAGGAAGCGTGGGACACTGCGCATAAGCGTCTCTCAACCGGTCGCGGCAACCTAGTGCGACGCACCGAAGAGCTGAAAAAGCTCGGTGCCAAGGCGAAAAAGAGCCTGCCGGATAGTGTGCTTGGCGCCGATCCGATGCTGCAGCTCGGTGCTGAGGCAGATTTACCTGAACCTGATGCGGAGGATTGATGAGTATATTGCCTAACGAAACTTTACTGCTGGTGGCAGCAGGGATCTTACTGCTCGCTCTGGCAGGCTATGCTGCCTATCTTGGGCTGCAACTGCGCAAGCGCCGCCAGCAGCGCGAGACTAGCGAAAGTGAGCTGCTGGAAGAGTTACAGGAGAGAGAAATTAATGCGCGACAATCGGTACAGATTATTGCTCGCGCACTGGTTCAGAAGGACCTGAGCGAAACTGAAGCGGCGATGCGCATTGCCTGGCTCTCACAGCAGATCAAACTGAGTGACGATGAGACGCAACATTTCACTGTGTTTCAACAGTTAGCCGCAGCGACGGCGCATATCCCGATACTCGATGATTGGGCGGCGCTGGATAAGGCGGAAAAGCGTCGGCTGAATGCCGAACGAGAGGGGATTGAGGTGTCTTATCGCGATTTTATTCAGGCCAGTGCCGTCGAGCTGGTCAGCATACGTCTGGAGTAGTTGCCGACCCTTTTATCGTCGACGCTGTAACAAAATCCCGCTCTCGAGATGGTGGGTCCAGGGGAACTGATCAAATATAGCTGTTCTGACAATCTCGTGAGTTTCACTCAAGCTGTCGAGATTAGCGCGCAGGGTCTCTGGATTACAGGAAATATAGAGAATATTGTCAAAGCGCTGCGCCAGCCGAAGTGTGCCCTCATCCAGCCCGGCGCGCGGCGGGTCTACAAAAATAGTCGAAAATTCATAGCTGCCTAAATCAATATCTTTGAGTCGCCGAAAGGGTCGTTCGCCATTCAATGCCTGAGTAAACTCCTCACTCGACATGCGCACTACCGAAACATTGTCGACCTTATTGAGGGAAAAATTGGTTTCCGCTGACCTGACTGATATCTTCGATATTTCCGTCGCCAGTACACGCTTAAAGTGCTGTGCCAATACCGTAGTAAAGTTGCCATTGCCACAGTAAAGCTCGACTAAATCTCCTTTGTTGGCGTCTTCCATCTGCGCACAGCAGCTGCTCGCCCAACTGAGCATCTTCTCATTGACTCGGGCATTGGGCTGGGTAAAGCCGGATTCAATCTGTTGATAGTGGTATTTAACGCCGTCTACGCTTAGTGTTTCGGTGACATAGTCACGGGTCAGGACAACTTTCTGTTTGCGGCTGCGGCCGATGACCATAATCTTGTGCTCGGCTTCAAGAGCCTGCGCGGCCAGCTGCCACTCTTCGTCGACCGGGCGGTGATAGATCAGCGTAATCAGTGCTTCACCGCTGAGAGTCGTCAGAAACTCTAGGCTAAACAGTTTGCGGCTGAGGATCGGCGATGCATTAATAGCCTCAAGCAGGGGCGCCATCAGCTCTTTTATGCGCTCGCCGGCAATAGGGAATTCGCTAATAATATAGGGACGTTTTTCACCTGGTTTGTTCATCGCATAGTGAGCGCGGCCGTCCTCGTGCCAGATTCTAAATTCAGCGCGCATGCGAAAACCGCTGGGTTTTGAATCAAAGACCTCAATCTGTGGAAAGGTTAGGCCGCTTAGGGTGGTTTCAAAGCCCTCAAGTTTGGCGTCGAGTGCAGCTGGATAGAGGTTGGGATCAATATGGTTCACGGATAGGACTACTTATTGGTTGAGAGCGGGATGATTAAATACAGTTTTTAGGCTTTGGCAGTCCAGCGTATCTGGCCACCAGTTTGGCCGGACTACCGGGGAACAACTGCAGCAGGTAAATGCTGCGACCTTTGTCGAGACCACAGTGCTCGGCCACCGTTTTACACAGCGGCCGCATTGACGGTGAAAAGCCATATTGATCATAAAAGTGTCTGGCGGCATCAAGCACATCGAGATGGTTGAGACTGAGATTAATGCCATCTTCGGCGGCAATACGCGCGGCATCGTCTGCACACCAGGTAGGCAGTTTACTTAAATAATGTTTATCGCTCATCTCGTTTTTTCATCATTAGAATAAAAAAAAGGCCCCAAAACTGGGGCCTTCCATCTGATTTTAAACAACATCGTAAAGAGCTTTTTTCAAGTCGCATGACAAAATGCGCTTAGCTCGCTGAGATGTTCTAGTCGTCACTACCCATTCCGAATAGGTGCAGCAGGCTCAGGAAGAGGTTGTAGATCATCACAAACAGCGTCACTGTTGCAGAGATATAGTTGCGCTCGCCACCATGAATAATAGCGCTGGTCTGCCACATGATCATGCCGGTTGAAATCAGCGCAAACGCCGCGCTAACGGTCAATGCCAGCGCCGGAATCTGCAGGAAGATATTGGCAATCGCGGCAACAAATGCGACCAACATGCCAGTCATTAGGAAACCGGTCATAAAGTTAAGATTTTTGCGCGTCGTCATGACGTAGGCAGATGAGGCGAAAAACACCAGTGCGGTGGATCCCAGCGCCATCATAATCGGCTCAGCGCCGCGCACAGCCAGATACATATTGAGGATTGGCCCAAGCGTAAAGCCCAACCAGCCGGTCAGCGCAAATACCCAGACAATGCCCATGGCACTGTTTTTATTTTTCTCGGTCATCCATAGGCACAAAAAGTAGGGCAGAAGTGTCCACAGGCCAAAGTAGGGCACATTGAGGCTCATCGCCACGCCAGCCATAGCCGCACTAAAAGCCAGTGTTGCGCCGAGCAGCATATAAGTGCTGCGCAGTACTTTGACAACCGCGGGGTCAAGGGCAGTGCTCTGAATGCCGCTCTGCTGATTACTTGAGATTGATTTTGCGGTGTATTTGTCAGTATCCATTTTTACTTCCTCTTATGAAATGAACGTTGCGGTAATGATACCTTGTAAAAAGAGTATTTCCACTCACTCGCAGCGAATTTTTGACCATCTTACCAGCTTTGGGTCGTCAAATTATGTTTGTTTTCCATCGCCAGCCTAATCGATTTCGCCAATGGTAAAGCTCTGCAATGCATAGCCTTTATCACTCAACCTTAAAATCCAGCCTAGACTATGCCAGTCACCGAGGACGATCCGTTCGCCAAGGTTGACTTGGTGCCGATCGGGGCGGTGGGTATGGCCATGAATTAACACGGGCACCCGATGCTTGGCCATTACTTTATCCACTGCAGCTGCATTGACATCCATAATCGTGGAGGCCTTATTGCTATTGGCCGCGAGACTTTTGGCGCGCCACTCCGAGGCAATCTTTTGACGCCGCTTGAGGGGCAGGTGCGAGAGGCACCACTTGTAGATTGGATTGCGCGCCTTGCGGCGAAAGCGCTGATAGTCGAGATCATCTGTGCACAGAGAATCTCCGTGCATCACCAGCGCTCGGTGACCCTGATGTTCTATTACCTGTTCGTCACCGAGCAGTTCAGCGCCACAGCGCTGGCTGAAACGGCTGCCGAGTAAAAAATCGCGGTTACCCTGCTGTATACAGAGTTTTACCCCCGAGTCGCTCAATTGACGCAGGCTGATTTGCACCTGCGTCGCCAACTCTGAGGGGTCGTCGTCGCCAATCCAGGCTTCAAACAGGTCGCCGAGAATGTAAAGCGCCTCTGACTGAGCGGCAGTGTCGCGCAGAAAAGACAAAAACGCCCGGGTCACTGCCGGGCGTTCAGGTGCAAGATGAAGATCTGATATAAACAGTACAGACATAGACTTGCTCGCTATCGATGACTCGCTTTGGATTACTCGCTACGGCTTACTTGTCAGAGTAAGCGTCGCTGATAATGGTTTCGGTAATTTCAATGGTCTCAACCGGCACATCCTGATGGTAACCAGAGCTGCCCGTGGCCATTTCGGTAATGCTGCTGACCACATCCATACCCTCAACCACTTTACCAAACACCGCGTAGCCCCAACCCTGGCTATTCTTGCCGCTGTGATTGAGGAAGCCATTGTTGGCGACATTGATAAAGAACTGTGAAGAGGCGGAATGTGGGTCATTGGTGCGCGCCATCGCCAGTGTGCCGATATCATTGGCGAGGCCATTATCGGCTTCATTTTCGATTGATTCACGCGACTCTTTTTCTTGCATGTCGGCATCCATTCCGCCGCCCTGAACCATAAAGCCGGGGATAACACGGTGAAAAATAGTGCCGTTATAAAAACCGTCGCGAGCATACTGCAGATAGTTGGCAGCACTGATGGGTGCGTTGTCAAAATCGAGTTCGATGGAAATGTCACCCTGAGTCGTGCGTAATGTAATCATAGGAAATCCTGTGGAAAGTCGTTGTTCAAAATAGTTGTACGTATTTTAGATTGGAACGGGTTGGATTAAAACCGATCATTGTCTTTTGCCCTGATCAGGCGGGGTTTTAGTTTTATTTCACTGTTATTGCTGATTACTGGGCCTAATCCCTTAACCAGCAAGCGTTTTTGTTTATTGCGCCGGTGGCTGCGGCTATAATCTCCGCCATCTTTACTCTCCAGACTTATTTTAATGACTGATATCGACAAACCGAGCAATTTTATCCAGCAGATTATCAATGCTGATCTCAACGCTGGCCGAGTAAAAGAGGTGGTCACGCGTTTCCCTCCTGAGCCCAACGGCTACTTACATATAGGTCATGCCAAGTCGATCTGTCTAAATTTCGGTCTCGCTGAACAGTTTGGCGGGCATTGTAATCTGCGCTTCGACGACACCAATCCGGAGAAAGAGGATGACGAATATGTTCAGGCGATTATTGATGATGTGCGTTGGCTTGGCTTCGATTGGGGCGGTGAGCCGCGTTTCGCTTCGGACTACTTTTCTCAGCTCTATGATTGGGCGAAGTATTTAGTCACTGAGGGTAAAGCCTATATCTGTGAGCTCAATGCAGAACAGATGCGCGAGTATCGGGGCACCCTTACTGAAGCGGGTACAAATAGTCCTTACCGAGAACGACCGGCGGCTGAGAGCCTGAGGTTGCTTGAGCAGATGAAAGTTGGCGCCATTGATGAAGGTACTATGACCCTGCGTGCGAAAATTGATATGGCGTCGCCGAATATCAATATGCGCGATCCAGTGATGTATCGAATTAAAAAGATGCCGCATCATCGCACCGGTGATGAGTGGAACATTTATCCGTCATATGATTTTGCTCACGGTCAGGAAGATGCCATTGAAGGGGTGACCCATTCAGTGTGCACGCTGGAGTTTGCCGCCAATCGGCCGCTGTACGAATGGTTTACCCAAAACTTGCCATTGCCCTGTACCCCGCATCAGTATGAGTTTGGCCGTTTGAATTTAAATTACACCATGACCAGTAAGCGCAAACTTAAGCAGCTGGTCGACGAAAAACATGTCGACGGCTGGAACGACCCGCGTATGCCAACCATCTCTGGGCTGCGCCGGCGCGGGGTGACGGCGGCGTCGCTGCGTGAGTTTTGCGATAGTCTGGCGGTGGCCAAAACCGATGGCATTGTCGACGTCGCGCAGTTTGAACACTTTATTCGCGAAGATCTCAACAACAATGCGATGCGCGCTATGTGTGTGCTGAATCCGCTAAAGATTACCCTGACCAACTATGCCGAAGACCAGCGGGAAATGTTGGTCGCGGCGGGGCATCCCAATCGTGATGATCTGCCGCAGCGTGAATTACCGTTTACTCGCGAACTGTATATTGATCGCAACGATTTCAATGAAGATGCAACGCTGTCGCGCAAGAAGTTTAAGCGTTTGGTGCTGGGTGACTATGTGCGCTTGCGCAGCGGTTATGTGATTCGCGCCGATGAAGCGCTGAAAGATAGCGACGGCGAGATCGTTGAGCTGATCTGTTCCTATGTGCCGGGCACAGTTGGCGAAGATCCCCCAGAAGGCATCCGTCCACGTGGCGTAATCCACTGGGTCTCGGCCAGCAGCTGCATCGATTGCGATCTCTACCTCTACGATAAACTGTTTACCGTTGCCGCGCCTGATGCGGGGGAGGGATCATTTCTCGATTACATTAACCCTCAATCGCTGCAAATTGTCAGGCATTGTAAGGCTGAGATGGGTCTTGCCGCCGCGACGGTGGGCCAGCATTATCAGTTTGAACGCGAGGGCTACTACTGTGTCGATGCCAAGCACAGTAGTGCGGAAAAGTTGGTTTTTAACCGGACTATTAATCTGCGCTAAGGGCTTTTGCTCTCAGTCAAAGGCTTATGCTCTGTACTAAGAGTTGGCAGCGATAATATTTAAGCGAACAAGAACAAACTCAAAGAGAGAACCATGGGCTTAACCTTATATAACACCATGACCCGCAGCAAACAGTTGTTTCAGCCGATAGATAGTCAGCGGGTGACGATGTATGTCTGTGGGCCAACGGTCTACAACCGGGTGCATATTGGTAACGCTCGTCCGGCAGTGGTGTTTGATACGCTCTACAGAGTGCTGACGAGTCTCTATCCGAACGTTCAGTACGCGCGCAATATCACTGATATTGACGACAAGATTATGAAAACGGCGGCGCAGCTGGGCGAGGATATCAGTGCCTTGTCGACACGTTATGCCGAAGCCTATTTTGACGATATGCAGGCATTGAATAACTTGCCACCAACGATTGTGCCCTATGCGACTCAGCACATTCCCGAGATGATCGACATGGTATCGCGGCTGATTGAAAAAGGTCATGCCTACGCCGCCGAAGGCAATGTGCTATTTGCCGTCCAGTCGATGCAGGATTACGGCAAGCTTTCCGGCCGATCGCTTGACGATATGCTGGCGGGCGCGCGAGTTGAGGTGGCTTCTTACAAAAAGTATGCAGGCGATTTTGTGCTCTGGAAACCATCGGCTGACGACGAGCCCGGTTGGGATAGCCCCTGGGGTAGAGGACGTCCGGGCTGGCACCTGGAATGCTCGGCGATGATTGAAAAGCATCTCGGCGAGTCAATTGATATTCATGGCGGTGGTCAGGATCTGATCTTTCCACACCATGAAAATGAGATTGCCCAGAGCTGCTGTGCGCACGATGGCAAGCCCTTTGCCAACATCTGGATGCACAATGGTTTTATCAATATTGAAGGCGAAAAAATGTCCAAATCCCTGGGCAATTTCCGCATGGTCAATGACCTGCTTGAACAGTATCCGGGCGAAGTTTTACGCTACGTGATTCTCTCTGCGCACTATAGATCCGAGCAGAACTTCGGCAAAGACTTACTCGACAGCGCCTGGCGCTCGCTGGATACACTCTATGGTTTTTTGCGCACTCAGGTTGAGGTCGACGCCGAGACGGTCGATATCTCCAATAGCGATGCCTATCAGGCACTGCTGGATGACTTGAATACGCCAGTAGTGATCAGTGAGTTGCATAAACTAGCTCGCGAGATGAATTCCGCTGACACCGACGCGCGCGCTATAGCCAAGGGTCGCTTATTGGCGGTTGCCGGATTGATGGGCTTGTTACAGCAGGATCCAGAACAGTGGTTTACGCTTTCCCGTGGCGGCAGTGATATTTCCGCTGAGCAGATTGAGACGCTGATTGCCAAGCGCAATCAAGCCAAGGCGGATAAAGATTACGCCGGTGCCGACGCGGTGCGCGAAGAGCTGAAGGCGATGGGTGTAGTGCTGGAAGATAGCCGTGAAGGGACTAAGTGGCGACGCGGGTAGT
>JAFMBY010000050.1 GCA_017858135.1 Porticoccaceae bacterium | reverse complement strand
AAGTTTTGCCCGGCAAAAAGTCCCGCCAAACCAGCCGGACATTCTTCGATACCGTTTAATATATGTTCTTTAACTTTGATCTTGCCCTCATTAACCCACTGACTTAACTGCTCTATTGCCGCGGGATAACGCGCCACATGATCGAGAACAATAAAGCCTTCCATATGAGAGCGGCGAATCACCAACTGCATATAATTTTTCGGCCCCGGCGGCAGAGCTTTAGTTTGGTAACCGCTGGAAATACCGCCACAGAGAACCACCCGTGCATGGTTGGACAGATTGACCAGCGCCGCATCGAGAATCTCGCCACCCACATTATCAAAGAACACATCAATACTGTTTTTACACAGCTCTCTCATGCGCTCATCGACCGACTCTGATTTATAGTCAATCACTGCATTGTAGCCAAGTTCATCAATCAGCCACTGACACTTGGCCTGACCACCGGCAATACCAATAACGCGACAACCCATAAGTTTGGCTATTTGACCCACGGTCGAGCCTGTGGCACCCGCGGCGCCTGAAATCACAACCGTATCCCCCGCTTTGGGTTTGCCAATATCCAGTAGCCCGAAATACGCGGTAAGGCCGGTAAGGCCATAAATATGCAGCGGATAAGCAATAGGCATCTCCGCGGGGATTTTCGACACAGGAAATAAGCCCGTGCCATCACTGATCGCATACTCCTGCCAGCCAAAACCGCCCTGCACTCGATCACCTGTCTGATAGTCACTGTGCTTACTGGCCACAACCTCGCCTACCGCCATAGAGCGCATCACTTCGCCAATGGCAACGGGCGGCACGTAGCTACGCACATCGTTGAGCCAGCCGCGCTGGGCGGGCTCAAATGACAGATAGTGATTTTTAACCAGAAATTCGCCATCGATTAAATCGCGGACTGTCTCAGTCTCGAAATTAAAGTGCTCTGCGCTAACGGTGGTTTCTGGACGGGATTTTAAGGTCCATTTTTTATTGATTATTGCTGCTGTCATGGGGTGTACCAAATAGGTGACGAATAGGCGCGATCTTGAATGGTTTTTGGCGCACGGGGATCTATGACTGCACCAAAATATTTGGCGTCATAGGTCGTCCAGCGCGGCGTAGGAATTTGAATAACTCTGGCATAGTAGAATGCACGCTGCTCTGAATCGAACTCTGGGTCAGTCCATACTGCAGTCAGTTCCGCGGCACCTATGCTATTGCTATAGGTTGCATTTTCTATATCCACGGTATTGCCCACGGCAGGAATATTCCCTGAAAACCAGTTGCCACTGCGGCCATCAGACAGTGCTACATCAAATATTTTCTCTTCGGTTTCGCCACTGGCATTGAGCCAACCTTTAATAATTTGTACGCGGTCGAGATTGGCGCCATCCGGATCTCTTGATGCTGCCACCATAAAGCGCGGTGCCGCGCTTTTTTGACTGCGGGTTAGATCCCCGCCCATGGGCACACCTTTCTGGTAGCCAATGCTGGCAAAGTCAGCCTGCAGTACATCGGCCTCTGTAAACTCCCAGCCGCCAAAGAAGCGCAATTTAATTCTTGTCCCAGACGTGGCATACACCTCGCGTCGCTTGATCGCCCGAAAAATAGACTCGCGGGTATTTTCTTCAGACCAGGCCGCGGTCAGGCCAGAGGACACCAGCTGCCAGATTTTCTGCAACTGATCGGCCATACGCTTTTCCGTGCGGTCGACAGAGGGTTCATCATGGGCGAATTTGCCAAAGAAATTATCCTCATAGGTGGTCGCCATGCCGGTGTGAGAATCAGTACTGCCGATCAGGCCAAACTTAAACGGGTTGGTCCCTAAATTAGCCTCGTGACGCAGCCCCTCCCGCAATGCCGAGCGGCTGTACTCATACTTCAGCATATGCGGCTGTTTAGGCGTATCAAGGGTAATATTGCCCTCATCCCAGGTCTCAAAATCGGCAAACTCATCTGTCGGTGACAGGAATGGATGGGTCTCACCATCGCCTTTAATCTGAGTGGTTTCATACACAGGTTCCCAGCGTGCTCGCTTGCGTGCGTATGACTCATCCAGCGGCAGTCCATTTTCCCGATTCGGTGAAAACATGCGACCATTGCTGACATTGCCATTGTGAGCAATGGCGATTACCTCACCCCCAGTTTGCTTTTCATAGTCCGCCAGGGCATCCCATAGATCCTCTGGGTCATTGCTGTGCTGGGCCGAAAAAGGCGTGTGTTGGGCGGCCAGCTCGGCACCGTCTTTATAAATCACCACCCGGTGCAAGTTGTCACCGGTGATCATCGATGTCCATTCATAGCCAACAAAGGCGGTAAACAGCCCCGGCTCATTATATTTGTCCGCCACTGCTGAGGCTTCCGACCAGATCGATCTGCGCAGACTGTCCGGGGTCAAATATTCTGCCTCGCTGGTTTGAATAGCGTCAGAGAAAGCCAGTGCTAGGCCCATCATATCGCCCTGCTGCATCATCTCTTGCCATTCCATGCCCATCTTCCATTCCTTGAGACGGGGGTCGTTGACCTCCAGCTGCGCATAGATACCCAGATATTCGGCATGATCTGTAACAGCTAAGAAGTCCAACGGGCGGCGCAGTCGCGCCGGCATACCATTGTCTGCCTGCACAGTCTGACCGCGGGCAAATTCAAAGGCCTGATCTTTGGTCAGGCGGGTTTGTAAAATATAGGCATCGGCAGATAGCTGGGAATGCAGGTGCAAATCGCCCCAGTAGAGATTGGTTAGGCCCTCTCGTACCGGCGTGGAATAGAGTAACTTTTGCTCCTCCAAGGTCTTCTTGTCTGGCTCGCTGGCATTTAATAAGCCAGTAAAAGACAGAGCTATCACCACAATTGTGGCACCACTGACAAGCTTGTGCATGGTTGTTATCCTGTATTTATGGTTATTATTTATAGGCAGAAAGGGGCGTAACGATCTCGATCAGATTGCCATTGTTGTCACGGATAAACAGCAGCCGCACACCGGCCGCATCAAAATTGGTCGGGGCTAATTCCAGCTCAACACCGCGACGGACAAGTTCAGCTGCCACGGCATCCACATCGGCACTGCTAAAAGCCATATGCACATAGCCACGATCGGACATGGCAGTAAACACATCTGGCGCAACCACCTCATCCTGAAATGCCTGCTTGGTGCCAACCACTTCAATCATAAAACCATTGGCGGAGATATAGCCCACGTCCACGTCCGGGTAGCCATCGATATCCCATTCGCGCACCACCTCAAAGCCAAGGACGCTGTTATACCAGTCCACCGTGGCACGGTAGTCATCCGTTGAAATCATAATATGGTCGGCACGCATCAGTGCCAGAGGATTCGCTTTAGGAGCCACATCTTTAGCGACAACCAAAGACGATAGACAAAAAATAATCAATCCTGCAAGACTGGCTTTTGACATGTGCATTACCTCAGCTGATCTGAATTTATAACATCAGTGCCCACATAGTCATTGAGCAACTCATGAAAGCGCTGCACTCGTTTTTCTTGATGGGTCAAAATACAGCCATTAAAGCCGCGGGAATTGAGCCCCTGTTGCTGGCTGGTGCCAATACTCAGATCCTGGTCTGCCACATAGCCAACGGACTGACCGTCACCATAAACACTGTGGCGATTTTCGGCCCACTCCAAGGGCATCGGCCCTATGGGGGTAATAACTTCTGTCATGCCCTCAACCGGTGGTACCAACACCCAGTGGTGAAAGACACATTTTTGCGGGTCGGTGGGATGCGGTTCTGTGCGCAGGATCTGACACTGCTCTGGTGACATGGTGATAGTGAGATTGGGAAATAGCGTGCAGTGGAAATAATCAACCAGCTGTTGATCGCTCATATTCTCGTAGTTGGTAAAGCCACGCTCGGGGCCGAGACGACGTTTCGCCGCCACAATCGCTTCGCGTATATCACCGGTGTGGCCATTAAAATCTGCCGGATCGACATCCCAGGCTCGCGCTACATCATCCAGTGGTGAGGGCACTTCGCCGGTATGAAATTCTGGGTTGCGAGTGCTGGCCTGATGGCCTTTCATCCACATGGAGTTGTGGCCCGTTTCATACATTTCAAACAGTGTGTCCGGCAGGCCATCGTTGATAAAGGTCGAGAGCTCTGGATGAATAGTGGGCAGATGGTAACTTTCGTTAAAGTTGTCGCGAATAATTTTCCAATTAAAATTGGCATCGGCGGACAGATACATCACCCGAATCCAGTTATCCAGGCCATAGCTTGCCAGCCTTTCTGGCAAGGGCGCCAGCCAATCCAGCAGTGGCGCCACATCCTCATCCATGCAGTAAAAAATAAACGGCCCCCAGGTCTCGCAGCGTACCTCTGTCAGAGTCACCTTGCCGCAGGGATTGCCATCGGGAAAGTCATCGGGATCTTGAACATTGACCAGCACGCCATCGGGGGAAAACTGCCAGCCGTGGTAGCCGCAGGTGATTCTATCGCTGCCGCCTATATCACCGAGTACCAGACGGTTGCCGCGGTGAGGGCAGGAATTGTAAAACGCTTTGATCGAATCATCGGCCTGACGGATCATAATCACCGATTCAGTCCCTAGATTATGACGAACATAATCCCCTTCCTGCTCAAGCTCGGCAACCATGCCGCCGAGATGCCATACTTTGGGCCACAGACGCTCATTTTCGAGCACCATAAATTCACTGGAAATATAGCGATCTGCGGTGATGCGATCACCCCGCACTGGAAGATCGAAGCCCTTTGCATAGCGCGAAGTCTCAGCTTGCGAGCTCATTATTTACCCCTTAGATGAATGTTAATATTGCCAAAAGCAGCCCAAAAGAGGGCTGCTATCACCTGTTCTTATGGAAATCACCTGCGTTATTTAGCGATCAGACCGCCATCCACCACCAGTTCCGTACCAGTCACATAGCTAGACTCATCGGAAGCTAAAAACAGCACACAGTTGGCTACTTCCACGGGATAACCCATGCGCCCAAATGGCACTGTTGCGCCGAGCTTTTCAAACTCATCGGGATTGTCGCGACGGGAATCATTCTGGATATTGGTGTCGATCAGACCCGGGTGCAGGGAGTTGCAGCGAACACCATCGGCCGCATGCTCAAGAGCAATGCTCTTACTGAATATCTGTACGCCCGCCTTGGCAATACCGTAAACCGAGACACCGGGAATTCCGCGCAGCGCGGCAACCGAGGACATATTCACAATAGAGCCGCCACCAGAGGCAATCATTGCCGGTAGGGCTTTTTTACAGCCAAGGAAAACACTGCGAATATTTACATCCATCTGCAGATCATAATCGGCTACTGAATATTCACTGATCGGACGCATCACTGCGATGCCGGCATTGTTCACCAGAATATCGAGACTGCCAAAACGCTCTACGGTGGCATCGACGACTTCCTGCCAGCGCTGCTCGTCGACCACATTTTGTTCCATGGTCAGGACTTCAGCACCCATAGCAGTCAGCTCTTTTTCCGCGGCAGCCAGACCGACCATATCAATATCTGTGATCATCAGCTTAGCGCCCTCCTGTGCAAAGCGCACAGCCGTGGCATGACCCAATCCAGGGTTGGACGCTGCACCGGTAATGATTGCAACTTTGTTTAATAATCTAGACATGGAATTCTCCTTGTTGTTTTTAAAATTAAGAGTTTATTTTTTCGCTAGATGGCATTCCAGCCGCCATCCACTTCGAGCAAACTTCCGGTACTAAAAGACGACAGGTCGGAGGCCAGAAACATCACCCCATTGGCGACCTCTTCAGGTGTACCAAGCCGCTTGATCGCATGTCTGGTAGATAGCACCGATAGATCCTCAACCAAGCTCACAACCAATGGTGTGGCAACGTTGCCAGGGCAGATCGCATTGATGCGAATATCCCGATCGGCATAGTCCACGGCGACAGTGCGAGTCAGTCCTGCGACGGCAAATTTACTGGTCACATAGGGCGCGGCATTCGGGTACGTATTGCGGCTGGTGGCAGAGGCCATATTGACGATACGTCCGCCGCCCTGTTTAAGCATTTGACGAATTTCCGCCTGCATACAGAGCCACACGCCTTTTACATTAACCGCAATAACGCGGTCAAATTCCGCCTCGCCGACCTCATGAAATTCCTGCAGTGGCGTTGCTGTGCCGGCATTGTTAACGGCAATATCGAGACGCCCAAAGCGCGCCACTATGGCCGCCATCATGGCACTCACATCGGCAGAATCGCTAGCATCGTTAAGTAACCCGAGCACCTCAGTGCCGCCCTTTTCGAGATCATTGACCGCCTTATCCAATGCCTCTTGAGAAATATCGGTGATCACTAGCTTCGCGCCTGCAGCGGCAAATGCCTGGGCACAGGCATAGCCCAACCCCGCTGCGGCTCCAGTAATCAGCACTACCTGTCGTTTAAAATCAAAAGTCATAATAGGTTTATTCTTGTTATTAATAGACGCGCATTATTGCGCTCATTAGGTGGCATTACCGCCATCGACCATATAGACGCTACCGGTACAGTAGCTGCTGTCATCACTGCCCAAAAACACCATCATATTGGCAATTTCCTCAGGCTGACCGTAGCGACCCAATGGCGTCACTGCCTCAACCATCGCTCTAAAATCACCGGCGCCCGCTTCAGCAAAGCCGTCTTCGATGGACTCCATCATGCGGGTTTCAACTGCTCCTGGATTGACCGTATTGACCCTGATCCCGAACTGAGCCGACTCCAATGCGGCGCAACGCATCAGGCCTATCACCGCGTGCTTGCTGGTATTGTAGGCAGCCGTATTGGGCGACCCCTTCACGCCGGCACCAGAGGAGGTGATGATAATGCTGCCACCGCCGCCATCACGCATGACCGGCATCACATAGTGCAACCCCAACCAGACGCCTCTAACATTGACTGCCAATACCTTATCCAAGTTGCTGACATCGGTGTCCATAATCGAACCGATCTTGCCCTCGACGCCGGCGTTGGCGACAAACACATCGATGCCGCCAAACCGGTCCACCGTGGCGCGAACCATATTTTCAACTTGGTCCGCTTCGGCCACATCGACAGCGATACAGGCACAGTGCTCAGAGCCGAGCTCATTGACCAGTTGCTGAGTGACTTCGGTGCCTATATCCGCGAGCATCACTTTGGCGCCTTGGCTGACAAATTTACGCACTGCCGCCTGACCTATTCCGCCGCCCGCACCTGTGATCAATACCACTTTATTATTTAATTTCATCTTTTATCAGGCCCTTAACGTTTTTCTCATTTGTGTGGTTAATTGTTATTCGCCGGGTATTTCGCCAGCCGCGACCATGGCATCAAATAACTCAGTACCCAAAGGATTGCGACGCAGGCAGAGACCGCCGTTAACCTGTAAATTTTCACCGGTCATAAAACATTCGTCAGAGGCGAGAAAGGTGGCTGCTGCGGCAATATCTTCACTGCTGCCAATACGGCCCAATGGATAGCAGCTTTCAAACTCTGCCAACAACGCAGCGCTTTTTAACGGCTCTGCAGTCATCGGGGTCTCGGTCAAGCCGGGCGAAATGCTATTGGCGCGAATACCTTTGCAGCCATATTGATTGGCGACACAGCGAATCAGGTGGTCGGTGCCGGCCTTGGTGCCCATATAGGCAGCGTGGTCATCGAGCATAATATTGGCAGTGGCGGAGGAGATCTGGATAATCGAGCCACCTGTTGCGTCCATCGCCTGAATCAGTTTTTGCAGCCAGACAAAGGGCCCCTTAAATTGCAGGTCTATCATCTGATCAAGCTGCTCTTCGGAGTTCTCTGCCAGCGGTACCAACAGGCCCCATCCGGTGCTGTTAATCGCCACATCGATGCGGCCATAACGGTCGACAATACTGTCGACCATCTCGACAATAGAGGCTTTTTTCGAGAAGTCGCAGAGCACCCAATCGCCATCAATCTCTTCGGCGAGTTTGCGAAGTGCTGCCTCGTGACGACCAGAGACAACCACTTTGGCTCCCTCGGCAGCGAATCGACGCGCCATAACCTGGCCCATATTATCTTCGCCGGCAGCACCGACTATGGAGACCACTTTTCCCGTAAAACGACCCATTAGAAACCCCTTGTGACAACCCGTTTGGCATTATCGTAAGTAAATTATTTTAGCGAAACGCTTACAAAACAGACATGCATGTTTCTTTTTTTAAAGACTATATTATCAATGGCAGCAAGCTGCAACTGGTTTGTCCTCAATCTGTAGTTAACTATGCTGTCTAACGGGCTAAATTGTATTGGTTTGAGACGCTTTGCTGCGAGGTAAAATCAAAATGGTTATTGAGGCGGAGGTAACATTAGCCATAAAAGTGACGCGCGGAGCGGGCTCAACAGCGGGCGAAAAGGGAGTGGTTCGGGTGCAGATTAGCGGGGACTAATGAGCGCAGCAAGCCGACGGCCAGCCGCGCTCAGGGTTTACTCTTCCATCAAATCAGCTTCTTTATAGATATCATGAAGAATCGCGGTCAGGTAGGTCATTACGCGTTTGGCTCGGGCGTTCTTGCGCGCCGACATATGGCTCAGGGCCATGCCCTTCATCAAAAACTGGACCATATCGTGCGCACCTTCAAGTCGCGCTAGATTTTTCCAATGCGGGAAAACCGCTTTAACAGTATTGAGAAACTGTTTTTCAAAGTCTTTTTCTACTGGCTCAATAATCTGTCGCAGCTCAGCGTCAGTTCGCGAGGCAGCAAGCATCTCTTCATAGGCCAAAAATGATGGCAGATTGACATAGCGCCAAGCGGATTCGACGGATTCGCGAATTGCTTTATCGGTCAACTTGCTCGTAGGATCATCAATGTCCGCCATCAGATCGCGGTACTCGTCCAAACGCCGCACGTGCAGATAGTCGATCACCGCGCGCATGACTGACATACGCGATGGAAAGTGATGCATCATCGCACCACGGGAAACCCCAGCGTAGTTAGCAATCAGAGCGGTGGTAGTATTGGCGTAGCCCAATTCGAGAAGACATTGGATGGTCGCCTCAAGAATCGCAGAACGCGTGATCGCACTCTTCTCGGCCTGCCAACCCTTTTCATTGCGCTGCGGTCTTTTTTTACTGGTTGCTGCAACTTTCTTTGCCGCTGCCATTTAATGTGCCCTTCAAATTAAATTAAATCCATTCGATCATCGTCGATAAGGTAAAAAACCAACAGCTGACGGTATTGTCGAATTGTATACAAAAACAGGTGCCAAATCATTACTTAGCCGAGTAAACAATCAGGATTGTTTACTCGGCGTTAGCCATTGAGCTGGTCGAAATCATTGCGACCGCCATAGCAGCCAACGGTTTTACCAATGCTCTCATTTGACTCGCCTTATCACTTGATGCATTACCCCCGAGTGCCCGCTGCCCGACGCCTTCGAGAATCGCGGCAAAGCGAAACATACTGAAAATGACATAGAAATCCCAATTCTCAATAGCCTCGATACCCATGCGCTGACAATAGAGCGCCACATATTCCTCTTCGCTGGGAATCCCCAATGCCTGACGATCAATACCTCCCAGCCCCGCCAGCACAGAGCGATTATCGAGACGCAACTGCATGCACTGGTAAGCGAGATCGGCGTAGGGGTGACCCAGCGTCGAAAGCTCCCAATCGAGCACGGCAATGGCTTGTGACTCCACGGCATCGAACATAATATTATCGAGACGAAAATCACCGTGGGCGAGCACTAACTTACCGTCGTCTGCAGGAGTGTTTTGGGGCAGCCATTGGATCAGCTTGTCCATATCATCAATGGTCTCAATTTCCGAGGCCTGATACTGTTTGGTCCAGCGACTAATCTGACGGGCAAAATAATTCCCCGGCCGGCCAAAGTCGCTCAGGCCAACGTCATCGATATCTACCGAGTGCAAAGCCACCATCACCTGGTTCATCTGATCAAAAATGATTCCGCGCTGAGCATTGGTCATATCTGGCAGTGCCGGATCCCAAAACACGGTGCCCTGCTTAAATTCCATGATATAAAACATACTGCCGATTACCGAGTCATCTTCGCAGAGATGATAAACCTCGACCACTGGCACCGCGGAGTTGGCCAGTGCAGACAACACCCTATATTCGCGGTCCACCGCATGGGCTGACTTTAATAAGTCGCCGGGTGGTTTGCGGCGCAGCACATAGGTGCCGCTTGCCGCCGTAATTTTAAAGGTTGGATTCGACTGTCCGCCGGCAAATTTTTCCGCGCTCAGCGGCCCCTTAAAGCCAGCAACCTGAGCCTCGAGATACTCTGCCAGCTTGTCGTGATCAAAATCAAAATACGACGGCATAAATTAACCCTTTATTGAGTAATTGCTGAGTGACGGCAGCTTAGGCTTTGGCACCCGAATAACGCTCGATAATCTGTTTGCCTAGCGCCATCTGATGAACCTCATCAGGTCCATCTGCCTGACGACACCAGCGCGCATAATTAAACGCTTCGGCCATACAGTAGTCCTCAGTGAGGCCTCCTGCGCCATGCATCTGTATTGCTTTATCCAACAGATTTTGAATTAACAGCGGAATGGTGGTCTTGGTTGCGGCGATCATATCGACTGACGCGGGAACGCCCTCTTGGTCGATTTTGTGGCAGGTCTTGAGTACTAATAAGCGCGCCATTTCAATTTCTGAATACATCCGTGAGATATTTTCCCGCACCGACTGATGCTTGCTCAACTGACGACCGAAGGTCGAGCGTGCAACCGTGCGCTTACAGGCCAATTCAAGTGCGCGCTGACCGGCACCGATCAGTCGCATACAGTGATGCATGCGACCGGGGCCCAGCCTTCCCTGAGCGATTTCAAAACCGCGCCCGGCACCGAGCAAGACATTCTCTAAGGGAACACGACAGTTTTCAAAGCGCAGTTCCGCGTGACCTATAGGCGCATCATCGTAGCCAAAGGTCGTCAGAGGTCGAACTAATGTCAGGCCAGGCGTATCCTTTGGCACCAGAACCTGAGTTTGCTGCAAATGACGATTGGCATTGCCGGGGTCAGACTTACCCATCACAATTAAAATTTTCGTGCGTTCATTCATGGCACCAGTAATAAACCACTTGCGCCCATTGAGCACCCATTCATCGCCCTCTTGCACAATACTCATCTCAACATTGGTGGCATCACTGCAGGCCACCTGAGGCTCGGTCATGGCATAGGATGAACGGATCTCACCAGCCAGCAGCGGCTGCAGCCACTTATCTTGCTGCTGTTTGGTGGCGTAATTCATAAACACTTCCATATTGCCAGTATCTGGTGCATTGCAGTTGAACACTTCTGGAGACCAGATCACGCGCCCCATGACTTCGCAGAGCGGGGCATAGTCGGCAAAGCTGAGACCGCCATGGTCGCAGTATTCGGCGTGGGACGGCGGAACAAAAAGATTCCACAGACCAGCTGCCTGAGCTTTTCGCTTCAATTCTTCCATCAATGGCAGTGGGGCAAAACGGTTCTCGGCACTGTGTAGCTGCTGAGCGTAGGCGGCTTCGTTGGGATAGATATTTTGTTCAAAAAAGTGCTCGAGTTTTTCCAGCATCTGCTGAGATTTTTCACTGTTTTGATACATATTGCTACTCCATTAATAGATGCTATCGACAAAAAGGGGGGCGAATATAGTTGCGGCTAAACACTTACCACCAAGGGTAAAAAGCTGGCATACCAGTAGACACTCTGGACGGAAAGTTCGCAGGACGCTTCTCTAAGAATGACGCAACACCCTCTTTACCATCTTTCTGGCTGGTGTAAAACACCGCCAGAGACTCAACCTTGTGGGCCTCGGCCGGATGGGCGGCCGCGGAGTTGCGGTAGAGCATCTGACGCATCAGTGCCACAGCGACAGGCGCGGTGTTGTCAGCGATCTGCCGGGCCAGTTCGTAGGCTCTGGAAAGCAGCCTGTCTGGAGCGCAGACTTCATAGACTAAACCGCCGGCAAGACTCTCTGCCGCATTAAAAATTTCACCGGACAGCATCCACTTCAGGGATTGCTGCATACCGACAATACGCGGTAAAAACCAGGTTGAGCAGCCTTCGGCAACAATGCCAATTTTGCCAAAGACAAATCCAAAACGGGCTTTTTCTGACGCCAGACGAATATCCATGGCACAGGCCATGGTTGCACCCACTCCCACTGCAGCACCGTTGATGGCACCGATAACCGGCTTTTTGCAATCATAGATAGCCAGAGTAACTTTACCTGCACTGTCACGAACGCCATCCATTTCCTCGTAGGCCTGCATTTCTTTGAGGGTCGGAGTGCGAGATTCATCGAGACCAAAGACATTGCCCTCAGCAGAGAGATCCATGCCGGCGCAAAACGCTTTGCCGGCACCGGTAACCACAATCACGCTGACGTCGTCGTCATCGCTTGCGCGATTAAAGGCGTGCACCAGTTCATTACACATTTCAATGGTGTAGGCATTCATCACCTCTGGGCGATTCAGCAACAGAGTCAGGATTTTGTTATCGACTTGGTAGTCAATGGTCTTGTAGTCGGAGCTCTGACAGGTCATTTTTTGGTCCTTGGTTCTCGCAACAGGAGGGGACAGAAAGTCCTCTCCCGGAGGCTATTTGGAGGGGCAATACCCTGGCGCTAATCGAGTAATTGGTTTCGCTTTACGGCTGCGATAATACCATCCATAAAAAAAACAAACCAGAATAACTTTTATTTTTACTAAGCAAAAACCAGATACACAAAAGCCCGGCAAGTACCGGGCTTTTTATATTCGAGAGGCAAAAAGAGCTCTAACCAAGCAATCGCAAACCAAACACTATTCTGGGCGCATATGCGGAAACAGCAGCACATCTCTAATAGAAGGCGAATCAGTCAACAACATAACCAACCGATCAATACCAATGCCCTCGCCTGCAGTGGGTGGCATGCCGTATTCCAGAGCGCGAATATAGTCCGCATCAAAGTGCATCGCCTCATCATCGCCGGCGTCTTTCTCGGCAACCTGTTGCTTAAAGCGGGCTTCTTGATCTTCGGAGTCATTCAGCTCAGAGAAGCCATTGGCGATTTCACGGCCGCCGACAAAGAATTCAAAGCGATCAGTGACATGGGGGTCTTGATCATTGCGGCGCGCCAATGGCGACACTTCTGCAGGATACATAGTAATAAAAGTAGGCTGTTCTAAAAGATGCTCGACGGTCTTTTCAAAGATTTCTATTTGAACCTTACCCAGGCCCCAGATATCTTTTAGTGGAATATGTAAGTCAGTGGCAATTTTGCGTGCGCCAGCTTCATCAGCCAGCTGCTCGGCACTGATCTCAGGGTTGTACTGCAAAATCGAATCAAACACCGATAGACGGGTAAATGGCTCAGCAAAATCGTAGTGAACTTCACTAATCACTTCACCTTCTGCGTTCTTGCTAGTGTTAATCACCTTGGTTGAGCCAAGCACTTCTGTGGTCATTTTGCGCAGCATATCTTCGGTCAGATCCATCAGATCATTGAAGTCCGAATACGCCTGATAAAACTCCAGCATGGTGAACTCAGGATTGTGGCGCGTCGACAGGCCCTCATTGCGGAAATTGCGGTTAATCTCATAGACGCGCTCAAAACCACCTACCACGAGACGTTTTAAATAGAGTTCCGGAGCGATACGCATATACATATCGATATCCAGCGCATTGTGGTGCGTGACAAATGGTCGCGCCACAGCACCACCGGGAATCACCTGCAACATCGGCGTTTCAACTTCCAGATAGTCCGCAGCATTTAAATAGCGACGGATAAAATCGACCACCTTAGAGCGAATGCGAAACGTGTTACGCACATCGGGATTAACAATCAGATCGACGTAGCGCTGACGATAGCGCATCTCTTGATCGGCAAGACCGTGGAATTTATCTGGCAGTGGACGCAGCGCTTTGGTCAGCAGCTGATACTCATCCATCTGCACATAGAGATCGCCTTTACCCGATAGATGCAGCGCACCGGTGATGCCGACGATATCGCCAAGATCCAGCGACTTAGCAAAAGGCCGCGCCTCTTTAGTGACATACAGCTGAATCGTATCTGAACTGTCTTGGACGACAATAAAAGCGCCACGGTTGCGAATCACACGACCCGCGACACTGACGATTTTGCCGAGCTGCTCTAGCGCCTCTTTGCTTTCTTCGCCAAAGCCGACTTGCAACTCTGCAGCGCTATGCTGGGGACGGAAGTCATTGGGGAAGACGTTGCCACTCTGCTCACGCAGTGCAGTGAGTTTGGCGCGGCGCTCGGCGATTAGCTTGTTTTCGTCTAGTTGATCAGTCATATGTCAGTCTTTGTTCTTTGAATAATTAATTTAGTTAACAGCCCATCAAAGCACGCTCGGTTGAGGATGCAACCCAAGGGTCAGCATCTGAGACCATGAGTGGCATGGATGCCACTCTTGAGCTTACACGGACGTATTTACAGCGTGTCGCAGATGCTGACCCTTGGGTTACATCCGCTTTTAATACTCTCTACTAATTTTAAAAAAAGGTCTCTCAAGGTCTGTAGCTGCTACTTATAGCCCGGCCTTCAACGACGCCACAATAAACTGGTCCAGCTTGCCATCCAGCACCGCGCCTGTATTGCGTGTCTCAACACCAGTACGCAGATCTTTAATCCGTGCATCGTCCAATACATAGGAGCGAATCTGACTGCCCCAACCAATATCGGACTTGGTGTCTTCAGTAGCCTGGGCCGCTTCCTGACGCTTGCTCACCTCAAGTTCATACAACTTGGCGCGCAACATCTGCCAACATTTATCACGGTTCTGGTGCTGCGAACGCTGGCTTTGCGACTGCACCACTATACCACTGGGCTCGTGAGTCAGACGCACCGCGGAATCAGTCTTGTTAATATGCTGACCACCGGCACCCGAAGCGCGATAGGTGTCAGTGCGCACATCCGACGGATTGATATCAATCTCAATATTGTCATCGATCTCAGGTGACACATAGACCGCAGAAAAAGAGGTGTGACGGCGATTACCGGAATCAAATGGCGACTTGCGCACCAGACGGTGCACACCAATTTCGGTACGCAACCAGCCGTAGGCATATTCGCCCGTGATCTGCACCGTGGCGCCTTTGATCCCCGCCACATCACCGGCCGAGCACTCCACTAGTTCAGCTTTAAAGCCTTTATCATCAGCCCAGCGCAGATACATGCGCAGCAGCATCTCAGCCCAGTCCTGCGCTTCGGTGCCACCAGAGCCAGACTGAATATCGAGGTAGGCATTATTTTGATCCATCTCACCGGAGAACATACGGCGAAATTCTAACTTCGCTAACTGCGCTTCAAGGCTGGCGATTTCCGCTTCGACATCGGCAACAGTATCGGCATCATCTTCTTCGACGGCCATCGCCAACAGCTCGCGAGAATCTGCGACGCCAGAGTCTAGGTCTTCAATGGTTTTGACCACGGCCTCAAGAGAGGAGCGCTCACGACCTAATTCCTGAGCCCGCTCAGGTTTATTCCAAACATCGGGCTCGCCGAGTTCGAGCTCGACTTCGGCGAGACGGTCTTTGCGATTAACGTAGTCAAAGATACCCCCTCAACACGTCGGTGCGTGCCTGCAGGTCATCGAGGGCGTTGTAGAGCGGATTAACTTCCATTGCTTGTTGTCAGCCTGAATCAATTAAGGCGCGCATTTTACATGACCAGCCAATGACAAACTAGAAGAAAACACAGTTGATTAAGCCCCAACACTAGCGCAACATATTGCGCATAATCATAAGAGCCGGAGCAAACTATCATGTTAAGAACCAGCCTAACCATAATCGTCGCCCTTTTTGCCTATCTACTATTTTGGCCAGTACCCGTAGACCCCAAGAGCTGGGATGCACCACAAGATGCAGGTCTTAGTGGTGACTTTGCTCCCAATAACGCCCTAGACAACGTCGACATCATCAAACTCGGCGACACCCACGGTCCAGAGGGCCTAGCCTTTATTGATGGCGAGGTTTATATGGCCACTCGGGAGGGCTGGATTGTGCGACTTAACGAACGCACCGGTGAACTGAGCAAATGGGTCAATACACAGGGCAGCCCGCTGGGCCTGGCCGTTGATGCCAATCAAAATCTTCTCATTGCCGACGCCTATAAAGGTCTATTACTGGTAACCCCAGAAGGCGACCTCAGTGTATTAACCAACAGCATCGACGGTGTACCCATCGTCTACGCCGATGATCTGGATGTCACTGAAGAGGGTAAAATTTATTTCAGTGATGCGTCCACCAAGTTTGGTGCCGAAGGCAGCGGCGGCACCTATGAGTCTAGCTTGCTCGATATTACAGAGCACGGCGGCCACGGCCGACTGTTAGTCTACGACCCCGCAGACCAGTCCACCCAAGTGGTAATGGACGGCCTGAACTTTGCCAATGGCGTTGCGGTTGCGGCGGATAGCAGCTTTGTATTAGTCAACGAAACGGGTACCTATAGGGTGCAGAAATATTGGCTTAAAGGCGAAAAAGCCGGCCAGTCAGAGGTGATAATCGATAATCTACCCGGCTTCCCCGACAACATAGTGCGAGGCCGCGACGGTCGCTTCTGGGTCGGCTTGGTCTCTCCGCGCAGTCAACCCTTGGATGATCTGTCTGACTTACCCATGTTGCGCAAAATAAGCCAGCGCCTGCCCGCCTTTATGCAACTGCAGGCAACAGCCTACAGCCATGTATTTGCTATCGACCAAGACGGCAATGTGCTCACCTCATTGCAGGGCCCCAATAGCGCTCACCACACCAACACCGGCGCGATGGAAACCGACGACTGGCTGTATATCAGCAGCCTTCACGCAGAAAACCTCGCGCGTATCAGCCGAGCAGACGCTGGAATCTAATGACTTTATTTATTGACCGCTTACAACACAGCTTTTTTGATCAGTTTAGAGGACAGGGCGACCAGCACTTTAGCCCTGTTATGCCGTCCCGTCTCGACGACCCAGTGATGGTTAGCAGCAACGCGCTGCTGGCCGAAGAGTTGGGCATTGATCCGGCGGAACTAAACTCGCCGGAACTGCTAGAACTGATGGGCGGTAGCTTTATGACCGCCAACATCAAACCCATTGCCCTGGTTTACTCCGGGCACCAGTTTGGTGTCTGGGCCGGTCAGCTGGGTGATGGCCGCGCCATGACATTGGGTGAACTGCCGGTACTAGATCCAAAAGATAACAGCCTGAGCGAGAAGGATAGAAAGCACCAACTGTGGGATATCCAACTAAAAGGCGCAGGCCCAACCCCCTACTCCCGATTTGCCGATGGGCGCGCGGTACTGCGATCAAGCATCCGCGAATACCTCTGCTCCGAAGCCATGCACGGACTCGGCATCGCCACCACCAGAGCCCTGTGCCTGCTCGACAGCAAAACCCAAGTCTATCGCGAAGAAATAGAATCCGGCGCCACCGTCTGCCGCGTTGCCAAAAGTCATATTCGCTTTGGCTCCTTCGAACACTTCCATTACCGCAACCAGCCCGAGGCCGTTAAGGCTATGGCCGACTATGTGATTGAACGCAACTTCCCCCAATGGGCAGATGCCGACAATAAATATTTTTTAATGTTTGAAAACTGCGTATTTAAAACCGCACGAATGATCGCCCAGTGGCAGTCGGTGGGATTTAACCATGGCGTCATGAACACCGATAATATGAGCATTATCGGCGACACCATCGACTATGGGCCCTTTGGCTTTTTAGATGCTTACGACCCAGAGCATATCTGTAATCATTCCGATAACCAGGGGCGCTACTCATTTAAAAACCAACCTAGTATCGGGCTGTGGAATCTCAATGCCCTAGCCACGTCTCTCACCTCATTAATTAGTAATGAAGAACTTATCGACGCATTAAAACAATACGAACCAGAATATTTAAAGCAATACCGACAGATTATGGCGGAGAAACTGGGGCTAGAAGAATACCAACCCGAAGATGAGTCGCTGATCAATCAGCTCATGGAATTACTGCAACGCAACAATGTCGATTACACAATATTCTTTAGGTCGTTAAGCCAGTACTCAGAGGCCAATCAACGCGTAAGAGATCAGTTTATCGATCGTGACGGCTTCGACCAATGGGCACAAAACTACAGCGCCAGATTAGCCAAGCAAAGTATCAGTGACGCAAGCCGTCAGCAAAAAATGAACGCGATTAATCCAAAATATGTACTGCGTAACTACATGGCACAGGCAGCTATTGAGGCAGCACAGCAAGGGGATTATAGGGAAGTTAATCTACTACTTAACGTATTGCAGAGCCCCTGTGATGAGCACCCAGAGGCAGAAAAGTATGCTGGGCTGCCGCCGGATTGGGCGGAGAAGCTTTCGGTGAGTTGTTCTTCGTAGTTGGCGCTTACCCCACATCTCAATGGTGTAACCGATCAGTTGCTCAATATCGCCAACTGCCGGTTCAGAATACCTAAGAGTTGCCATCGAAATAGCGAGCTCTCAACT
>JAFMBY010000132.1 GCA_017858135.1 Porticoccaceae bacterium | reverse complement strand
TTTTGCTGATCTTTGTAGTTGGCATCATTGTGCAAGTACGCTGGTTAAATAAGACGCGACCTAACTAATCCAAAATAACTTAGTATCACAGGTTATTTAAACCTATAGGGCGCCGATAAATTCGGGGCCCTAGCTTGGTTTGGTAACTGACCACTAATTCTATCTCTGCCATTTCCCGCCGATAAAAGACTTGCAATGACTGCGGGTCAGTTATTTAATGACCCGCAGTCATTTAAAAAACTATCGGAGAATAGAAATGAACGCAGCGCAAAAAATCCTTGTAGATACAGAAACCGAACTCAACATGCAGGCCGCACTGCAGGCTCAGCGAGATAGCTATATAGCTGAAGGCGAGGTGTCGGCAGCGACTCGTATCGACCGCATTGATCGGGCTATTGATGTGCTGGTCAAGCACTCCGAGTCGATCAGTGAGGCGATGAATGCAGACTTTGGCTGTCGGCCAAGAGAGGTCAATTTGATGACCGATGTGACCGGCTCTATTGAATGTCTGAAGCATTCCAAGAAACATCTTAAAACCTGGATGAAGCACGAAAAGCGGCCGACGATGTTCCCGCTAAACCTTCTCGGTGGGCGTTCATCTATCGAGTATCAACCCAAAGGGGTAGTGGGTGTGTTGGCGCCCTGGAATTTCCCCCTGGGTATGGTCTTTGAGCCTCTCGCGGGAGTGCTGGCTGCAGGCAACCGGGCCATGATTAAGCCCTCTGAATTTACCCCTGCCACCTCGGCGTTAATCGCGGAGATGGTGGCAGAGGCGTTTGATCCAACTGAATTAGCTGTGTTTACCGGTGGTCCCGAAGTGGGGCAGGCGTTCTCCGCTATGCCTTTCGATCATATGATTTTTACCGGAGCAACCAGTGTTGCCCGCCATATTATGGCGGCGGCTGCGCGCAATCTGGTGCCAGTGACCCTTGAGCTAGGTGGCAAGTCACCAGTAGTTATCTCTCGAAGTGCCAATCTGCCTGAAGCCGTACAGCGCATTATGGTGGGCAAAATGTTAAATGCGGGGCAGGTCTGTATTGCGCCGGATTACTTGTTGGTGCCCGAAGAGAGCCTCGATGAAGTGATTGAGCAGGCAACTGCGGTGGTCAAAGAGATGTATCCGACAATACTGGATAATGATCAGTACACGGCCATGGTTAATGACCGTCATTACCAGCGCATGGCAGACAACTTAGCCGATGCCGATAAGCGCTCCATCAAAACGGTGACCATTAACCCGGCCAATGAAGACTTTAAAGATAACCCCACACAAAAGCTTCCGCCTACGCTGATTATTAACCCAGATGATCAAGCCATCTGTATGCAGGACGAGATCTTTGGGCCCTTGTTGCCGATCAAAACCTACAAAAATTTTGAAGAAACCATCAGCTATATCAATGCTAGACCGCGCCCTCTGGCGGCCTATTATTTTGGCCATGACAAGAGCGAGGAGAAGCGCTTCCTCACTGGCACCACCTCTGGCGGCGTCTCAATTAATGATGTGATGTTTCATATGCTACAAAAAGACCTGCCCTTTGGCGGTGTGGGTCCCAGCGGCATGGGTGCCTATCACGGTATCGAAGGGTTTAAGACATTCAGCCATGCCAAGGGTATCTATCGTCAGCCAAAACGCATTCCGGTGGCCAAACTGGCCGGGTTTATGCCTCCCTATGGGCCGGCCTCTGAAAAAAATATTAAAGACAAAGTTAAGCGATGAGCACAGAGCGAAGACGCGCACGGACTGAGGATGAAAAGCACTTTCGCCGCCAGCAGATATTGGATGCGGCAGAGCAGCATTTTTCTGAAGTGGGTTACGAGGGGTTCTCCATGGCGAATCTGGCCAAGTTGGTCGGGGTCGTTAAGGGAACCCTGTACCTGTATTTTAAAACTCGCGAGGAAGTGTTTTTAACCCTGTATAACCAGAGCCTAGTGCGCTGGAGCCATGTTTTTCTTGAGCAGTTGCAGGGCTCTATGACAGACCGAGATTATGTGACAACTCTTTATACCACAGCGTTGGCCGATGGCAGCTTTATTCCCCTGTTGACCAGGCTGGAGCATGTGATAGAGCACAATGTGTCGATTGAGAGTTTGATTCAGTCAAAGCGAAACTTTATTGAGCGAGTCGACTGCCTTGCTCAGGCTACCGCGCCGGTCCTATCACTCAATCAATCCCAGTCGGTCGAATTGGTCAAAACCATGGGGGTGCTTTTAGTTGGTGCTACCAGAGCAGATCAGAGTCCGTCTTTGCATGGCGAAGATATCCCTGATGATGTGCAGGCGCTGATTGATAGCTTCTCGTCTGAAAATATCTTTATTAAAAATGCCTGTCGTATTATCTCGGGCATTCGCACCGCTGACGGCTCGATAACAGAATCATAACGACATAGAACAGTTCAGCTCCCAAGGAGAAAAACAATGACAATAAATCGGCAGTGGCTACTGGCAGCCAGACCAGACGGCATGATTGGGCCACAAAACTTCAGATATGTTGAAACGCCTATTCCAACGATTGGCAGCGGTGAGATTTTGGTCAAGAATCTCTACTTTTCCTTTGACCCCACTCAGCGCAACTGGATGGTTGATCGGCCGGGCTATCTGCCGCCGGTGGCATTGGGCGAAGTGATGCGCGCAGGGTCTGTGGCGCAAATTGTCGAGTCCCAACACCCTGATTTTGCTGTCGGCGAACTCGTTCAAACCACCGGTTGCTGGCAAGACTATGCAGTTGTGGCACCCGGTCAAGGTCCGACGGGAGTCAACAAATTACCCGCGGGGGTGTCGCCGGAAATAATGTTGTCCATTTTGGGTATTACTGGCATGACCGCTTATTTCGGTTTGATGGATCATGGTCAGCCCAAAGCTGGCGAGACCGTTTTGGTATCGGGCGCGGCTGGTGCTACCGGTTCGGTAGTGGGGCAAATTGCCAAACTTAAGGGTTGCCGTGTGGTGGGTATCGCCGGTGGTCCGGAGAAGTGTGCCTGGCTAAAAGAGGTCGCTGGCTTCGATGCGGTGATCGATTACAAAAACGAAAATGTCAGCGAGCAAATTGCCATTCATTGCCCTGATAAATGGGATATCTTTTTTGATAATGTCAGTGGTCCAATCCTAGAGGCTGCTCTAGATCATCTGAGCTTGTATTCGCGAGTAGTTATGTGCGGAGGTATTGCCAATTACAACGCCACCGAGCCTGTCCCGGGCCCCGCCAACTTAATGAATCTGGTAACCAATCGCGGTCGTATGCAGGGCTTTATTATTTTGGATTATTTGCCTCGCGCGATGGAGGCTATCCAAGCGCTAATGGGATGGGTGGCAGCGGGCGATATTGTCTATCAAGTTGATATGCAAGAAGGATTCGAAAATATTCCCAATACCTTACAGCGCCTTTATACGGGTCAGAATCTCGGCAAACAATTACTCAAAATAGCG
>JAFMBY010000049.1 GCA_017858135.1 Porticoccaceae bacterium | reverse complement strand
GCAACTGTTTCTATCTGCTTGGGGGCATAGGTATTGTGCTGGCGGGCGTGCTCTACAGAGTCAAAGATCCCTTGCGCGGTGCCATGGAGCCTGCGGTGGATCCAAGCGCACCCAAGATCAAAGAGGCGAGCGGCTGGCGGGAAACGCTGCCGGAGATCTTGTCGGTGATCAAAGCGAATCCAGCATTGGCCTGGACTATGCTCGGGGCGATTTTTCTGCATATTCCATTGGGTGCGGGCAACTTCGTTATGGTGTGGATGGAGCGGGAGCGGGGCTTTGAGCTGGGAGAGATTCAATCACTGTACGGGCTGATCTATATTGTTTTCGGCACCGCGGGCACCTTTTTGGGCGGCTTTCTCAGTGACTGGTATCAGTCGCGGTGGCAAGGCGGGCGGATTCGTTTTCTCGCGATACTGATGTTGGTGGTTGCGCCTTTGACTCTGGCGTTTCGCTTTGCGTCGCCGGATTCGCCGATATTTTTTGTCGCTCTGGCTTTTGCTCTGTTCAGCGTTAGTTCTTTCTACGGCCCGGCTTTTTCCACTGTGCAGGACCTTACGCCAGTGCGTTTGCGCGGTCTGATGACGGCGCTGTTATTGGTCGCCTGTAATCTGGTGGGTATGGGCCTTGGAGCCCTGATGACTGGCTTTATAAGTGATCTGTTGACCGCTGCTCAGGTATTCGAGCCCTTGACCAAAGCACTGTTAGTGGGTGACGGGTTCGGTTTCTTTGCTGCGCCGAGCTTTATTATGGCCTCGATCTATCTGGAGCGAAACCGGCGGGCGGCTGCCAGGGCTGCGACTACGGTTGGGGTTGCGGTCTAAGAACCGGCAGCAAAGGAATGTCATCGACCCTTATATAAATGGCGTCCTATACAAAGAGAAGGCGACGCCGCGATAGTACTATTTTACGTTGAATAGCACTGCGCTTAAGTCGCTCGGGGAGTTGCTAAATGTCGAAAAAAACACTACGAATAGCCGGTGCCAGTGGCTTTTGGGGGGATGCCTCAAGCGCCACCGCTCAGTTGCTAACGGGTGGCATTGTGGACTTTATTGTCTACGACTATCTCGCCGAAATTACCATGTCGATTATGGCGCGGGCGCGGTCGAAAAATCCTGAAAGCGGCTACGCGCTGGATTTTGTCACCGCCGCCATGAAACCGAATCTCAAAGATATTGCCCGACAGGGCGTGAAAATTATTTCTAATGCTGGTGGGGTCAATCCCCAAGCCTGTGCCAAAGCACTGCGCGCGGTGATTGTCGAGCAGGGGCTGGATCTACAGGTAGCCTGTGTGATCGGCGATGATCTGTTCGATCAGCGCGATCAGTTGGCGACGCAAAAAATCTGCGAAATGTACAGTGGTGATGCCTTCCCGCCAAGCGATAAGATTGCCAGTATCAACGCCTATTTGGGTGCCTTTCCAGTGGCCCGCGCTCTGCAACAAGGCGCCGACATTGTTATCACTGGACGCTGCGTCGACAGTGCCGTGACTCTAGGCGCCTGCATCAATAACTTTGGTTGGGGTCGCGACGATCTCGATCAACTCGCCATGGGCTCTCTGGCCGGACATATTCTCGAATGCGGGCCGCAGGCTACCGGCGGCAACTTTACCGATTGGCAAGAGGTTGAGAGCCTGGAAACGATTGGCTACCCGATTGCTGAAATCAGCGCCGATGGCAGCTTTGTCTGCTCCAAGCCTGAGGGCACCGGAGGGTTGGTCTCGGTAGCCACCATCGCGGAGCAAATGGTTTATGAAATAGGTGATCCCCAGGCCTATATGCTGCCGGATGTAGTGTGTGATTTTTCACAGGTCAAACTTCAGCAGGTTGGCGAAGACGTGGTTGCGGTGAGCGGCGCCACCGGCTTGCCAGCGCCAGACAGCTACAAAGTTTGCAGCACCTACGCCGATCAATGGCGCGGAGGTCACTTGCTGAGCTTTTACGGTATCGATGCCAGCAAAAAAGCTGAGAAACTCGCCGCGGCTATTTTTGCTGCATCACGTCGCACCCTTAAGCTCTATGGACTGGCGGACTTCAGCGAAACCAGTGTTGAGGTGATCGGCGCAGAGTCTCAGTACGGCGCCGCGGCTCGGGTTGGTCACTATCGCGAAGTCGCCGTTAAAGTCGCCGCGAAGCATGCCGATGCGGCCGGTATTGGCATTCTGCTAAAAGAGATGACCGGACTGGGTCTGGCGACACCGCCGGGGCTCTGTGGTTTCGCCGGCGGGCGACCGAAACCCTCGCCAATTGTGCGGTTGTTTTCATTTGCATTGCCGAAGGACTCAGTGAATATCCAAGTAGAGATCAATGGCCTGATAATTGACTGTCCGGACTCTACCGGCACCGCGCTGGACAGAGCCGCTATCGTGCGGCCTCCGGCGCCGGAAGCGCCACTAGCCGATGTTCTTGTCGACGTGCCGCTTGTGGCATTGGCCTGGGCACGCAGCGGCGACAAAGGTGACAAAGCCAATATCGGTGTGATTGCGCGCAAGCCGGAATATCTGCCATACATTTACGCGGCCCTAACCGAGCAGGCTGTCGCTGAGCGTTTTGCACACTTTATTCAATCCGCAGCCGATAGACCTGTTGAACGCTACCTCATACCCGGCTGCAATGGGATTAACTTTTTGATTCACGATGTGCTCGGTGGTGGCGGTATGGCCAGTCTGCGCAATGACTCGCAGGGCAAAGGCTATGGCCAATTGTTACTGGATGCAGAGATTGCAGTGAGCGCGGAAATCGCGTACCAAGTGGGTTATTGACGCGGATCGCCACGAGTGGATAACAGCAGCCAAAAAATAATAAGCATAAAAACAAGCAGTACAAGAATAGGGAGACAGCCCAATGGCAGTATTTGCCTCAAAGATAAACACCAGTTCGGAGACCTTTTTGCGCCAGCGCGCCGAGATGCTCGAGTTGGTCGACAAGCTCAATGAGCTCAATGGCCGCGGCCGCGCTATTTCTGAGCAGCGCAAGCCGCGCTTTGATAAGCGGGGTCAGCTGACCCCGCGCGAGCGTCTGGCGCGACTGCTGGATCCGGGCATGCCATTTCTTGAAATCGGCAATCTCGCCGGTTATCTGGTGGATACGAAAAATCCCGACAAGTCGATTCCTGGCTCTACAGTGATTGCCGGAATAGGCTTTATATCAGGCGTGCGCTGCACTGTAGTGGTAGATGATAGCGGCATTATGGCTGGGTCTTTGACTACTGCCGGCGGCTATCGACTGCGTCGCGCCGAGGAGATCTCACTTGAGCAAAAGCTGCCCTTTGTCCATCTTGTGGAGAGTGCCGGTGGTGATCTGATGAATTACACTGTGGAAGGCTTTAGCGCGGGTGGCGCACTATTTGGTGCCCTGGCCAAGCTGAGCAAGGCGGGTATTCCGGTGATTTCTATTTTGCATGGGTCGTCCACTGCCGGTGGTGCCTATATGCCTGGGCTCAGTGACTATGTGATCGCGATTAAAGGCAAAGGTCGGGCGTTTTTGGCTGGGCCGCCACTATTGAAAGCTGCGACAGGGGAGATTGCCACGGAAGAAGAGCTTGGCGGTGCTGAGATGCATGCAACAGTGTCTGGTCTGGCGGAATATTTGGCGGAGAACGATGGTCAGGGCATTCAAATCTGCCGTGAGTTAATCCAGCGCTTGCAGTGGAATGACAGCTGCAAGCTGCCTCCCAAGCGCAGCTTTGCTGAACCGATTTATGATCCCGATGAGTTAGCCGGTGTGATCCCGACAGACTATCGCACGCCCTACGATATGCGCGAGTTGGTTGCCCGAGTGGTCGACGGTTCGGATTTCCTCGATTTTAAGCCTCGCTTCGGTGTCTCCACGGTCTGTCTCCAGGCGGAAATCTATGGCCAGGCAGTGGGCATTATCGGCAATAACGGCCCTATAGATCCACAGGGCGCGAATAAGGTCACACAGTTTTTACAGCTGCTCGATCAGGCCAATATTCCGGCGCTGTTTTTCCAAAATACCACTGGCTATATCGTCGGTACCCAATCAGAGCAGGCCGGCATGATTAAGCACGGCTCGAAAATGATTCAAGCGGTGCGCAATATCGATGTGCCGCGGATCACCTTTATGACCGGCGCCAGCTTTGGTGCGGGTAATTACGGCATGTGTGGGCGTGGCTATGACCCCGACTTTCTCTATACCTTTCCCAATGCACGCATGGGCGTTATGGGTGGCGAACAGGCGGCTAAGACCATGTCGATGGTCGCGCGTGGCAAGGCCGCAGCCATGGGTGTGGAGCCCGATGAGGAGCAGCTGGCGCAGCAAGAGCAGATGATGGCGCATATCTTCGATTCCCAGTCCGACGCCTTCTACACCTCTGGTCATATGATGGATGATGGCATGATCGACCCGCGCAATATGCGCAGCACCCTGGGCATGTTGCTGGAGACTGTGCGTGAAGGGCGCAACCGTACAGTGCGACCGAATAGCTTTGGTGTTGCGCGCTTGTAACTAAAGCCCTTAATAAAAGTCTGCAGCGGTTTATAAGAATAAATAATAGAGCGAGATAATCATGTCTGATCCTTCTAAACTCGAACTTCCCGAGACCCAATTCCTGCTCCTTGAGCGCAGAGGTTCGGTACTGAAAATTTGGCTTAATCGCCCCGAAGCGAAAAATGCTCTGTCAGAGGAAATGACTGACGAGCTCCATCTGGTGCTAGACGCCGTTCGCGATGATCGCTCGATTCGCACCATTGTACTGCGGGGCAAGGGCGGGGTGTTCTGTGCCGGTGGCGACATCAAGGGCTTTAAGGCCGATATGCAGGCGATTAGCGCCGCGCAGGTGGCGAAGAGCAACCGCAGGTTTGGCGATCTGATGATCAAGATAAATGAGCAGCCCCAGGTGGTGATTATGCTGGTTGAGGGTGCGGCGATTGGCGGCGGTCTTGGGCTGGCCTGTGTCGCCGATGTCACGTTGGTCACCGCCGATGCGCGCTTCCGTCTCAGTGAAACCAGTCTCGGTATCCCACCGGCTCAGATTGCCCCCTTTGTGACGGAACGGGTGGGCCTGACTCAGGCGCGGCGTCTTATGCTCACTGGTGCGAGATTTAAGGGTGAAGAGGCTGTGGCGCTGGGCATTGCCCATGGCGTTGCGGCTGATGCCGCTGATCTTGACGCTCAATGTGACGTTATTTTGGGCCATATCAATGCCTGTGCCCCGGGCGCCAATGCGGTAACCAAGGGTATTTTATTTGAGACTCTGCGTCGACCGCGCGCCGAGGCATTAGATTTTGCCGCGCAGGGCTTCGCCCAGTGCATGTTGAGTCCAGAAGGGTTGGAGGGCGTCGCCGCGTTTGTCGAAAAGCGCAAGCCGTCTTGGGCCAACCAAACTAACGAATAATCAGTCGGGAATTGCATTCATGAATCGCTTTAACAGTATCTTAATTGCCAACCGTGGCGAGATCGCCTGTCGAGTTATTCGCACCGCCAAGGCGCTCGGTTATCGAACTATTGCAGTCTATTCTGACGCCGACGAAGGTGCTCCTCATGTGCAGCTTGCCGACGATGCAGTGCGTATCGGCCCGGGCCCGGTAGGCGAGTCCTATCTAGTGCCGGAACGCATCCTTGAAGCTGCCGCGGCGAGTGGTGCTGAATCAATTCATCCGGGCTATGGCTTTCTCAGTGAAAACGGGGCTTTTGCCGAAGCCGTTGAGGCTGCAGGGTTAGTGTTTATCGGACCGACCCGTGAAGCCATCGATGTGATGGGCAACAAGGCCGAGTCCAAGCGCCGGATGATCGCTGCCGGCGTTCCCTGCGTGCCCGGATATGAAGGCCATGATCAATCAGACCAGACGCTGTTGACCGAGGGCGCCAAAATCGCGCTGCCGTTGATGGTCAAAGCCGCCGCTGGTGGCGGTGGTCGTGGCATGCGTCTGGTTCACGATCAGGCTGATCTCGCCAACGCGATCAAGCTGGCTCGCGCTGAGGCTGAAAGTGCCTTTGGCAGCGGCGAGTTGATCCTCGAAAAAGCGATTGTTCAACCGCGCCATGTGGAAATTCAGGTGTTTGCCGATACCTTTGGCAATACCGTGCATTTGGGTGAGCGCGATTGCTCGGTGCAGCGCCGTCACCAAAAGGTAGTCGAAGAGGCCCCGTGCCCGATTATGACGCCTGAACTGCGTGAAAAGATGGGTCAGTCGGCAATCGATGCGGCCAAGTCGGTTGACTACCGCGGTGCTGGCACCGTTGAATTTTTACTCGATAATAGTGGCGAATTCTATTTTCTCGAAATGAATACCCGGCTGCAGGTGGAACACCCAGTCACTGAATTGATTACTGGTCTAGATCTTGTCGCGTTACAAATAGCGGTGGCTCAGGGCGAGGCGCTGGGGCTGGAGCAGAGCGATATCCTGTTGCAAGGACATGCCATTGAGGTGCGCCTCTACAGTGAGGATCCGAGCCAGGACTTTTTGCCTGCATCCGGGCCAGTCGAGTTGTGGCAGGCGGCTAGCGGCGTCGGTGTACGTATCGATAGTGGCATCTGCAGCGGTCAGGCGATCTCACCGTTTTACGATCCCATGGTCGCAAAAGTAATCGGCTATGGTCCGACCCGTGAAGTGGCGCGTTTGCGCCTTATCGCTGCACTGAAAGAGACTGTGCTATTCGGATCTCCAAACAACACGAAGTTTCTTATACAGTGCCTTGAAAAACAACGTTTTATTGAGGGTTTAGCAACCACAGCCTTTATTGCTGAAGAGTTCTCCGAGGCGGATCTCGCGAACCCAGTCCCCGAGTTTGCCGACGCTGCAGTGGCGGCGGTATTGGCGCTGCGCCTCGAGCATAACCAGCTATTCCAGCGCGCCCTGGGTGTCAGTGACAACCTTAAAGACTGGACCAGTGCCAGTCCACTGGTATCCCGCAAGCAGTATCAGTTTGATGAGTTGATTTACGATCTTGCCATCAGCCCCAAAGGCAATGACAGCTATCTAGTGGCTAATATAGAAACGGGCATAGAAACGGGCATGGATACTGGCGAGTCGCGGAGTCTTGTGGCGACCTTGGTCGAGTTACAAGATACTAGCGCCCAGTTGTTGGTGGATGGCAAGGGCGTTACTGCCACCTATATGTCGCCAAAAAAGGGCCAGCTCTATTGCTCCATTGAAGGACGCAGTGCCTTTTTCAAGGATCTGATTATTCTCGATGGGCTGGCCGATGAGACGGTTGGTGGTGGTCGCGTGATCGCACCCATGCACGGGCTCTTGTTGGATGTGCTGGTCGCCCCCGGAGATCTGGTGGTTAAAGGCCAGGTTCTCGCGGTGTTGGAAGCCATGAAAATGCACTATGAAATTACCGCCGAGATCGATGGCACCGTGATCGAGGTCAGCGCCGTCACCGGTAATCAGGTCGCTACTGATGACTTGCTGATCGAAATTGCTGAGCTTGAAAGTGAAAACAATAATAAACATGAGGCAGCCTAATGGCTCTTAAACTTTGGCATTGTGCCGGTTCACGCTCGATTCGCCCGCTCTGGACACTACTGGAGATGGGGCTGGATTTTGAGCTGGAGACTATGCAGTTTCCTCCTCGCTTTGTGCATCCCGGTTATACCGAACTCAATCCGATCGGCACCGTGCCGTATTTCACTGATAGCAGTGACCCGGATAATCTAGTCAGCATGACCGAATCCACAGGCATCAGTCAGTATCTGGTGGATAAATACGGCCCCACGGATCTCGCCGTAATGCCCAGCGAACCCGCCTATGGTGAATACCTTAATTGGCTGCATCGCAGCGATGCGACGCTAACTTTTCCGCAGACACTGGTGCTGCGCTACACCGTGCTTGAGCCTGAGGCAACACGTTTGCCCAAGGTGGCTGAGGACTACACCAAGTGGTTCTTCTCACGTCTGCGCTCAGTCGAGCTGGCGCTCTCCGATGGCCGCGAGTTTCTCTGTGCTGACCGCTTTACTCTGGCGGATATTTCAGTGGGCTTTGCTCTGCATTTTGCCGATCTGTTGAGCCTCAAGGGTGGTTTTAAGTCCCATACCTTGGCCTACTACGAACGCCTTAAACAGCGGCCTAGTTTTCAGAAGTCGATTGCCAATGATGGCCCGCTAAATAGTTTGGAAGGGCTCTAAGCATGGCGGTTCACCCTAAATACCCAAAACTCATTTCAGCTCTAGATCTGGGTTTTACTCAACTTAAAAATTGTGCCCTGGTGGATTCCATGCACACTGTCTGGAACAAGTCGAAGGCGGCTATCAGCGTGCCACGGCTAGTTAAACTGCATTAGCAGTAATGGCGTATAAGATAGAGAGCAGAGATAAGTGGTTGCCGTTTTAAACTATACAAGCAACGTACTTTTAATTGACACAACAAGTGCCACAATCTAAGCTGTGGCCAAAATAACATTAGCGGGAGTGACACAGATGGATATTAGTTTTTCAGCAGAAGATCTTGCCTTCAGAGATGAGGTGCGTGCTTTTTTCGCCAAAGAGTTCGACGCAGATGCTGCTAAGCAGCTGAGTGGCGTTCAGGGTGAAGGCTACAAAGCGGCGATCGTCAATTGGCAGAAGAAACTGCATGCCAAGGGCTGGATTGCACCGGGCTGGCCAACACAGTATGGCGGCTCTGGTTGGAGCGCGACGCAGAAGTTTATCTATGAAACTGAGCGCGGCACGGCTGGTGTTCCCGATGTAGTGCCCTTCGGTTTGAAGATGGTTGCACCGGTGATTTTCACCTTTGGTACCGAAGAGCAGAAAGCACGCTTTTTGCCGCGCATTCTCTCCAGCGACGACTGGTGGTGTCAGGGTTACTCTGAGCCGGGTGCTGGGTCGGATTTGGCCGCACTGAGCACCACTGCCGAGTACGCTGGTGACAACTACCTGGTCAATGGTGCCAAGATCTGGACCACCTTTGCCCAGTACGCTGACTGGATTTTCTGTCTGGTTCGCACCACCAAAGATATGCGCAAGCAGCAGGGCATTAGCTTCTTGCTTATCGATATGAAAACCCCCGGTATCACCGTGAAGCCAATCGTCACTATCGATGGCAAGCATAGTCTTAACGAAGTGCACTTTGAAAATGTCCTGGTTCCCCGTGACAACCTGATCGGCGAGCAGGACAAAGGCTGGACCTACGCCAAAGCACTGCTGGCTCACGAGCGTACCGGAATGGCTGAAGTGGCTGACTCCAAGCGTATGCTGCGCACCCTCAAGCAGCGCGCTACTGAAGAAGTTAACGGCGGTGAAGCGATGATCAATGATCCGGTCTTCCAAATGCGTCTGTCAGATATTGAGATGGAACTGATGGCACTGGAGTACACCGAGCTGCGCGTATTTGCCTCGATGGCTGGTGGTGGCATGCCGGGACCTGAGTCCTCATTACTGAAAATTAAGGGCACTGAAATTTCTCAGGCGATTCACGAGTTGCAGTTACAGTTGGCCGGCAGTTATGGCGGGGCTCTTCAGGCGGTTCAAGGTGACCTGAGCGGCGACGAACTGGGCCACGACTACGCTGGCGAAGCCCGCAGCAAGTATATGTATGGTCGCGCAGCAACCATCTACGGTGGTTCCAATGAAGTGCAGCGCAATGTAATTGCCAAAGCCGTGCTCGGCCTTTAGGCCCCAACAGATTTCCGGAGTAACAGTAATGAATTTTGAGTTTTCAGAAGAACAGACCATGATCAAAGACAGCGTTGCGCGGTTTGTGCGTGACGAATATGACATTGATACAAGGCGTAAAATTATCAATTCAGAAGAGGGCATCAGCCGTGACTTCTGGAACACCTTTGCCGAGCTGGGCTGGTTGTCAGTGCCCTTTGCCGAAGAGTACGGCGGTTTTGGTGGCACGGTAGAAGATTTAGCCGCAGTGATGGAAGAACTCGGTAAAGGCATCGTGGTTGAGCCCTACGTCTCTACTGTGGTTATGTTTGGCGGCCTGCTGGCTGCGTCCAACAACAGCGCCCTTAAAGGAGCGATTATTCCAACAGTGATTGATGGCAGCTGCATGGGTTCATTCGCCTTTGCCGAGCGTCAGTCGCGCTACGAGCTGGCCGATGTGGCGAGTACTGCAGTGGCCGCTGATGGCGGTTATCGTCTCGACGGTGAAAAGACTGTTGTGATCAACGGTGGTAGCGCCGATAAGTTTATTGTCAGTGCTCGCACTAGCGGTGGTCAGTTTGATCATCAGGGCGTGAGCCTGTTTATGGTCGATGCCCGTGCTGATGGAGTGTCGATAAAGAGCTACAAGACGATGGATGGCCAGCGTGCTGCCACAGTCACTCTGGCCAACGTAGTGGTAGCTGAAGATCAGCTGCTCAACGCGGTTGGGGAGGGCATGGATCTGGTCGATCAGGTGATGCCGTCGATGCTGATGGCGCTGAGTGCTGAGGCCCTGGGTATTATGGCTACGCTGAATAGTATTACCGTCGATTACTCAAAAACCCGTCAGCAGTTTGGTTCGCCAATTGGCTCATTCCAGGTTCTGCAGCACCGCATGGTCGATACGTTTATGGCCTGTGAGCAGGCTAAGTCGATGCTCTATCGCAGCCTCTGTCAGGCTAACGAATGCGCAGCGGATGCCAGTCTCGATAAAGGCGAATTGCTGAAGTCGGTACATGCACTCAAGGCCACCATGGCTAAAGCGGGCAAGCAGATTGGTGAAGAGGCGATTCAGTTGCACGGCGGTATTGGTTTGACCGACGAATTGAATATTGGTCACTTCGTTAAACGACTAATGACCATCAATGTCACTCTCGGCGATCGCGACTTCCATCAAAAGAAGTTTAATCAGTTGAGCTACTCTAGCTTGTGATTATTGTTGTTGTTGGGACTATCTTGACGGGCTTGGCACTTCTGGTGCTGGTCTACTGGCTTACCAAAGACAACCTCAGCAAATATGATCTTCCGCAGGGGCAGCGTTTTAGCCCTGGGAATGCCACTGCCGTCGCAGACTCTGCGGCGGCGGTTAAGGCGCTGAATAAGCGTCTTCGCGGCGCCAGTGGCCGTCTTGAAAAAATGCCTTGGTCCCAGCGCATTCTCTCTATGCGTGAAACCATGGACAACTTCTTTGCGGGTGCCAAAATAGCTAGTTTGGTTACCTCTGTGGATGCCGCAGGCGTTCCTGCGGAATGGGTGGTTGCTCCGGGTGCCGATAGCAGTCGACGGTTGTTGTATATCCATGGCGGCGCGTTTATGGCCGGCAGTGCAAAAGGTTATCGGGTTCTCACCGATAAATTATCCGCAATTACCAACAGTGCTGTGCTGGCGATTGATTACCGCTTGATGCCTGAAAATAAACGCCTAGACTGCGTTGAGGACTGTCGTATCAGCTACGACTGGATGCTTGAAAATGGGCCCCAAGGGCCAGATGCGATGGCACCTACCGCAGTTTTTGTTGCAGGTGATTCAGCGGGTGGCAACCTTACCTTGGCCTTGCTGGCATGGGCCCGTGATAACCAACGCCGTTCCCCCAATGCCGCTCTGGCGCTGTCGCCGGTCACTGACGCGCGCTTTGTCAGCCCGAGTATTGTCGGCAATCTTGACTCCGATGTGATCCTAAAGCCACTGGCCAAGCGTTTAGCCTGGGTGCCAGGCTTTATGATTGGTCTTGCTGGGCGCTATATGGCTGGGCACAAGGCCTCTGATCCAGTGGTCTCTCCACTGCTCGGTGATTTAGCCGGTCTGCCGCCTATATTGGTGCTGGCAAGTGACTGTGAGATTCTGCGAGACGACGGGCGGCGTTATGTGAATAAGGCGGTTGAGGCGGGTACTGATGCAAGCTTGATGCTGTGGGACAATGTGCCCCATGTCTGGCCGATCTTTTATCCCGATCTACCGGAGGCGGCGGAAGCCCTTGACCAGGTCGAGATATTCTTTAAACGTCATGCCTAAATAGCGCCAGCGGCTCTAATCACAGCAGCCGCTGGACTCTCGCAAGATTAGCCCTGAGGTTTGCGCAACATCAACACCGGAGTGGCATCGCGGTACGCAATATACTCTGGGTCTGTTCCCCAGCGCTTCTCTGCTATGGCTTCGAGCATGGTAATGCCGCTGACTCTTGTGAGCAGCAGGTAGACGAAAACCGGTGAGATCATCGTGGCCAACTGCCAGCCTGATAGTACCGGCAGCGCGACCAGCGCGACACCAGCCCAGAGTGTGATCTCACCAAAATAGTTTGGATGTCTAGACCAGGCCCAGATACCAGTGCTGATAAAGCGCCCCTGATTTTCCGGGGCTTTGCGAAAGTGAGTTTTCTGAGTATCAGCCATCACTTCAACGGTCATGCCAAATACCCAGAGGGTAATGCCCGCATAGGCCAGTACGCCTAGAGGCGCACTTGTGTCTGATGTGATTGCCGCCAGTCCTGCGGCCATGGTCATAAGCACCCAGAGGCCGCCCAAAGTCCAGGTCATGAGAAACCAGGTGAACTTGGTTTTCATCACTTTAAAGCGTTTGTCCTGGCCATCTTTTTTGATTCGCCAGAATAGAAATGATCCCAGACGCACAGCCCAGATCACAATCATCGCGCAGATAATCAGATCTCGCAGATCCATATCCTGGTTTAAATAGATCGCCACAATCACCGTGGTGATGTAAGAAAGTGAGCCGGTTAAATCAAAATAATGCTCAGTCTGAAAAGCAAAGGAGGGCACAAATACGGCCCAGTGAAGGGCAAAGCCAATTGCGCCGCAGAGTGCGAAAAGGGCAATGCCGTCGTGCATCAGGCTGCCCTGACTGCCGACCAATAGCATGGCTGCGCCGAGAATCAGTGACACCAGGATGCCGATAACTGTGTGAGAGGTTTTCATTGTTTGTCTCTTTTATTCGGCCCTTTGAATAAGCCTTTGTTTTTATTATTGTTGCCCTAAAAGCTGGCCCAGTGTGACCCGGATATAGCATACCACCTCATTAAGCTGTGTATTTCACTGCTGCAGAGGCTTTTTACCCTAAGGAAAAACCAGAAACTTATGTTCTCTACGGGGCTTTGGCGAGAATAGATCGACTAACAATGGTTTATAGCAGATCAACTAACCCAAATCGCTAATCCAAAAGCAGCTTAGCAAGATGCAAGCGATGGTGCTGTGCGTCGCCGTACTGGTGCTGTGCCCATTGAGCGCGACGAATATAGAGCATGGCGTCGCAGTCGTAGGTAAAGCCCATACCGCCATGAAACTGCACCGCGCGGTCACCGGCAAACAACAACGTCTCGGTGGCCTGGGCCTTGGCCATGCGGCAGGCGATCTCAGCATCTTCAGACACTGGGCCTTCATCTAAGACAGTGGCAGCGTGATAGATCAAGCTGCGGGCAGAATCCATCTGCAGCAGAATATCCACAGTGGGGTGTTTGAGTGACTGATAGGAGCCAATAAGACGACCAAACTGAATACGGCTGGTGAGGTAACTGACAATACAATCGAGGGTCGCGGCGCTGGTACCGGTCGCTTCGGCTGCCGTGAGTAGGGCGCCAATCAGGCGCACATCTTTGAGTGCTTGCTCGGAGTGAGGTAGCAAGGCATCGGGAGAGACCGTCACGCCGCTAAAGTCCACAGTAGCCGCGCGCTTGGTTTCATCGATTAGAGTATTGGCGCTAATGGCGCCTGCACCGAGCTGTGAGGCGTCGACTATGGCCAGTGCCGGATTGCCGCCATGGTTGATCGAGACCACAAAGAAGTCAGCCACTGTGGCGTCGGCAACGAGTAATTTTTTCCCTGTGAGTAAAATCCCAGAGTCGCTAATAGCAGTGGTATCAGTCGCGCTAACACCACAGAGCTTGGCACCCCAATCTTCATTATCTAATAGCGCCATAGAACCCACAGCACCTTCCACAATGGCCGGCAGCCATTTCTCACGCTGAGCTTCAGAGCCGCCGCGCAGCAACGCTTGAGCCGCTAATGTCGTAGCAATAAAGGGTGTACCGAGAAGATATCGGCCCATGCTTTCGACAACTGGCACCGTCGAGCCGAGGCCCATGGCAAAACCGCCGTACTGCTCTGGTATGGCGATGCCGGTCCAGCCGAGGGCGACCATTTCGTTCCACACCCCTGGGTTGTAGCCGCTTTCCGATTTCAACAGACTGCGCACCGCGTTGCTATCCGATTTGTCGCCGCAAAAACCTTTGGCACTCTCGAGAAGCATGGCCTGTTCGTCGCTGAAACTCAGCGCAGTATTCGCTGTTCTTGTCATAGCAGTCATCCCTCTAATCTTTCGGCAGGCCGAGTACATGCTCGCCAATAATATTGGCCTGTACCTGACTGGTTCCGCCACCGATGGTGGTGGAGAAGTTGTTTAAGTACGCGCGCTGCCAAAAGCCACCGCCAATTGTGTCCTTGTCGCCGACATAGAGTGAACCCTGAGCGCCCTGGAGGGTGAGGGCGTGCTGGCGCATTCTACGAAAGAACTCGGTGCTGCGAAGTTTTCCAGATAGTGCCAGCGAGTTGGGATAGTCTCGGCACAGTGCTGCTATATCAGAGCGCTTTTCGGCAAGCTGCAGCGCTTTCTCTTCGATCATAAATTTGACCAGATTGTCTCGGGTAACTGGATCTTGCAACAGCGGTTGACCCTCGCGCTCGATCTCAGCGGCCATTTTGATCAAGTCGTCCATCACAATCGAGAGAATTGAAATACCACCAGCCGCACCGGCTTCAGCGCCGCGCTCGTACTGCAGGGTCTGCATGGCAATGCGCCAGCCCTGACCTTCCTCGCCCATAATACAATTGGCGGGAATGCGGGCATCGCTAAAAAAGGTCTCGGTAAAGCCGTATTCGCCGGTTATTTTCTGAATCGGTTGGGTGGTGATGCCGCCAGTGTGCATCGGCGCCAAAAAGAATGACAGGCCGTTGTAGCGGCGTTCGGCCTGCGGGTCAGTGCGCGCCAGCAGGATCATATACTTGGCATAGTTGCCCATGGTCGTCCAGATCTTGCTGCCATTGATAATATAGTCATCGCCATCACGTTCAGCGCGAGTCTGGATGCTGCCCAAGTCGGAACCATGATTGGGTTCAGAAAACCCCTGGCACCAGATGTCCTCAGCATTGAGGATACCTTTGAGATATTTTTCTTTTTCGTAGTCGCTGCCATTATCCAAAATCAGGGGGCCGGCCCAGCCGAGACCGATCACATTGAAGCAAATGGGAACTTGAAGACGCTTCATCTCTTCATCGGCGATACGCTGAAAGTCACGGCTCATGCCCTGGCCACCATACTGTTTCGGCCAAGCCATACCCAGATATCCGGCAGACCATACCCTGTGCTGCCATTCACGCAGGAAATCCAGAACCGGCTCTGAGCCAACTTCCATAAAGGTTTGCGGCAACAGAAAGCCGGGGTCAGCTGGTCGATTGTCCTCTAGCCATGCCGCAACTTGGGCGCGGAATTGGGTTTGTTCTGCGCTGTCATGGATGGCATTGGGAGATGGTTGAGACGGATTATTTCGAGACATAGCGGGACGCTCTGATTGTTTTTATAAGACCTACATTTCTTATCGTGCGGTTTTTGCCGCCGCGCAGCGATTATAATTTTTTTCTATCAGCTAGGCGGACAAGGTTATCCGCGCGAATACTTTGCATCTTTTTAATCGGTGCCAATTATTGTCTATATGGCGCCAATTCGTCTATCCCCGACGAGAAGTAGCCGATGCAGTCGTTATTAACAACCACTCTCTATGCCGATCCAAAAATGGCCCCGGCAGTTCGCAAACACGTCTCAAGCCGCCGGCGCAGCCACACTTCAGGCAGAGACTAACTAAGCTCTTTTGATTTGCTTGCGGCTTGGCTATTATGCAGCTCTATAACAAGAAGCTGATCGCTCTCCCACTACACGCGTTGGAAAAACGCGACAAAAGGACATCTCTATGAATAACCCAGCAGAACAGGGAACCATTTTTGGCCATCCTCGAGGATTGGTGATTCTCTTTTTTACCGAGATGTGGGAGCGCTTTTCCTATTACGGCATGCGCGGCTTACTGATTGTCTATCTGACTCAGCACTTCCTCTTCTCTGATGAGAAATCGAGCCTGCTCTACGGCGCTTACACGGCGTTGGTGTATGTGATGACCATTATTGGCGGCTCACTGGCAGACCGTTATTTGGGCGCGCGAAAAGCGGTGACCTTTGGCGCGATTCTACTGACATTGGGTCACTTTGGTATGACGTTTGAGGGCGATGGGTCGAAGCAGCTGTTGCAATACGGGGAGAGTCAATATCAGGTTACCCTTGATGGGCGCGGCGGCGATGCTCGCCAGCTAATTGTCTCGGCACAAGGCCGTTCTTATATTAATTTCACCGAAACTACCATGGAGATTGCCGAGCCGGAAGTGGTCGGGCTGCCGGCCAATATTGCTCGAGATCAGTTCACAATAACGGTCGAAACGCAGCAGGGCTATCTGGATATTCTCTATCTGTCGCTGGCATTGATTATTGCTGGGGTGGGTTTTTTAAAGGCCAATATTTCAACCATTGTTGGCTCACTCTATGGCTTTGGTGACGCACGTCGTGACTCTGGCTTTACGATTTTCTACATGGGCATCAATCTGGGTGCCTTTCTATCGTCAATATTTTGCGGTTACCTCGGTATTGTTTATGGCTGGAAGTACGGCTTTGGTCTCGCCGGTATTGGCATGCTCGGCGGCTTATTGATCTTTCTCAGCTGTCAGAGTTGGCTTGAGGGCAAAGCCGAGCCGCCCTCAGAAGAGAAGCTCAAAGAAAAGGTGTTTCTGTTTATCAATGTTGAGTGGCTCTGTTACCTAGTGGGTGCAGGTATTGTCGCGGTGTCGATGCTGTTGGTGAAAAACGAAGAGTTGGTCGGCGGCATACTCGGTCCAATCGGTATCTTGATGCTGGTGGGACTGGTTGGCTATGCACTGGTGCGTCTGCACGGCGATGAGCGTTCACGCATGTTTGCTGCAATCTACTTTGTTCTCGCGCAAATTCCTTTTTGGGCGCTGTTTGAGCAGGCTGGTTCATCACTGAATCTGTTTACTGCGCGCCTGGTCGATCGTGAAATTCTCGGCTGGTCAGTGCCCGGCCCGGTGTTTCAGTCGTTAAATGCCGGCTTTATCTTTATCTTTGCGCCACTGATGGCCTGGCTGTGGGTATGGTTGGCGCGACGCCATTTAAACCCGTCAACCCCAGTTAAATTCGCCCTCGGTGTGGCCATGGCTGGGCTTGGATTTTTGCTGCTGGTATCAGGCATGCAGAGTTCAGGCGACATCGGCTTGACGCCCGTGATCTTTATTTTCGCCATCTACTGGGTTCATACCATGGGTGAGTTAATGGTCTCTCCCGTGGGTTTGTCGGCGGTGACCAAGCTGGCGCCAGCACGGATTGTCGGTATGACCATGGGCGCGTGGTTTCTTTACTCGGGACTGTCAAATTTCCTCGCTGGCGTGATTGCGCGCACCACCGGTGCTGAAACTATCGGCGGCCAGATGACCAATGTGGCAGCGGCCAAGGCCGGCTATATCGAGGTCTATTCGCAGGTCGGTTATATCGCTATTGGCATATCAGTGCTGATGCTGATGATCTCGCCGCAAATTAATAAGATGATGCGCGGCGCTTAGTCGTCGATTTATCTCGCTGTTTTCAATAGTAGAGCAGCGGGTGGCTGAGATCGCCCTCGCAGAGTTGGGATAGATCCAAGGTTTCGTCTTCTGGGTACAGCGTGTTCATATGCAGGCTAGGGCCGCTTAAGAGTGCCGCTGGGCCCAGAGTGCTGACGGTGCTGTGCAAGCTAATAAATCTTTTTAACTCACCATTTAGATTGATCTGCATGCGAAAGCTGGACAAGGGTTCTAGCTTGGCTGCCCTTTGACGCCAATCCGCAGGAACATTTTCATGCATCGCCAAGCGATCACGCATTTCGTGATCGCGCGGGTTATCGCTAAACAGGGTTTTTTGCTCTAGTGACATTAAGATGACTGAGAGCGTATCTTCCCAACCACTGATCAGTGAGCCGGCACCCTGACGACTAAATTGAAACTCCAGATTATTGCTGACCCGATCCAGAGCTGCCTTGCCAATGGTCTGGTTAAACAATCCCACCCAACCGCGGTTGACCATTAGTATGTCACTGGATTCATTGATGATAATAGCTGGGTAGGGGTCCAAGGCTTTGAGTGACAGGGTCATGGTTTTGCGCAGCCACTTTAACTCTGGAGCCTGAAAGTCTAGCTCGCCGATGGCGGGTAAAAAGCCGGCGGCAATCAATAGGTGGTTGCTATCACGCTGGCCCATGTCCAAGGCTCTGGCGATGTCGCTGACCATTGCTTGGCTGGGGCGGCTGCTGCCGTTTTCTAGTCTCGAGATATGCCGTGGTGAACTATCAATGCGGTCAGCGAGTTGCTCTTGGCTGACACTGTGCACTCCGCGCCAAAACTTGAGGAAGCGCGCGAAAGCAAAGTTGGAATCGGGTTCAGACAAGGAGTGCAACTCTTAACAATTAAACATCTGCATGTTAGTCACACTGGGGTTTATGCACAACCGCATTTCGATATTGTAACAATCATTTTTGGTGATACAGAATAGGCTTTAACCGGACATCGCATGTCATGGTCAAAGGCATCGGTGTTGGGCAGACTGATCAGCCAATAAGGCGTTCCAGAGACATAATAATAACACCTATCAATAAGGAGAAAGGTTATGCCTAAGATGATTAAGAAGTCCGAGATTGCCGATTATATCGGTCACGTTTGC
>JAFMBY010000048.1 GCA_017858135.1 Porticoccaceae bacterium | reverse complement strand
AGCTGATGTTGCCTGTGAATAAGCGAGAAAGCGCAACTGAGAGCGAGAAAGCGCAACTGAGAGCGAGAAAGCACAGATAAAAACCAAGGCAAAAAAAATCCCGCCAACCGGCAGGATCTTTTGACGCGCTTGAAGCCGCTTACTTAATCTTGGCTTCTTTGTAGATCACATGCTTGCGAATAGTGGGATCATACTTTTTGATCTCCATTTTTTCAGGCATATTGCGCTTGTTTTTATCAGTCGTGTAAAAGTGACCGGTTCCGGCACTCGATACTAAACGAATCTTTTCTCTCGCTGACTTAGCCATCAGTAGTCTCCTTAGACTTTCTCGCCACGAGCCAGAAGCTCAGACAAAACTGTTTCAATACCTTTTTTGTCAATGATACGCATACCTTTAGTCGATACACGAAGCTTAACAAAGCGTTTTTCAGCTTCAACCCAAAAACGGTGGGAATGAAGGTTTGGCTCAAAGCGTCGACGTGTTCTGTTTTTCGCGTGAGATACATTGTTTCCAGCCATTGGGCGCTTGCCTGTGACCTGACATACTCTGGACATTTCTACTGCCTCTACTTGCAATTGTGTTGACCGGATTTGCATCCGCCCAACAGGTGAATTCTGGATATCTGACCCGTTTCGCGAGACCCTCCCGCAAAGGGGCGCAATTTATACCAGAAAGGCCAAACTGAATCAAACGAAATTGCCGTATTCGCCGCTATTGTTGTATTTAAACGTCATAAGCTTATAGTTTGCCGCGCTGCGCGAGAGATACAACCTGGCCACGCCCAATCACAAAGTGATCAAGCAGGCGAATATCCACTAGGTCAAGTGCCCGCTTTAGACGCCTTGTGATATCAATATCGGCCTGACTGGGCTCGGCCAGTCCCGACGGATGATTGTGTGCAACGATCACCGCTGTAGCATTTTTGTTCAGCGCTCGAGCGACGACCTCGCGCGGATGAACACTGGCGGCATCAACGGTGCCCTGAAATAGCTCATAAGTATCAATCAGCTGGTGCTTACTATCCAGCAATAGCATCATAAATACCTCGCGCCGGTAATCACGCATTTGCACCGACAGGTAATCACTGACCTTTTCCGGGCTGGTAAACACTGGCTGGCCCTCGAGTTGCTCGCGCAAATAGCGACGAGTGAGTTCCACCGAAGCCTTAAGCTGCACATACTTTGCCGTACCCACGCCCTTCGCCCGGCAAAATGTTGGGTGGTCCGCACTGATCAGCGCACCGAGACCACCAAACTCCGTGAGCAGCTCCCTTGCCAGATCGATTGCAGTGATTCCGGGCAGTCCGGTGCGCAGAAAAATTGCCAGTAGTTCAGCATCGGAAAGTGCCGATGCCCCCCTGAGAATTAGCTTCTCGCGCGGCCGTTCATTCTCCGGCCAGTGGGTTATAGCCATAGTAAGTCCTTATTTATTGCTACAGAAGTCCCGCTCATAATGGTATCTTACAGCCTTTATTGGCGCTGTCTGGACGATTAATGAGCACCCTTTCAAACAAAAGAATAATAGTCGGCATCAGCGGCGGTATTGCCGCGTACAAAAGCGCTGAGATTGTCAGACGTCTGCAAGATGCCGGCGCTGAGGTGCGTGTCGTTATGTCCCGCGGCGCGGAAGAATTTATTCGCCCACTGACATTGCAAGCACTCTCTGGCCATCCGGTTCACGCTGACCTGCTCGACCCCGAAGCCGAGGCCGGCATGGGTCATATTGAACTGGCGCGCTGGGCCGACCTGCTTTTAATTGCTCCAGCCACTGCGGACTTTATTGCCAGCATGGTCCATGGTCGCGCCAACAGTCTATTAAATGCCATCTATTTGGCGACGCCGGCAATCGTCGCCGTCGCGCCAGCAATGAATCAGGGCATGTGGTCACATCCCGCTACCAGCGACAATATTCAGCAACTCAGTCAGCGCCAAGTAAAAATACTCGGGCCCGACACTGGTGTTCAAGCTTGCGGCGATATCGGCCCTGGTCGCATGCAACAACCTGCGCGACTGGTCGAACAGGTTGCCGACTGCTTCGCCACAGGCAAGCTCAGCGGTAAAAGGCTGGTGATTACTGCAGGTCCAACCCGTGAGGCAATTGACCCGGTGCGCTATATCAGCAATCACAGCTCGGGGAAAATGGGTTACGCACTGGCTGCCGCCGCGGCAGAGGCCGGCGCCGAGGTGACACTGATCTCAGGACCAGTCAATCTCGGCCCACCCGACCGCTGCAAGCTGATCCCGGTGGTGTCCGCCGCCGACATGCATAATGCCACCATAGCCGCTTGTGCTGATGCCGATATTCTTATCGCCGCTGCCGCAGTCGCCGATTACCGACCCGTCAGCGTTGCCACTCAGAAAATTAAAAAACATGCCGATGCGGTGAATCTCGAGCTAGAAAAAAATGTCGATATTGTCAGCGCAGCAGCAAGCCAATTCAGTGACCTATATGTTGTCGGATTTGCCGCCGAGACGCAGGATGTTGAGCGCTATGCGCGGGACAAACTTGAACGCAAAAATCTCGATGCCATTGTCGCCAATGATGTATCCCGCAGTGACGTCGGGTTTAATAGCGATAATAATGAAGCCCGGTGGATCACGGCGACTGCCAGCAAAGCCTTTAGCATAAGGAGCAAAACTCAACTAGCCCGTGATATTGTCGATGCCATAGCTGAACAGCTTGGCCTCCAATAGCCGATACAGCGACTTTTGGTACTTACTGTGAACTCGAAAACTGATTCTCTTAGCCTGACCGAGATCCCCGAGGTGGTGTTTCGCGATTACGATATTCGCGGCCTCGCCGACACGGAGGTAAGCCCGCCGTTTGCTCGGCGTCTTGGCCGCGCACTGGGCACATTGCTGCGCAAAATCTCGCTAGAAAGCAGAGTTGATCACGCTGTGTATGTTGGCCGCGATGCGCGCCTGAGTTCACCTCGCCTGACCGAAGCGTTAAAGGAAGGATTAGTCGCCTGCGGTTGCCACGTAATCGACCTAGGCGAGATCACCACCCCCGCGCTCAATTTTGCGCTCCATGATGGCGACAAAGGCGGTCATGGCATTATGGTAACGGCGAGCCACAATCCAGGGGCCTACAACGGGTTTAAAATGATTATCCAGCACCAGGTAATCTCCGGAGAGACTCTACAACAGCTTATACCCATGCTCCGTGAGGGTAACTTTGCGGAGGGTTTTGGTCACATCGACCACGCTGATATTATTCCGCATTACATTGCGCATATTGTCGAGACTACACAGGTAAATAGATCATTTAGGCTGGTTATCGATGGCGCAAACAGCGTCCCGGGGCCGATCGCTACCCGGCTGTTTGACCAACTCGGCTGCATGGCTTTTCCACTCTACTGCGATATCGATGGTTCATTTCCCAACCACCCGCCAAATCCAGCAGACGAAAAAAATCTTGTCGATCTGCGCCGGCGTGTCACCGAAGAGCGAGCTGATCTGGGGCTCGCATTTGATGGCGATGGCGATCGTATCGTGGTTATCTCCGGTCGTGGCAGAATCGTCTGGCCGGATCAACTGATGATGATTTTTGCTCGCGATATACTCTCGCGCCAGCCCGACGCAGATATCGTTTTTGATGTCAAAAGTAGCAGCCGTCTGGCAGATATTATTCAGCTGCACAAGGGCAACCCAGTGATGTGTAAGACTGGCCACGCCCATGTTAGAAAGCAGGTACATGACAACAATGCTCCTCTCGGGGGAGAGTTTAGCGGCCATATCTTCTTTAATGATCGCTGGCTTGGATTTGATGACGGCCTCTACGCGGCAGTGCGCTTGCTTGAGATACTCTGCAGTAGGCAACAAACTCTGGATGAGGTGATCGATGGACTGGAAAGTAGCGTCTCCACCGCAGAGATTTTACTGCCGATAAGTGAAGACGAAAAATTTGAGCTGATGAAAACACTGGCGGCGGGCTGCCAATTCGCTCAGGCTAAGGTCATCACTCTCGACGGATTGCGTGTAGAATATCCCTCTGGCTGGGGACTTATTAGAGCATCAAATACCTCGCCAAACCTGACCCTGAGATTTGAAGCTGATGACGATAGCGCAATGGCAAAGGTCAAAGCGGCTTTTCGTCAGGAGCTGAGACCCTTTATCAACAACATAGAAGAATACTTTTAACATGTCACTGAGTCGCAAAGAAGCCGAAACAACAGCCGAGGTTATCTCTCGTGCGCTTCCCTATATCCAGCGCTTTTCTGGGAAAACCGTTGTAGTTAAATATGGCGGCAATGCCATGGGCGACGACAATCTTAAGCAGAGTTTTGCGCGAGACATCGTGCTAATGAAACTGGTCGGCATCAACCCAGTAGTCGTCCACGGTGGCGGGCCGCAAATCGGTGAGCTTCTCGACCGTCTGTCGATCGAGTCCAGATTTATTGATGGTATGCGCGTGACTGATAGCAAAACCATGGATGTTGTTGAGATGGTTCTAGGTGCGACCGTCAATAAAGAGATCGTCAATATGATCAGCGCTGCAGGCGGCAGAGCATTTGGCGTTACCGGTAAAGATGGACAGTTGATCAAGGCCAAGAAGTTAGTCGTCTCGCACAAGACGCCGGAGATGGCGGCACCTGAAATTATCGATATTGGCCATGTTGGTGAGGTTGCCTCGATCAATAAAAGCGTCATCGATATGCTGGTCACCGGCGGGTTTATTCCAGTTATCGCCCCTATCGGGGTTGGCTCAGATGGTGCCTCCTACAATATCAACGCCGATCTAGTAGCGGGAAAAGTCGCTGAAGTGTTAGGCGCAGAAAAGCTTGTCCTGTTAACCAATGTGGCCGGGTTAAAAGATAAGAGTGGCGAGATTCTCACCGGCTTGACCACGAGCCGCGTCAATGAGCTGATCGCTGATGAAACCATTTACGGTGGCATGTTGCCAAAAATTCGCTGCGCGCTCGAGGCGGTTAAGGCTGGCGTTAAGAGCGCACACATTATTGATGGTCGAGTCGAGCACGCAGTGATGCTGGAAATCTTTACTGACGAGGGTGTCGGCACACTTATCACCAATTGTGACACTGGCGAAGAGGAGTCCGTCTGATGGCTAAAAAACCCAGTACTCGCGCGCAGGAAATTCTCCAAGCTCTCGCCCGCATGCTTGAACATTCAGGCGGCGGACGTATTACCACAGCGGCACTGGCGGCAGAGCTCGGCGTTTCAGAGGCTGCACTGTATCGTCATTTTCCCAGCAAAACCCGCATGTACGAGGGACTGATCGATTTTATTGAAGAGACGGTGTTTGCCCGAGTACGAAGTATTGTCAACGATGAACCCAACCCGGTAAACCAGTGCTATCGGATTCTCAGTCTGGTACTGGCCTTTTCGGAAAAGAACCCGGGCATCACCCGGATTCTCAATGGCGATGCACTGACCGGAGAGACCGATCGCTTGCACGACCGCATTGCGCAGTTTTTCGACCGCCTTGAATCGCAGCTCAAACAGATACTCCGCGAAGCAGAAATACGCGATGGCCTAAAACTTCAGGTACCGGTCGCAACTGCCGCCAATTTGATGCTCTGCAGCGCCGATGGCAAGATCAGTCAATTTGTGCGCAGTCAGTTTAAGACTCCACCGACTCAGAACTGGCAGGAGCAATGGCAGCTATTGACCGCCGCCATGTTTGATTAATCCTGTAGGCAGGGCGCTAGACCCCGTACTGTTGTCGGTAGCTTTCGATCGCTGCGATCAAATCACCATTCTCCGGCTTGGCGTTCAAATAGGCGATAAGGTCACCAATATCAACAATGCCAACCACCGGAATTGAAAAGTCTCGCTCCACTTCCTGAATCGCTGACAGCTCAGATTTGCCTTTCTCTTTGCGGTCCAAACCAATAACTACTCCGGCGGCCGTGGCGCCGGCGCTATCAACCATTTCCATGACCTCACGAATCGCCGTACCCGCGGTGATCACATCATCAATAATTAAAACCCGACCCTCGAGCGGCGCACCGACCATATTGCCACCTTCACCGTGCGTTTTTGCCTCTTTGCGATTAAAGCAGTAGGGCACATCCAAGCCATAATGATCAGCCAGAGCGACTGAGGTTGCTGCCGCCAGGGTGATGCCTTTGTACGCCGGCCCAAATAACACATCAAACTGAATACCCGACTCGACAATGGCCGCCGCGTAGCATCGCCCCAACTCGGCCAGCGCACGGCCAGTATAAAACTGTCCGGCATTGAAAAAGTAAGGCGAGACGCGCCCAGACTTAAGAGTGAACTCGCCAAACTTTAGTGCGCCACTGCGCAGACCGTTATCGATAAACTGTGTCTTGTAATTGTTTTCGTGACTCATAATTTTTGTCGCTACTGTTGGTTTAACTTTCTATCGCCTCTACACGTCGCGCTACTGCGCCAGTGCCATCTTCTGCACCCTTACCAAATCGGCTATGCCCTGCTTGGCCAGCGCTAGCATCGCGCTCAACTCATCTTCGCTGAACGGCGCCGCCTCAGCGGTTCCCTGAACCTCGATAAATCCGCCCTCGCTGTTCATCACTACATTCATGTCGGTCTCGGCCTGTGAGTCTTCAGGATAATCCAGATCTAACACCGGCGTACCCTTGTAGACACCAACCGACACCGAGGCAATCATGGTCAGCAAGGGGTCATCGACAATAGCTTTTTTACGTTGCAGGTACCGAATGGCATCAACCAGCGCCACGCATGCGCCGGTTATTGACGCCGTGCGGGTGCCGCCGTCCGCTTGAATCACATCGCAATCAATATTGATGGTGTACTCGCCAAGTTTTTTCATGTCCACTGCTGCACGCAGTGATCGTCCGATCAGGCGCTGAATTTCCTGCGTGCGGCCACTCTGTTTGCCGCGTGCCGCTTCGCGGTCCATTCTTGAACCGGTCGATCGCGGCAACATACCATACTCGGCGGTTACCCAACCCTGACCTGTGCCGCGCAAAAATCGGGGCACGCCCGGCACCACACTGGCGGTACAGATAACTTTGGTTTTGCCAAATTCGATCAGCACAGATCCCTCTGCATGGCAGGTGTAGTCGCGAGTGATTTTCACTTGCCTGAGTTGTTCCGGGCGTCGGCCACTGGGTCGAGTCATAGTTTTTTCCTAGTTGGGGTGCTGATGAAATAAAAGTGCCGGAAGTGTAGCAAATCTACCAACCAGTTAACCGCCTTTGTTACCATGACGCACCGCAATTTTTATTGGAGATACCATGGCTCGTAGCATGACCGCCTTTGCTCGGTGCAGTGCCGATTTCACCTGGGGTTCAGTGACCTGTGAACTGCGCTCAGTCAATCATCGCTTTCTTGAAACTGGCTTTCGTCTTCCCGACAGCCTGCGGCCAATCGAAATGCCGCTGCGCGAGATCGCGCGCAAAAAGCTCTCCCGCGGCAAAGTCGACTGCTCTCTTCAGCTGGCCTTCAATAATGCTGACGCCAGTCTGGAAGCCGATCTCGAACTGGCGAAACGCTATATTGCCATGGCCGAAACCATCGCTGCCGAAATCCGCTCTCCAGCAGCTATTTCACCTCTTGAGATCATGCGCTGGCCCGGCATTCTTCAGGAGCAAACCGTCGATGCCGACGCCCTGCACCAAGCTGCCACTGAAACCTTTGTCGCCACTGTCGAGCAGCTGCTCGATGGACGCAAGCGCGAGGGCGACAAACTCGCGGAAATGATCGAGCAGCGACTCGCGGGCATTGAAGAGCAAGTGGAGATTGTGCGCGAAAATCTTCCCGCGATTCTCAGTGATCAGCGCAAGCGCCTGCAGCAAAAGCTCAGCGACCTCAAAGAGCAGTTCGATGTCGATCGCCTTGAACAGGAAATGGTGATCATTGCCAACCGCACTGATGTCGATGAAGAGCTCGACCGGCTTGAAGCACATATTAGCGAGATCCGCCGCGTCCTAACCGGCAGAGAGTCGATCGGTCGGCGGCTGGATTTTTTGATGCAAGAGCTCAATCGCGAAGCCAATACCCTCGGCTCCAAGTCCATAGCTGGTGTTACCACACAGGCCTCAGTGGAGCTGAAAGTGTTGATCGAACAGATGCGCGAGCAGATCCAGAATATTGAATAATTGTTCCTTATCAACAGGCTCTGGTCGGCGCGGAGTAAAGCGACTTACGCGCAAAGGTGTAGGGGCTAGTTTAGCTTTTTGGCTGGCAATGAGCTGTGGTCAGGGTCAGGCCTTTGGCGTCGACGGCCATCGCATTATTGCCAGCATCGCGGACAATCATCTAAGCGAGAAAACCCGTCGTGCGGTCGCTCGCATAGGCGACGGCGAGAGTCTGACAAAGCTGGCACTGTGGCCGGATCAAATTCGCGGCGCACCAGAGTGGAGACATTCCAAGTCCTGGCACTATATTAATATCCAAGACCATGAAACCTTTGCCGCCCTTCAGCGCAACCCTAAAGGCGATCTGCTGAGCGCACTGAAAGCGTCCTACCAACAACTTCAAGATGCCAGCCTGACGAAACAAAAGCGCCGCGAAGCGCTGGCTTTTTTTGTTCATTTTGTCGGCGACATTCACCAGCCGCTGCATGTTGGACTCTACAGCGATCTCGGCGGCAACCGAGTGTCGGTCAAATGGCCTGGCGACAACAAGCGCCGCAATTTACACTGGGCCTGGGACAGCGGCTTGATTAAGCATGAGCAATTAACTGTTGAGCAGTACAGTGCTTTAATTAATAAAGCCACAGCTCAACAAATCAGCAACTGGCAGACAGATGGTTTTTTAGACTGGGCGCGAGAATCGAAAATAGTACGCGCGCAGGTGTATGAATTTGGGCCGCTCGCCAAGACGACCCCCGCTGCCATCGGTCAGAACTACATAGAGCGTAATAAACCTCTATTGAAAAAGCGCCTACTGATGGCCGGTATCCGCGTCGCCGGATGCCTCAATCGCATTTTTGACGGGCAATATTTTGGGCAGTTGGCGGTGGACAAAAAGGGCTGTGAAGTAACCGAGAATCTGGAATAATTTAGCCGCTGCTGTAAACTCCACGACAAACGTTATCGCTCTCAGGCAATGGAACAGAAAAACATATGGCAAAAGGCATTCTTTTTATTATCTCTGCGCCTTCCGGCGCGGGGAAAACCAGCTTAGTCAATGAACTGCTCAATAACATGAGCAATATAAAAGCGTCTGTTTCTCACACTACCAGAGACCGCCGGCCCGGTGAAGTGGATGGCACTAACTACCATTTTGTCTCGCGACAACAGTTTGTCGACATGATCGAGCAGGGAGCCTTTCTCGAACATGCCGAAGTATTTGGTAATTTCTATGGTACGTCGCAACAGTGGGTGGCCGACACGCTGGCTACTGGCGAAGATGTGATTCTCGAAATTGACTGGCAGGGCGCCGGTCAGGTTCGCCACCTCTTTCCCGATAGCACCAGTATTTTTATCCTGCCGCCGTCAAAGCAAGCACTGCGCGAGCGACTCCACAACCGCGCCCAGGATAATGCCGATGTCATCGACAAACGCATTGCCGCCGCGACTGAAGAGATGAGCCACTATATTGAGGCCGACTTTATGGTGGTCAATGACGATTTTGATTACGCGCTGCAACAACTAATGTCCATTATCAGCGCCCAACACTGCCGCCTGCCTGTCAGCGGTCAGGAAGAGTTACTCTCAGATTTATTGTCGTGACTTTATTGTCGTAGCGATGCGCTTTAGGTAAACTGGCAGGCCCAGCAGCGTTTGGCTGCATTAAAGATTAAATTATTTACCCTTGGCGGAATAAAAATGGCTCGCATTACTGTAGAAGATTGTTTGGATCATGTTGATAATCGTTTTGAACTGGTCATGGTTGGCTCCAAACGCGCACGTCAAATAGCCACTGGTGGGCGTCCTGCCTTGGTTGCTGAAGAAAACGACAAGCCGACAGTAATCGCACTGCGTGAAATAGCTGCGGGCATGGTCACTGCTGATATTCTCACCGAAAAGCCTCAAGACTACGAAATAGTCGATGCCACTGACGAGATTGAGTTTGAAACCGCAGCAGAAGGGATTGAGGCGGTAGAAACGCCTGAAGCAGCAGAGACTGCTTCAGCAACACCCGAAGAGCCGTCTGCTTAAGCAGGGTTTAAGCCTAATCAGGGAGAGAGCCATTTGGCGCTGCGGTTACTGTTAGATAAGCTCTCTTACTATCTCGAAGCCAAAGAAGTCCGTCGTGTAGAGCGCGCCTACACGTTCGCTGAAAAGTGTCACGAAGGCCAACTGCGCCAAAGTGGCGATGCCTATATTTCCCACCCCCTAGCCGTCGCTCATATTCTCGCTGATATGCATATGGACCATGAGAGTCTAATGGCCGCCATGCTGCATGATGTCATCGAAGATACCGGCGTGACCAAGGGTCAGATTAGTCGGCGCTTCGGCCGCCCGGTCGCAGACCTGGTAGATGGTGTCAGCAAGCTCACGGGTATCGAGTTCCAATCCAAGGCCGAACAACAGGCCGAAAGCTTTCAAAAAATGACCCTCGCCATGTCCCGCGACATTCGCGTGGTATTGGTTAAGCTCGCCGATAGATTGCACAATATGCGTACCCTCGGTGTCTTGTCGCCAGCCAAACGGCGGCGCATTGCCCGCGAAACGCTGGAAATTTACGCACCCATTGCGCAGCGACTCGGTATCAATGATATTCGTCTCGAGCTGGAAAACCTTGGCTTTGCCGCCATGTACCCATTGCGCCATCGACGTCTTCGCGAAGCGATAAAGGCGGCCAAAAAGAACCGCAAAGAAGTGGTCGCCGAAATTCATCAGTCGATAGAAATTCGCCTGGAGCAGGAATCACTCGAGGCAACAGTCAAAAGTCGTGAGAAACATCTCTGGAGCATCTACCGCAAGATGCGTGAAAAGAAGCGTTCGTTTCGCGACATTATGGATGTATTCGCCTTCCGCCTAATTGTTAACAGTGTCGATGACTGCTATCGGACTCTGGGCATGATTCACAATATCTTTAAACCGGTACCCGGTGAGTTTAAAGATTATATTGCCATCCCCAAGGCCAACGGCTACCAGTCATTGCATACGGTACTGGTGGGCATGCATGGCGTGGTCATCGAAGTGCAGATCCGCACCGTCGAAATGGAAGCCATGGCCAGCTATGGGATTGCCGCACACTGGGAATATAAAGCCGGCGGCCAACACACTGATGTCAATCAGCGCCGCGCGTCGCGCTGGGTACAGGGCTTGCTGGATATGCAGAAGCAGGCCGGCGACTCATTGGAATTTCTCGAACATGTTAAAGCCGATCTGTTCCCCGACGAAGTCTATGTGTTTACGCCGAAGGGTAAGATCGTCGAGCTACCCAGCGGCGCTACACCGATCGATTTTGCCTACTCAGTGCATACTGGGTTGGGCAATAGCTGTATTGCCTGCCGTGTCGACGGCCAGCTGACGCCTCTGTCAGAACATCTCGAGAGTGGTCAAAAAGTGGATATTATCAGCGCCAAGGAAGCACAGCCGAATCCCAACTGGCTAAACTTTGTGGTGACCGCTAAGGCGCGCAGTGCAATTCGTCACTATCTTAAGCACCAGCAGCACGACGAGTCAGTCGATCTCGGCAAACGTCTGCTCGATCAGGCCCTCAGTCGTCTTGGTACCAGCTACAAAGAACTTAAAAAATCGCAGATCAAAGGCTTGCTGAAAGAGACCGGCGCCTCGACATTTGAATATATTCTTCAGCAGATCGGTCTCGGCAATCGGGTACCCTTTGCGGTGGCCAATGTGCTAGTGCCGCCGAGCAAACGCAAGCCCATTGAAGAGAATAAAAAATCGACTCTACCAGTTATTATTGATGCCTCTGACGGGCTTCTTTTACAGTATGCGCGCTGCTGTCATCCGATTCCTGGCGATCCCATTCTCGGTCATATTTCACCCGGTAAAGGATTGGTGATACACCTTGAGTCGTGTCGCAATCTTCTTGAAATTCGTAACAACCCTGAGAAGTGCATGCCACTGAGTTGGGCGAGCAGCCCACGCGGCGAATTTCCGGTCGAGCTAAAAGTGGAGATCACCCCAGAGCGTGGCTTTATCGCTGCTCTGGCATCACGTATGACCGAAGCGGACGCCACCATCGAACATATTAGCGTCGACGAAAAAGATGCCTTTACCAGCATCGTCGATGTCGTTCTGACTGTGCGCGATCGTATCCATCTGGCAGATATTCTCAAACGCGCGCGTGGACTGAAACAGGTACGCCGCATTTACAGAGTTAAAAACTGACCGCTATCCTGACAACCATCGGAGACGATTGTGACCAATAAAGCCGTAATTCATACCGACAAAGCCCCCGCCGCTATCGGCACCTACTCTCAGGCCGTCAAGGTCAATAACACTGTTTATCTGTCCGGGCAGATCCCCCTCGACGCAGTGACCATGGAGCTGGTCGACGGTGATATCAGCGTGCAAATTCGCAAAGTGTTCGACAATCTCAGTGAAGTTTGCGCAGCCTCAGGTGGCGACCTGAGCAATATCGTCAAGCTCAATATCTTCCTCACCGACCTGAGCAATTTCGCCACCGTCAATCAGGTCATGGGCGAGTATTTCCAGCAGCCCTATCCGGCCCGTGCAGCGATTGGTGTCAACGAGCTTCCCAAGGGTGCCCAGGTCGAAATGGATGGGATTCTGGTTATTTAGGCAGGGCATCAATTAACGATTGATAGCCCTCTTTGTAACTGGGATAGAGAAATTGATAGCCGCTGTCTAACAGCCGCTGATTGCTGCAGCGGCGAATGGCTTTTTGCTCAACTATCTCATCCTGCAGTTCGACGTCCAACTGCTGTGCCAGCCAAATACGCAAATCGTGTTGCGTGACCGGCGCAGAGTCAGTGGCTATATAGACACTCTCAAGCGCTTTGCCTGCACCAAACTCGCGGACCAAATGCGCTAACACTCCGGCACAGTCTTCACTGTAAATACGATTACTCCATTGTTGGGGCTGTGCCGGACGACCCTTGCCGGCGACAATCTGATCTAACATACGGGTGCGCCCCGGCCCATAGATTCCGGAAAATCTTACTATCACTGTGGTGCAGGCTAAGGCGGCGATCTGCTGCTCCGCCTCCAGTAATAACTTGCCGGAAAAACTCTGCGCGGTGGTCGGTGACTGCTCATCCACCCAGTCGCCGTTGCAATGGCCATAGACACTGGTGCTGGAAACCCAGATCACCAGCTTCGGCACAGATGATGCCAATGTCATGGCACTAGCCAGTGTTTTGGCACTGTCCACATAGGCGCGGCGGTAGGCCTCGGGGTTAAAACCGTCTGGGGTTAAGGTCGCCACCAAGACATCAAAATCCTGATTCAAGACCTCTACCAGACGATCCAGATCGGTCATGCTACCGACCAGGGGAGAAATAAATTCGGGCAGGGTTTGCGGATTGCGCTTGAAACCAAAACAATCAAAGTCAGTGGCCAAACGCGAGGCGGTACGAGTACCAATATCGCCACAGCCTGCAAATAATATTTTCAATCAATGTTTCCTATTTAATTTATTTTGGCTATCATTGCGGTTAATTCAGAGGTAGCTAAATGACCCTTACAGAACTTCGTTACGTCGTCACTCTGGCGCAGCTACAACACTTTGGCAAGGCTGCAGAGCGCTGTAATGTCAATCAATCGACGCTCAGTATAGCGGTTAAGAAACTCGAAGGTGAGTTGGGAATTGAGCTTTTTGAGCGTTCCAAAAGTAGTGTCAGGGCGACACCAATCGGCGAGAAGGTGATCTCTCAGTCTCAGCGCGTACTCGAAGAAGCTGCTGCAATTAAGGACATCGCCATGTCCGGTAAAGACCAGCTCAATAGCCCCCTGCATGTGGGCGCGATTTTCACCATTGGGCCCTACCTGTTTCCACACTTTATTCCACAACTGCAAAAAGCGGCGCCACAGATGCCGCTGATTATTGAAGAGAGCTACACCAGTACCTTGCGCAAACGCCTACGCAACGGCGAGGTCGATGTGATTATCGTGGCACTGCCGTTTAGTGAACCAGATGTGGTGGTACAGCCACTCTATGCAGAACCTTTTGTTGTCCTGCTGCCGCAGTCGCACCCGCTGAGCAAGAAGAAAGTCATCGAGCGTGGTGATCTCGACACTGAAAACGTGCTAATGCTTGGTGAGGGGCACTGCTTTCGCGATCAGGTGATTGAGGCGCTGCCCAATATCAACTGTTGGAATAAGCAGTCGGCCTCAGTGCGAACCATGACCGAGGGCAGCTCACTGGAGACCCTCTGCTACATGGTGGCATCCGGTCTCGGCATCACTATCTTGCCACAAACTGCCGCTATCGGCGCCGAAAGTCGAGGAAATGGCCTGGTAACACGGCCTTTTTCCGGAGTGGCTCCACAGCGCACTACCGCGCTGGCGTGGCGCGCTAGCTTTCCACGTCATCGTGCCATTGATGCGCTGCGCAAGTCGATTTATGACAGCAATCTTCCCGGGATCACGCGCAGCTAATGGCCACTATTTCCCTGTATAGCATCGGCGTAGAAAAACTTCGCGGCGTTGGTCCACTGATGGCGGGTAAGCTTCACAAGCTGGGGTTGCTTAGCGTTCAGGACCTGCTCTTCCATCTGCCACTACGTTATATAGATCGCACAAAAATCACCGCTATCGGCGGTGTTCAGCCGCTCACAGAAGTAGTGATTGAGGGAGAAGTTCGCGCCAGCGATATCGTCTTTGGCCGACGTCGCAGTCTGGTCTGTCGTGTGCAGGACCACAGCGGTCTGATCACACTGCGGTTTTTCCATTTTAATCAGGCTCAGCAACAGAGTTTGCAACCCGGCACCACAGTGCGCTGTTTTGGTGAAGTGCGACGCGGCAAATCCGGACTGGAGATGTACCACCCCGAATACCAGTTGCTTAATCAGGCCCAACCACCTGCTTTAGCCGAAACACTCACGCCCATCTATCCGGTCACGGAAGGGATCACTCAGCAGCGTATTCGCGACCTTTGCGGTCAGGCGCTTAAGCAGCTGGAACGCCATAGCATTAAAGACTGGCTGCCTGCCGAACTGAGCAGTCACCACTCGAACTACTCCCTAGTGGAGGCTCTAAATCTGTTGCACAATCCGCCACCGGGAACGGCGCTCAACCTGCTCGCCGAAGGCGAGCACCCTGCGCAACAGCGGCTGGCCAGTGAAGAGTTAGTGGCTCACCACCTCAGCCTGCTGCGTCTGCGGCAGAAAATTCAGCGTCAGGCCGCGCCAAGCCTAAAACCAAACCAAGCGGCGGCCGAGCGTTTTCTCGAGCAACTGCCGTTTACCCTCACCGCTGCGCAGCAGCGTGTTGCCAGTGAAATAAGTACTGATATCAATCAGCCTATACCGATGCTGCGTCTGGTTCAGGGTGATGTCGGCTCGGGTAAAACTGTGGTCGCCGCACTGGCCGCCGTGCAAGCGATCGCCAATGGTATGCAAGCGGCTCTCATGGCACCGACAGAGATTCTCGCCGAGCAACATCGAGTTAACTTTGCAACGTGGCTAGCACCTCTTGGTATTCGTATCGCCTGGCTCACCGGCAAGTTAAAAGGCAAGGCCCGAGAAGTGCAGCTCGCCGCTATCGCCGACGGCAGTGCGCAAATTGTTATCGGCACCCATGCCCTGTTTCAGGATGGGGTCGTATTTCATAATTTGGGTTTAACCATTATTGATGAGCAACATCGATTTGGTGTTCACCAGCGCCTGGCGCTGCGTAAAAAAGGCGCGGTAATCGATGCCGATACTGAGGGATCAACACCTCACCAACTGATCATGACCGCAACACCTATTCCGCGAACGTTGGCCATGAGCGCCTACGCCGATCTTGATTGCTCAGTGATTGACGAGCTGCCCCCCGGACGCAAGCCAATCGAAACCGTGGTACTCAATGAATTGAGGCGCAATGACGTGATCCAAAGGGTCCGTGCCTCGTGCCAGGATGGTCGCCAAGCCTATTGGGTCTGCACCCTGATTGAAGAGTCCGATGTGCTCGAAGCACAGGCCGCTGAGGCCACGGCTCAGGAACTGCAACTGCTGCTCTCAGAGCTGTCCATAGGACTTATTCATGGCCGCCTTAAGCCAAAAGAGAAAGTGCAGATTATGCAGGCATTTAAGGCTGGCGAGATCAATCTGTTGGTTGCCACAACGGTTATCGAAGTCGGTGTCGATGTGCCCAATGCCAGTTTGATGATTATCGAGAATGCCGAGCGACTGGGGCTGTCACAGCTGCATCAGTTACGCGGCAGAGTCGGGCGCGGCAGCCAAAGTAGTCACTGCGTTTTACTCTACAGTGCGCCGCTGTCGGGCAATGGTGCGGCGCGACTGAAGATTATGCGCGAGACCAATGACGGTTTTAAAATTGCCGAGAAGGATCTTGAGATCCGTGGCCCGGGCGAGGTACTCGGCACCCGGCAGACCGGCGATATGCAGCTGCGCATTGCTGATCTGCAGCGCGACGCCCACATGCTGCCTGAAGTGAAACGAATCGCAATTAAATTACTGCACGATTATCCAGATAATGTCGACCCTCTAGTCATACGTTGGCTTGGCCACAGTGAACAATATGGGCAAGCGTGAGCAAAGCAGTATAGAATTGCAGTCATAAATCTGTCACAAAGGACGCTGAGATGACGTTAGGTAATTCAATCTCCAATATTTTTGGCGTGTCGCCAATCAAGCCTCTGCAAAATCATATGGCCGAAGTCATCAACTGTGTCTCCAAGCTGGAAGACTTTTTGGATACAGCCTTTGATGACGACTGGGATAAGGCAGCGACTGTATTTGACGCTATTTCTGCCAACGAACAGAGCGCCGACGATCTCAAAAAACAGTTCCGCATGCATATGCCGAAAAGCCTGTTTATGCCAGTTTCCCGAGGTGATTTGCTGAGTATCCTCACGCAGCAGGACCATATTGCCAACCTCACCAAAGATATCTGCGGCATTATTCTCGGCCGCCAGATGGCCATCCCAAAAGCACTGCGATCTGACTTTATCGGCTTCGCCGATTCGTCGGTAGAGACCTGTAAAAAAGCCCATGGCGCAATCAATGAGCTCGACGAACTGCTGGAAACTGGCTTTGCCGGGTCCGAGGTGAAATTTGTTCAGAAGCTGATTCGTGAGCTCGCCACACAGGAACAGAAGGTCGACAAGAAAGAACTCAAGCTGCGCAAGAAGTTGTTCAACTTAGAAGCCGAACTGCCTCCGGTCAATGTGATGTTTATGTACAACATTATCGACCAAATCGGTGCGCTCGCCGACACCGCGGAGCAAATTGGCAATCAGGTTGAATTGTTACTCGCCAAGTAGCCAGCATTCAAATAGAACGCAAAATAATAACCACATAAAAATAACAACTTTCAGGAATCAGTACGATGGAATTTTTTACTGAATACGGGACCATCCTTATTTTGTTAGCGGCTCTATGTGGCTTCTTTATGGCTTGGGGTGTTGGAGCAAATGATGTCGCCAACGCCATGGGCACCTCCGTGGGCTCCAAGGCGCTGACTATTAAACAGGCAATTCTGATCGCCATGGTCTTTGAATTCGCCGGGGCCTATCTGGCCGGTGGTGAAGTGACGTCAACCATTCGTAAAGGTATTGTCGATTCAGCCATATTTCAGGAGAGACCCGAAGACCTCGTATTTGGTATGTTATCGGCGCTGCTCGCGGCCGGATTCTGGCTCGCCATCGCTAGCTATAGGGGCTGGCCTGTCTCGACAACCCACTCGATTGTCGGCGCCATTGTAGGTTTTGCCGCAGTCGGCGTCTCACCCGACGCGGTCAATTGGGGAAAGGTCGGCACCATTGTGATGAGCTGGCTTGTGTCGCCGATCATGGCTGGCACCATCTCCTTTTTGCTGTTCCGCAGTGTTCAGCACCTTATTCTATTGCAGGACGACCCCTTTGCTAAAGCCAAACGCTACATTCCCATTTATATGTTTTTCGTTGGCTTTTTAATCGCTATGGTGACCTTACTGAAGGGTCTCAAGCATGTATTCAAAGATAACGGCATGTCTCTGTCTTTCTTCGATAGCGCCCTAATTGCCTCGGCAGTCGGCATGGTAGTCGCGATGATCGGCAGCTACCTGCTGACTAAAGTAAAGCGCGACCTCAGTCTGGAGGTAGACAATCGCTTTGCCAACGTTGAGCGAGTGTTCGCTGTCCTGATGATCTTCACTGCCTGTAGTATGGCGTTTGCCCATGGTTCAAATGACGTCGCCAATGCCGTGGGGCCTCTCGCGGCAGTAGTCAGTATTGTCAGCTCAGGTGGCGATATCTCAGCTAAAACCGGGATGCCCTCTTGGATATTACTGCTCGGCGGGAGTGGTATTGTCGTCGGCCTTGCCACGTATGGCTTTAAGGTCATGGGCACGATTGGCCGCAAAATCACTGAACTCACCCCCAGTCGTGGATTTGCCGCTGAACTGGGCGCTGCTGCTACGGTGGTAATTGCCTCGGGTACCGGCCTACCTATCTCGACCACTCACACATTAGTGGGCGCGGTGCTCGGCGTCGGCCTGGCGCGCGGCATTGGTGCGCTCAATTTGCGCATGGTCGGATCGATCTTTCTTTCGTGGCTAGTCACTCTGCCAGCCGGTGCTGGACTCTCGATCCTGTTCTTCTTTTTGTTTAAAGCGGCCTTTAATCAGTAGCGCTCAATCACTCAACAGTAGTCGAATGTCTTATCGCTTAGAAGCTAGTGTCGTCGACAATACTAGAGGTTATTTGACTGTAGTAGCGCCAATGCTCTGTCAGCATCGGCAG
>JAFMBY010000047.1 GCA_017858135.1 Porticoccaceae bacterium | reverse complement strand
GCAGGGGTGAACAACAGCTTTTAAGCTGTTGTTTATCAATCCATCGTACGCTTACTACACTCCGTCGCGATCCTGATCCAAGCCCGATATCCCGAGCGAAGTCGAAGGACCTCCTGCTGCCGACTGATTGAGGTTCCTCCGCTGCGGTCGGGATGGCAGAGTTTGGCTAGGTCGGGATGACGAAGTAGAATTTTTTATCGCAAGGTAGCAATTGCTGCACTGGTTATACTTCAGCCAATGGCCCCACCTTCCGTTTTTCCTCTAGGTCCGATTGTCCGAACAGGTCTTTATCTTTAGAAAGTTAAGATAGCATGACCAATCATATATTGACGGTATAACTGCCAATAAATTTTACTCTATGGTTATATTCCTGTATAAAAACAACTAATGACATAAATGATGTCATTTAAAGAAAATAATAATGTCTAAATCTTGGGGGTTAAATCTAATGAAAAATAAAATCTATGCTATTTCCGCATTGGCACTAGCTATCGCCAGTTCAAGTGCTTACGCTGCGCAGATTGAAGAGGTTGTGGTCACAGCAACCAAGCGCGCGGGAGTTGATATTCAAGACGTTCCTGCATCGATCTCAGTCTATGGCGCCGAGGCACTTAAAAATGCAAAAGTTGAATCACTGACTGATCTGACAACTTTGTCGCCGAGCCTGATTGCTGTTCAAACACAGAGCCCATCGGCTACTCGTATAGGTCTGCGTGGCATCTCAACGCCGGCCAACAACGTTGGCTTTGAGGCTTCTGTGGGCATTTCCATCGATGGCGTAGCCCGTTCACGCACAGGTCTTGCACTTTCCGAGATGCCACAACTGGCCAGCGTCGAAGTGTTACGCGGTCCTCAGGGCACACTGTTTGGTCGCAACACCAGTGCTGGTGTGATTAACATTAACACAGCCAAACCGGATGCAGAGGGCGGTGGTTTCGTCAATATGTCAGTGGGCAATTACGACGCGCGGATTGTGCAGGGGGCGATTAATCTTCCTATCAACGAACAATGGAATGGCCGCATTGACGCCAAACACCGTGAACGAGATGGCTTTGTCACCGATGTAAACTCCGGTGCTGATATCAACAGTATTGATCGCTCGATGGTGCGCGCTCAGCTCACCCGTGAGGATGACGACAGCAGCTTACGTTTGATTGCCGACTGGGTCACATCCGACAGCGTTTGCTGTGCTGGAATTGTCACTGATCGATCACCTTTGAGTGCTGTTCTTATCGGTGTGGCAGCGGCAGCCGGTAATCTCGGTTACGGCAGTGCTGATCCGTCGGATTATGAAGTTGCCCTATCATCCTTGCCTACTGAAGAAGTTTCTGATTGGGGTTTCTCAGCAGAATATAACAGCGATATCGACGGTATGAACTTTACCAGTGTTACGGCTTATCGAGACTGGGAGTCAGATGTGCTGCGCGATGGCGACATGGCTGGAGTGGACCTGGCTGAAGCGACTTCTTTGACCTCCAACACATCGTTCTCTCAAGAGTTGCGTTTACAGGGTGAGAGTGGCTCAGTTAACTGGCTGGTGGGTGCCTATTACCTCCATGATGAGGTTGATTTCACTGACGAGTTTAACACTGGCTCTCAACTTGAGGGCTATATGGACCGTTTACTTGCTGCTTTGTCAGCTTCTAGTGCCCCAATTGCATTCCAAGGCTTTGGTACTTTACCGACACCGGCGCAGGCGGGCGCTAATGGTATACCCTCAATTAAGGCTTTAGCCGGCGCGGCGAATGCCATGGATTATTTGGATCCGATGGCTGATACGGCCACGAGTATGGAACTCACTACAGATGCTATTGCTCTGTTTACACACAACGAAATAAGCCTTTCTGAAGATCTGACGGCAACTATTGGTCTGCGCTACACCAGCGAAGACAAAGAATTGTCTTACGCAAATACCTCTACTGGGTCTGCGGAAGCCTGCGGCTTCGCCAACGCACTGACGGGGATTAACCCGCAGCTGGCCGCGTTTGGTGGGCTGATCTGTCTGCCAGTAGCAAACCCGTTATTTAATGGTACAGGCAATGACGATCGCTCCGATGAGAATGTTTCGGGTACGGCCAAACTGGCCTATGCCATGAATGACGATGTATTGTTCTATGCCAGTTTTTCTCGCGGCTTTAAGTCCGGCGGTTACAACTTATCCAGTGCTGGTTTCTCTGTAGCTGGCGGCCCATCGGCCACTGATCTGGAGTTTAATGCTGAAGAGGTCGACGCCTACGAGCTGGGTTGGAACAGCACTCTGGGAGAAGCTGTAACATTCAATGGTGCTATCTTCAGTCAGGACGTCTCTGGTTATCAGCAACTTGACTTTGTCGGTACACATTTTGTTGTTGGGCAGGGTGATTTTGAAGTTGAAGGGCTGGAGCTGGATTTGGCTGGCCGACCTATGGAAAACCTCATGCTGCAGGCCAGTTATGCCTACACCGACGCAAAAAATTCTGAGACAGGTGTTCAGCCTAATGCCCAGTCAAAGAATACATTCAGTACGTCTGCGACTCTGTTCTTGCCTCTGAGTGATGCTTTGATGGGTAGCGTTCACCTAAATGGTCGTTATGCGAGTAAGCAGCGTACCGGTGGAACAAACGTCCAAGATGCGTTTACCCTTTATAACGCGCGTATTTCGATCGTACCCAATGCAGGCGCCTGGGAACTGTCGCTGTTTGGTCAGAATTTGACCGGCGAAGATGCAGTCATAGCGAGCTTTGATGCGCCAGTTCAGCCCGGCAGTACTGCAGTTTTCCCAATCCGACCGCGCATGTACGGTGCTGAATTGCGCTATCAGTTCTGATGGACTGTTTTGTGTTCTTTGATTTGGTGTATTTTTAGCACAGTAAGCCCCCGTTTTCGGGGGCTTTTTTTTCAGCGGCCTATGTCTGTCAAGGGCTGAAGTTAAGGTGATTCCTTATTTGAAATGAACTGGCGTGTGTATGGGTATGGTCTTCGGCAAGCTGCATCAGTAGTGCCGTTTCTGAGCGAAGTCGAAGGATCTCCGGCCGACTGGTTGAGGCCCCTCCGCTGCGGTCGGGATAACAACATTGAGCTAGATTTAACCACTACAAATCGCTATTGTCCTTGATATAAAGAGTAACTGATCCCCGAGAGGCGTCTATGAAAGTTCATCAGGTCTATACCGAAAGCGAATTGCGAAACTTTACCTATCTAATCGAATTGGACAATGGCTCGGGCCTTATTATCGACCCCTGGGACGCCGCAGAGGTCAATAGTCTATTGCAGCAGAAGCAGTTGAGGCTGAAGGCAATTATCAATACTCATGAGCACTGGGACCACATTCAAGGCAATGCTGAACTGGTCGCCGAGCACGGCTGTGAGGTATGGGCCCATAACAATGGGCAGGGCAAGATTCCGGGATTAAGTCGTGTGTTGACTGCCGAAGAGCTGATTGATTTAGACAGTGGCGCTCAGTTACGCGTGCTGGATACGCCGGGTCATACCTATGCCCATCTGTGTTTTGTGGTGCTCGAACATGGTCTGCCTGTGGCTGTATTCACCGGTGACACGCTATTTAATGCTGGGGTAGGGCACTGCCGGGGTGGTGATGTTGATTCGCTTTATCAGACGATTGCGGAGCAATTTCATAGCCTCGATGACCGCGTGCTGGTCTATCCTGGCCATGATTATCTGGAGAATAATCTGCGCTTTACCCTGAGTGTAGAGCCGGATAATCAGCAGGCTCAGGAATGGTTGCCCAGGGCGATGGCGGCGGATCCGACGGTGGCTCCTCTAGTAACCTGTATCGGTGATGAGCGAACATTTAATAGCTTCTTTCGTTTGGCCAATCCGCAGATTCGCGAGCAACTGAACTGTGTGGATGCAACGGATAAAGAGGTTTTTACCGCGCTACGTGCACTGCGCGATAATTGGTAAAGGGCTAATTTTATTATTACAAGTTAGTTTAAGTTTGTATTCCAAGCTATTGATTTAATGTTAATTAAACAAATCATTTGCAATCATTAAAGCAAAGCAGAAGCTGATTGTTAGGCCGATTATAGGCGCAGCCATAGGGACTCTAATACCCTGCGGTGATACCTCACTGCCGTTCTTCAGTTTGATTCGTATCAGCGCGGCATTGACGACCGTAGCAATGATCAAAATCATTAGCGAGGTCGTTTCTGCAAGGCTCTCAATAGCATAGCTCAGGGCTAAAACCGACACCAAGAGCATCACCAAAAGCGTGGCTTTGATCGGTGTCTGCGTGCGTGGGTTGATATCGGCCATAAACTTTAATGCGACTGGAATCATTGACTGGCGACTCATACCATACAAAACTCGCGATGCCATAATCATCTGTATAAGGCCACCGTTGACGATGGCAAAGATGCTGATCAGGCTAATCAGCGTCGCATCGGAACCGGTTTTAGAGGAGTAGATATAACTCAGCGGAGCGCTTTGCTGGCCAAGTTGCTCTGGCGTCACGCTCAATACGGCGGCAAGGGTGACTAAAAAGTAAATCAATGTGGTGAGTCCGAGAGTGATAATGATCGCCCGTGGCAGATTTTTCTCGACGTCTTTCACCTCCTCGGCAACATTGACCATATCTTCAAAACCGATAAAGGCATAGAAGGCGAGAAACGATCCGCTGAGAATGCCCAACCATAGTGTGCCATCAAGCCCCGGGGTGAATTCGTCAAGTCGTGCCGGAAGGGTGGCCAAGTCACTGCGCGTAACCCAAATGATCAGTATCAGCCCGCCTATCTCAATCAAGGTAATCACCGCAGCGGTTATTACCGACTGGCCGATGCCCCAGATTGCCAGCAGCCCAAGCGCCAACGTCACCGCGATAATCGCGGCCCACGCAGGGACCGCAACAAACACCTGTAAATAGCCAACAAAACCATTTGCCAGTGCAGCGGCTGAAATACAGCCATTGAATACCACCAGAATGCCAATAAAAATGGTCAGGCTGTTTCTATTGAATGCCTGTTGAACATAGACCGCCTCGCCAGCACTTTTCGGGTAACGGCTGGACAGTTCGGCAAAAGCCAACGCAGTGAAGGCGGAGAGTAAGGCTGCTGCCATAAAAGACAGTGGAGCAAGCATACCTGCTCGAGCCGCAACCTTGCCAACTAACGCATAGATACCGCCGCCAATAGTGGTGCCGAGCCCGTAGAGAATAATCATGGGCAGTGTTAATGAACGCCTGAGTTGGGGCTCTGGGGTGGACAAGATGATGCTCCCTTTATTTACGGATCCGAGACTAACCTCAATTTATAGTAGACCAGATATTGCTTCCGCTTGAGCACTTATAAGGGCAATTGCAAGCTCGATAATCAATAAAATATTGCTCAGTAAGGTAGGGAGTTAGCCATTTTTGGAGTCTTATGTGGTATGCCTGTTGGCCAATTACTCTTGGCTGGCAACAGGGCAGACCAAAACAGGGATTTTTAGGTAAACGCTAATGTCAGGATTGACGTTAGAAAACGGATGTACAGGTGACATGGTGAGTCAAAAACTGCAGAACCTAGAGTTAGATCTGAGAGCTGATAAAACCAGTTTCAATGAGACTGAAAGGCTCGAGATAGAGGAACTTATTTTGGATATGACAGCCGCCGGGTCGGGTATTACTACGGCCGAAATCAATCAACTGTACAAAGACACATCCGATGAGTTGCGACGCCTACTGGTGCGCAAACTTGGCGATGAAGAGGCCGCCGATTCACTGGCTCAGGATGCCTACCTAAAGTTATTACGTATCAAACACAATCACGATGTTGGCGATTTGCGTCGATATTTATTCAGCATGGCCGTTAGATTGGCGCTGAACGTCCTTCGCAAGCGCAAACTCGACAGCCAGTATTATAGTTGTCGAGAAAAATCCGCTCTGCTATCGGCCAAGGATAGCCCCGCCTACCGCGTGCTGCTCGATGAACTGAAACAGGAAACACTGAAAGAGAGTTTGGCGCAGTTGCCGGATAAGACTCGCTATATTTTCCTCTTGCAACAATTCAGGGCGCTTTCAACAGGTGATATTGCTAAACGGCTAAACGTTTCCAAGGCCTTGATTGAGACCCATCTCGATTGTGCCAGAGAGCAGACGGATAGAGCCTTGACTGAATTTGCCTTAATGGATGTCTGATAGTCTCGATGATGACAAAACCGGTCGGGCTCTAGAAAATCTTGAGCCCTGGGCCCGCGAGGAGATTAGTCGTCTTGATAAGCAGTTTCACGCACAACGTTCCTCCGATCCGCGAGCTACTAAGCGCTCGAAGCTCGCGAAAATCAGGATCATACGTTTTAAATATGGGTTCTTGATCGGCCTCATCTGCGGGTTGTTAATTGCCGTACTGGCCTCCTTACTGTTGCTGCCTAATCCCTTCTGAAATTACCCCACAAACAGGCTATTGTCGGTACACTTACGCCTTTGGCTCTGCTCGAGTGCCACGACCTATTACCGACGACTGTTCCTATGATTAAACTTTTCAAAGATCGTAATTTCTCTATTTTTTGGTTTGGGGAAATGATTTCGGTTGTGGGTGATCATATTAGTTTGCTGGCCTTTCCCTGGTTGATCCTGCAGATGACCGGCAGCGCTCTAATGACGGGTCTGGTGTTTGCCGTTCAGGGTATTCCGAGAGCTGTTTTGATGCTGGCTGGCGGCGCGGTTGTCGACCGCACCAGCCCGCGGCTGGTCATGATGGCGAGTAATGCTGCGCGCCTGATAATGGTCTTCGCTCTCGCCTACATGATTACCAACAACATGGTAAACACCACTAATGTGTTTGTGATTGCATTCTTCTTTGGTATCGCTGACGCATTTTTTTATCCGGCCAGTACCTCAATATTGCCGAGTATTGTGCCGAAAGCTATGTTGCGTGAAGGCAATGCGATACTCCAGATCACGCTTCATTTGGGTATGGTCGCAGGGCCGGTGTTGGCGGGCTTGATTATTGCTGGAGAGATAAACTCGTTAGCTCATGAGCCAGTCGGGCAGCAGCTTGGTGCGCTTGACAATGCGTACGAGCAAGATAGAGAGGGGTTGGCCCGCGCCTTTTTTGTCGACGGTATAACCTTTGCGTTATCGTTAATGTCGCTATTTTTTGTTAAAACTCGACAGCTGGGTGGCGATCAATCTGCTAACCGAGAGCGATCGCTCTACGATGAAATCAAGGTCGCGGTGCAATGGGTTGTTTCAATTCCGGCTGTGCGCTTGGGTTTTGTCGGTATGGCAATTATTCACGTCCTGTTTATGCCGCTGATCTACGTAGGGCTGCCGGTGCTGGCCAAGGCGCGCTTTGCCGATGGCGCTTATGTCTATGGTCTCGAGCTCGCAGCCTATGGGGCAGGTGCTCTGCTCGGTGCCATGCTCAGCGGTTTGCTGCCCAGTCCAAGTGATCGCAATCTAATTCCGGCGATGTTTGGCGCGTTTATCTACAGCGGCGCAACACTGGGTCTTATCGTCTGGTACGAACCCTACTGGTGGGCAATGTTGCTGTTTTTCTTTGCCGGTGTTTTTGATACCTATATGTATGTTCACTTTAATACATGGCTACAGAAAATTTGCCCGGAACAGCTGCTCGGCCGGGTGATGAGTATTCTCATGTTTATGTCGGTGGGACTAGTGCCCGTCGGCAACGCGGTGATTGGTTTTGCGCTGGACTGGAATTTGCTGGCCACCCTGGTTGGTTGCTCGGCCACAATCGTTGTACTGTGCGCAATGATCGCGGTGGACCCGCGCGCGCGACAGGTAGAGCAACGCCAAGCTGCCATTACGGAAAACCGCTGACAGCTGTATGACAGGTAGGCCTAGTCCTGATATTCGGTATTAACGACCACGACATCGACATCAAGATTCGAGATAACGCGCTCAGCAGTATTACCTCTGCGCGTCGCCGTCTGTCCAGTCTGTCCCAAGGTTCCCATAACCACCAGGTCGGCATTGATATCTTTGGCTGTCTTAGCGACCGCCTCATCGGTATAGCCGGGCACTACATGGATATTTTTTGAAGGCAGACCGGTCTCTTTGGCCAACTTGCCGCGATCTGGGTAGTTCAGCGAGTCTTTGTAAGCATTGACCACGTGAAGCTCTGCGCCATAGTTCTCGGCGAGCCATTTCCCGCGGGCGAGAATATTGCCATTCAATAGCTTTTGCTGATCGCCAATGGCCTGAAAATTAACCGCTGCCAAAATTGTTTTACGCTGCTCGGCGGCATCGGGTCGCACCAGAAGGACCGGGCAGGTGGCTTTCTTGAGTACTTTCCACTTTGACTCGCTAAAGGTTAACCGCAGGGTATGTTTTTTCTTCTTCTGAATTGGCAATAAAATCATATCTGCGCCAAACCGATTGGCCGCTTTGAGAATCGAGCGCTGCCATTCGCTGGACCATGAAATTTCGATCTGGTAGTCCAGCCCCTGTTTCTTTAGCGGAGCGTGAATCTCATCCTCAAACCACTGATTATTTCGGAACAGTGCATCATTGGTTGCGCGGGTGTCGATACTCTCGCTATCGACAGCGACGAAAATATATAGCGTCGGAGCGGGCGTGCGGAACTTTGCGGTAATGATGGCCCTTTGTAGCGCGATATGGGTGCTGGCGGTGGGGTCGACAACGACAAATACTCTTTCTTGGTCTGACTTCATGTCTTGATCCTTAGGCTAATAACGTTGTCACTATTGTCGATAGCGCAGGTGACAAGTGTGTGAATGGATAGATAAATGTGTGCCCGGATATCAGTCGCTGGGGCAAGCGTTAAATATAGATTAGCAATGACGCCAATGTCAGGTTAAATAGGTGGTTATTGGTATTTTTCGAACACCGAGTACCAGGATAATGTTGCGATGACGCCGCCGCCTCACTTACACTGCAATTTGTCATTTCTGAGAAAGTCACTATGCAAACAACACCAGATCGACGCCGTTTTTTAAAACAGTTTGGATTGGGAGCAGCCGGCGTAACGGCTGCCTCGCTAGCGTTGGCCAGTGCCGACCGAGTAAAAGAGCAGGGGTCTCTCGCCAAGGCCGAAATAGATCGGCTTCAACAAGCGTACGATAAGCTAGATGCGCGCACCAAGCTTCTAACCCGCGGTTTGATCCTCTTGTTAGGCTTGGATTTTTTGCTATTGATCTAACCGCTCGAATAATAACAGTGCGATAACGCACGATAGGAAGGGTCCTCACTATTGTGAAAGAGTCCGTTTTGCAGATCACCGCGCCAGTGGCGGCGGCGGTCATCAGTGTTGATGTCCAGCCTGGAGAGCAGCTGCGCGAAGACCAACCCCTAGTCACCCTTGAATCAATGAAAATGCAGACAGCAGTCAGTGCACCCTGTGACTGTGTGGTTAAAAAGGTATTGGTCGCGGCGGGGGATACCATTCAAATAGGTCAATTGGTCTGCCAAGTCGTCGCCGTGGAGTCTGGTGCTGATGCCGCCGAGACATTGACCGCCGAGCAAGCAGTGATTGGCGATCCGCTGTATGAATTGCAAAAACAATTGTCCTATTCATCCGATGAGGAGCGAGTGGACGCAGTCGCGCGTCGTCATGAAAAGGGCTATCGCAGTGCAAGAGAAAACCTTACTGACCTCTGTGATGACGATTCATTTGTCGAATATGGCCAGCTCGCTGTTGCCGCTCAGCGTGATCGTCGCAGTGCCGAGGCATTAAAAACTGAGACGGCCGCGGATGGCGTGATAACGGGCTTGGCGACCATCAATAGTGCAGAGTTTGGCGAACGCGCCACTCAGGTCGCAGTGATTGTCAATGACTACAGCGTATTGGCGGGCACCCAGGGTTACTTCCACCACAAAAAAATTGACCGCATGCTTGAGCAGGCCGGCAAAGCCAATCTTCCGGTAGTGATGTATACCGAGGGTGGCGGGGGAAGGCCAGGTGATACCGACGTCAAAACTCAGATTGCCGGTTTAGATGTTGCCAGCTTTGCTAGCTGGGCGAGCCTAAGTGGCCGAGTGCCATTGATTGCGGTTAACAATGGTTACTGCTTTGCTGGCAATGCCGCACTGTTTGGCTGTGCCGATATTCGCATTGCGACCAAGACCTCGTGGATCGGTATGGCCGGGCCGGCGATGATTGAGGGCGGCGGACTGGGCACCTTCGCCCCCACGGATATAGGCCCGATTGAGATCCAGGCCAACAACGGCGTAGTCGACTTGGTAGCCGATAATGAATTGCATGCCACCCAACTGGCGCAGCGGTGCCTGGCCTATTTTCAAGGCGACAAGCAATCTTGGTCCTGCGCGGAGCAAACAGAGCTGCGTCAGATGATGCCGCATGATCGCCGCTTCGTTTACGATATTCGTAACATTATTCAGCAGCTTGTCGACAACGATAGTTTTCTCGAGTTATCACAGTCCTATGGCAGCGGCATTGTTACCGGCTTTATCAGAATTGAAGGCAAATCTATCGGCCTGATCGCCAACGACTGCCGTGTGTTAGGCGGTGCAGTTGACGCCGAGGCAGCCGATAAGACAGCGCGCTTTATCACCCTCTGCGATAATTTTTCGATTCCGCTACTGTCACTCTGTGATACCCCGGGCTTTATGGTCGGACCTGCTAGCGAAGAGCAGGCCGCGGTGCGGCGTATGGCCAATCTATTTATCGCCGGCGCAAAAATCAGCGTGCCACTGGTAACCATATTCCTGCGCAAGGGCTACGGGTTGGGAGCCATGGCGATGGCGGGAGGCAGTTTTCATCGCCCAGTGTTCAGTGCCGCCTGGCCCTCGGGTGAATTCGGAGGCATGGGTCTTGAAGGCGCAGTGCGCTTGGGCTTTAAGAAGGAGCTGGCGGCAGAGACTGATAAGGCATCGCGGGACGCTTTATTTAATCATCTGGTCGAGGAAATGTATCAGCGCGGCAAAGCCACTGAAGCGGCGGCGCACTTAGAGATTGATGCGGTTATCGATCCAGCGACAACGCGCGCGGTGATTGTCAGGGCGCTTAGCGCCGGAGGCTAACCGGTCTGGTGATTTCTACTCGTGGTTCGCCTCGACATTGTGGTAAATATTTTGCACATCGTCGAGATCATTGAGCATAAACATAAAGCGTTCAAACATCTCCACATCATCGCCGCTGACTGGCGCACTGTTCTGCGCAATAAATTGAATTTCGTCAACTTCATAGTCGATTTCGCCAAACGCATCACTGAGTGCTTGCTTGGCTTTAAATGACTCAGTATGCGGCGCAAATACTGTCAACATGCCGTTTTCATTTTCGATATCGACAACATCGACATCGTTCATCAGCAGTGCATCCAACACGGCCTCTTCATCCTGACCGGCAAACATCAGAATGGTCAGATGATCAAACATATGACTTACCGAACCCTGAGTACCAATCTTGGTTTTAGTCTTGGTAAAGCACAGTCGCACATCGCCAAAGGTCCGATTGGGATTATCAGTCAGACACTCAATAATCACCATGCAGTTGCCGGGACCATAGCCTTCATAACGTGCCAGTTCAAAATTTTCACCGGCACCACCCTTGGCTTTTTCAATGGCCTTATCGATCACATGGGTTGGCACCTGATCTTTTTTCGCGCGCTCGATTAGGCTGCGCAGTGTCAGGTTGCCTGCAGGGTCGAGACCACCCGCTTTGGCGCAGACATAGATCTCGCGACCATATTTGCTGTATACCTTGGCCTTGGCATCGGAGGTCTTTGCCATTGAGTCTTTGCGGTTTTGGTAGGCTCTGCCCATGATGAAGTCCAGTCCAACAATTTAAAACAAGATTCTACAACAGCCTGAGCCGCAGAGCATTCTAAAGTCGCTAGCAGAGACAAGAATATTACTCGCCATCACTCGGAATGCTGTGCTCAACGGACGTAATCTGATCAGCCCCAAGCAGTCTGATATCGGCAATCAGAGGTAGGTGATCTGAAGCAACTCGGGCCAGAGCGTTATTTGGAATTTGCACCCCGATCGCCTGCAAAGCGTTATCGATAAAGATATGGTCGATACGCAGGGTAGGAAGGCGGCTGGCAAAGGTTTTTTGAGGGATATGATCAAGCGTGGCGTTCTGCACGTCGCTAAGTGCAGTGTTAAGTGTTTGCCACTCTCTGGAGTTTGGCTGTAAATTAAAATCACCACACAAAATAGTCGGTGTCTGGCACTTGGGGTGCCCGAGCCAATGACGGCTTAACAGGCTTTCAACCTGTGCCCGACGTTCTCTGCCGCGCAGGCTGAGATGAGTATTGATAAATTGGATTTTTTTACCAAAGGCTTTAATTTCAACCCATAGTGCACCGCGCGGTTCACTGGTTGGCGAGAGGGGTAATCTGGGCAGATCAGCGGCCTTGATCAAGCGCATTGGCAAATGGGTGAGCACTGCATCGCCAAAGCGCTCGCGCTCTAAATGCAGCGCTCCATGAAAATGGACATCCATGCCCAGGTGATCGGCGATAACTTGCGCCTGGTCAGCGCTATCGGTGCGCACACGGCCAACATCTATCTCTTGGAGGGCGACAATGTCAGGTTCATGTCGAGCAATTAGTCTGGCAATGCGCTCGGGAGCGAGCTTGCCGTCCATACCAATACAACTATGGACATTATAGGTCATGATGCGCAGCTGTTGAGGTGCTCGCGGTGAATGAGAGGTTTTGCGGTTAGCTGTAATCGGGACACTTCGAGGGCTTTTTTTTGAGCTCGCTTGAGTGCTAATAGGGGGTTGCAGAAAAGCCAGTGCGGCGCGCCGAAGATCTGTCATACGCGGGCAGTCACCCTGCTCTGCTTGCAGATTAATATCCTTTGGCAATAGTGCAAAGGCGTCGATTTGATATCTGCTCCAGCCGCCGTGAGCGCCATTTTCTATGGCAAAACTAAATGATTTTTTGCAACTGTCAGGGCTGTCCGGATACTGGCCACAGGCAATCAATACGCCGGCATCCGGATGTGAACAAAGACGTTTAAGGTCGTCGTAGACCATTGTTGGGTAAGGGTGATCGGTGCCGAGCAGGGCACTGGGATTTTCTTGCAGATTGTATTCACTGTTGGCGCGACGGGCGCGTATCACTCCGGCACTATTGAGATAGAGCACCGCGGGAACACCTGCCTCAACGCAGAGTGCGCGTGCCAGGCTGCTGCGTTGATGGGTGCTCAACGGCCGATTGAAATACAGGTGAGCGACAGGGCCAAGTGCCGCGATACTGAGGCGAGGTATTTTCTCGCTCTCGGGTTCGGCTTGATGCTGCCCATTGTTGTTTAGATTAGCTAATAGTTTGGCAAAAATCGCTTGTGTTAGTTTGCCCCCGAGCATGCGGATGCGCTCCAATTGAATACCACTGCCGACCGTTGTCTGACAGTCCACAGCACAGCCCAAATGCTTTGTAAAAATAGCGTTGGCGGCATCTGCAAAGTGTTGTGAGAAGGCATTTTGGTAGGACATCACCTCCTCCTGGCCGTGATCCGAGTAAACCCATAGGTCATAACTGCGGCGGTTGGCACGCTGTGTGGCTCGCCAAATTCGGGCAATAGCATCGTCGATCCCGAGTAATGTCCAATGCGCAAAGAGCGAGGTTGGACCGCGTCGATGGGCCTGTTCATCGTAGCCAAGAAAGTTGAGATGGATAATCGGCAGGCCGCGGGCGATATCAATTTTCGCTCCGATGGTAATCAGTTCTCGCAGCAGAATGACGATCAGAACACGGCTCGGAATAAATTTTAGTTCTGCCCAGAAATTATGACCAACAAACAAACCGCGGGTGAAATCGATAATCGCCAGTGCGGTTTCCAGAAGCATCAAGGCGGCGCAGCGCAGAAAGCTGTAGCTGTGACTGACAATCAGCAGCAAGAGAACAAGAGGTCGTGATTCGCGCAGCGCAGTTCCCCAACCCAAGGAGCTTGGGGAAAAGTGGGTTTCCGCGGCGCCACCGCTAAAATTGTCAGCGTAACAGCTACCACCACTGAGTAGCGGGTTTTGACATTGGCTTTGCAGCCGAGCCTCCACCGCGGTGACCGCGCCGGGTTCAAACATGCGCACTAGATCGGGCGAACCATGAGGCTTGAAGTTAAAGCTTGGAACGGCCGTTTTAACCGCATAAAACAGCTCGCCCTGTGCGGCGGGCGTGGTCGATGGGACACCGGCGTAGAGATTGTGCAACTGGTAGTGTTCAGTCTCAATGAGCCGCTGTAAAAAAGGCATTTCGCCTGCGGCCAGGGCCTTGAGTAGCTGTCTGTGGGGCAAGCCGTCAATTTGCAGCATAATCAGTCCTGGCTCTGATGCTGGCTGTGTTGAGGCTTGGAGTTGTAATAGCCGAGCTAACCACTGGCTGCGACTAAACAGTCGCCGCCACTTTCTCAATGCGGTCTCAATGCGGCTAAGCATTTAGTGGTCTGCGAATAGTTTGTGCGGTGAATGACCCGCTACAATCGAGCCGCCTGCGGCACTGGCAATTCCTTCAATGATCATCCACTCGGTTTTGATCAGGTCCAACAGTTGTCGCAGAAGATGGTCGCTTTTACCTGGCAGAGAGCTCTTTTGTTGGATGAGTTTGCGGTAATGGTGCAGCGCTTGATCCGCCGTATGCGCCATCGACAACTGCTCAGCGGTTTTGCGTGCAGCGTGAGATAGAGCCAGTCGATGGAGCGCCGGTTGCCGCGCAATCCACTGCAGAGCCTCGGCGAAATCGACGCAACACTGATTGTTCAGCAGGCGACCATTAATCTGATCAACAATCAACTCACGCGTGCCCGATGCATCCAATGCCACCACTGGCACGCCGCAGGCCATGGCCTCGCTGATGACCATGCCCTGAGTTTCGCTTTTCGACGCAAAGGCAAACACATCCATTGCATCATAGGCGTCCGCTAGCTGATCCGGCGTCATCGTACCCGCCCTGAAAAGCTGCTCGCTGAGTCCAGCGCGGTGGAAAATGTCGACCACCAATTCCTCGGCGGGGCCGGTGCCGATGAGCAAGAAACAGGTCTTGGGGATATGCTTTTTGTGTCTGCCGTATTGGCTCTGATACTGAACGATAAATTCAGCTACCGATGTGGCTAAAAAAGACAGATTTTTTTCCTCCGCCAGCCGCCCGAGATGGCCGACGACAAAGGCTTTACTGGGGATATTCAGGCCTTTTCGAAAACCGCGGCCATCGCCCTGGGCAAACCGCTCCAGCTCAACCCCAGTGGGAACAATCTCGATGGCTGTCTGGACGCCGCGCTGTTGTAAGAGACGCGCGGTACTCTCACTGGGTGCAAATACCAGATCAGCAAGATTGCCATAGTGGGTGGCTAAGGCTATGGCAAATTGCTGCATCGTCGGCGAATTTCCGGGCACATAGTGAGTGTATTGCTCGTAGAGAGTGTGATGGGTGAAGACCAGAGGCACGTTGCGGAAGCGGGCAATGCGCAGCGCGGTCATACCGAGTAAAAACGGATGATGGGCGTGAATAATTTGCGCATCAAACTTATCCAGTGCGTCACTCAGCAATCCTGATACTGGCAGTACTAGAGAGAAGTCACTGCCATTAAATTGTTGTAGGGCAGGTACTCTGAGGACGTCTGTCTCATACTCTGGCATATCCGAAAACGCCGGGGCCACGATTAATACTCGATGGCCGAGTTGGCGGTATTGTTTGGCAAATCCTTGCACCGAGCGGGCGACACCGCCGACATGAGGTGTGTAGGTATTAGTAAACATGACGATATTAAGTCTTTCTTGGTCCATGGTTAGGCTTCCAGTGCAGATAGATATTTAGAAGGATTACTGCTGACCCCTCGGAGATGGGTCCTGACGATCGTTTTCAAGCACGCGTTTGGCTAGTCGATTGAGAAATAGCGCGGCAGCAATTACTGCCACAAAACCCAGCGTGTAAACGGCCCAATGCAGCGGCCCCCACTCGCTGTGTCGATTGCCAAGCGTGGTGATATTGGCGGCGATCGAGCCGAGGTAAACATTGTGCAGAGAGTAGGGGATAAACCCAATTAGGCTAGCGGCGACAAAATGTGGCAGCGGTATTTGCGTTAAGCCAAATAAATAATTGGATAATTTTCCAGGGAAAAAGGGTATCAATCGAGTGAGTAAAACAAGCCTAAAACCTCGCGAGTCAAGCTCGCCACTAATTAATTTGAATTGATTGTTAGCGAGAATACAGCGCCGCACTCGGTCGGCAAATAGGTGGCGCGCTATGAGAAATGCCACGCTAGCACCGAGGGTCGAGCCGATGATTACCGCAAGGGTGCCGGCAGTCAGACCAAAGAGAAATCCGGCGCCGGTAGTAAATAAAACACCGGGCAGAACAAATACAACTACCGCTGCCATGATCACCACAAACCAAATCAGCGCCCAGATGCCGAGCGAATCAAGCCAGTCTAGTGCCGCGAAGATCTGCTGATCAATATCCAGAAATACCATCAGGGCCAACATTACCGCGACCAGTGAAATACCGATAGCGATACTCTTACCGAGGGTGAGTTGTTTCAACATGCTGCGGTTAAGCATTTGTCTACTGCTAACATCAGAACAGCCTTAGTGTTTGACTTGTTATCTGATCTTATTAGACGGAACGGCAGCGAAAGCTTCTTGATGGCAGTCAACGACTTGCGCTTCTGGTGTAAATTTTCTCTGCCCCTGGTCGCGCATTTTGATTTGTTGACGGCTATCAATTTCCCACTGACAGAAGTTGCAACAATCAGGCACAGTTGAGCAGGCCAGCAGGGATGACAAGATGACCAACTTCGCAGAATTAAGACGGCAGATGATTGAGCACCAAATGATCGCTCGTGGATTGCGCGATGAGGCGGTGCTGAATGCGATGAGTGCGGTTCCAAGAGAGGCGTTTGTGCCATCGGAGCTGGTCGAGTTTGCCTATAACGATGCGCCGTTACCGATTGCCGCTCGACAAACGATTTCACAACCCTACATAGTCGCATTGATGACGTCTGCACTGCAGTTAAAGTCTACCGATCGTGTACTTGAAGTGGGCACAGGCTCGGGCTATGCGGCAGCGATTCTGGCGCAAATTGTCGGCCAGGTTTTTACCATTGAGCGCCACAAGATCCTCGCCGACAGTGCCCGCGATCGATTGCAGGAGCTGGGCTTTGACAATGTTGAGGTACTCTTTGGTGACGGCACCCGAGGCTGGCCTAGCCAGGCGCCATTTGATGCTGTCGTGGTGGCCGCGGGAGGACCTGACGTTCCTGAAGCACTGCTGGAACAGCTCGCCATCGGCGGTCGTCTGGTGATCCCGATCGGCAGTGAGATGCATCGTCAGAGCCTTCTCCGTATACGTCGAGTTAGTGAGGATGACTATCAGCAAGAGGACTTAGGTGGAGTACATTTTGTGCCGCTGATCGGCACATCGGGCTGGCAGGAAGAGCGCTCCAGACAAAGCACCAAAGAGCCAGTCACAGTTACCCTTGCGGAACTTATCTATCAGAGTAGCGAGCATTTTGGCTCGATAAAAGAGGTGAATCTCGACAAGTTATTAAAGCGAATAGGTAACAGTCGTCTGGTACTGATGGGTGAAGCCAGCCACGGTAGCGCCGAGTTTTATGAGATGCGCGCGCGGATCAGCCAAGAGCTTATTGAGAAAAAGGGTTTCAATATTATTGCTGTTGAAGCTGACTGGCCAGACGCCAATTATATCAATCATTACATTCACAACACCTCGCCCGACCCGCTGCTGGAAACTGCGCCCTTTAGTCGTTTTCCGACCTGGATGTGGGCCAATAAATCAGTGCTTAAATTGACTCACTGGCTACGCGATTACAACCTGACGGTTGCCGAAAACAACCACAGCGTTGGCTTCTATGGTCTCGATTTATATAGCCTTAATAGCTCCATTGAGGCGGTATTAAATTACCTTGAGAGTGTTGATCCAGAGACTGCAGAGCTGGCACGGGTGCGCTACGGTTGTTTGACGCCCTGGGCCAAAGATCCAGCAGTCTATGGACAGCTGATGTTAACTAAGCAGTATAAAAAATGTGAGAAGGACGTTCTGGCGACCCTGCGTGATCTATTAAAAGCGCGCCTCAACTATGCCCATGCCGATGGCCAGCGCTATTTTGATGCTGAGCAAAATGCGCGACTGGTAACCAATGCCGAGCGCTATTATCGAACGCTTTACTACGCTGAGCAAAATTCTTGGAATCAGCGTGATCAGCACATGTTCGACACGCTCCAATCAATACTCAGTTTTCGCGGTAAAAATAGCAAAGCGATTGTCTGGGCGCACAATTCTCATGTCGGTGATGCGCGATCTACCCAGATGAGTGCCCGCGGAGAATTTAATATTGGCCAGCTGGTGCGTGAGCATTACAGGCGCAGCGCTTATTTGATTGGCTTTGGCACAGACCATGGCACTGTGGCGGCAGCATCCGAGTGGGGTGGGCCGATGGAAGTCAAACAGGTACAGCCAGCCCATATCGACAGTTATGAGCGGCTCTGTCATAACGTGGCGACGGATAATTTTTTACTGCCATTGACCAAACCGATTAAACCCGCATTGCGAAAGAGACTGTTGGCTGAACGGTTAGAGCGTGCTATTGGGGTGATCTACCGGCCTGAGAGTGAACTGCAAAGTCATTATTTTTATGCCTGTCTGCCGCAACAATTTGATGAGTATATTTGGTTTGATGAAACCCGCGCCGTTGAACCCCTTAATCGAGAAACCAGCAAAGGCGTACTGGAGACTTTCCCGTTTGGATTTTAAGTCTGTGGGCTCTAGGGCAAACAAAACCACACTTGCGTTAGTTATTTTGAATGAGGTTTGGCAGTGACTTCCGCCCTAAAGTGCGTTCTGCGCCGCTTTGCGGCTTGTGAACCTGAGCGTTAAAC
>JAFMBY010000046.1 GCA_017858135.1 Porticoccaceae bacterium | reverse complement strand
CGCTGAGGGCTCTAAATGACAGCTGAGTTTGGTCATGTGGCATTAATTGTCGCGCTCTGTCTCTCTGTGGTGCAGGCGATTGTGCCGATGGTGGGTTCGTTTGCTGGCTACCGTACCTGGATGCGTCTCGGGCACTCGTTAGCTCTTGGGCAGTTGGTCTTTGTGGCCATCTCCTTTGTCTGTTTGACTATGGCGTTTTTGCAGGACGATTTTTCCCTGCAGTATGTCGCCAATAATTCCAATACGCTGCTGCCGACGCAGTTTAAGATCAGTGCAGTGTGGGGCGCCCACGAGGGCTCGCTATTGCTCTGGGCCCTTATTCTGGCGCTCTGGTCCGCTGCTGTGGCGCTGTTTAGTCGACATTTACCGCTTGAACTATCGTCACGTGTGCTGTCCATTCTCGGTGCTATTTCTGTCGGCTTTGGCCTGTTTATTCTATTGACCTCAAATCCTTTCGCTCGAATCTTGCCGTTCTCGCCGACCGAGGGGGGTGATTTAAATCCGCTTCTGCAAGACTTCGGCCTGATTGTGCATCCGCCGATGTTATACATGGGCTATGTTGGATTTTCGGTTGCCTTCGCCTTTGCCGTGGCTGCGCTGATTGGTGGCCAATTCGACAGCGCTTGGGCGCGCTGGGCACGGCCTTGGATCAACAGTGCCTGGGTCTTTTTGACCATTGGCATCACCCTCGGCAGCTGGTGGGCTTATTACGAATTGGGTTGGGGCGGTTGGTGGTTCTGGGACCCGGTGGAAAATGCCTCGCTGATGCCATGGCTGGTGGGGACCGCTCTGGTTCATAGCATTGCTGTCACCGAAAAGCGCGGGGCGTTCCGCAGCTGGACATTGTTGCTGGCTATTTTGGCGTTCTCTCTGAGTCTTTTGGGTACATTCTTGGTGCGATCAGGCGTGCTGACCTCGGTGCATGCGTTTGCCAATGATCCCGAGCGCGGCGTATTCATTCTCGCTTTTCTGGGCATTGTGGTCGGCAGCTCGCTATTGCTGTTTGCCCTTAGAGGCCCGACCGTACAGAGCCAGAAAGGCAATGGAGATGTTGCCAGCTATAGTGGCCTGTCTCGAGAAATGATGTTACTGCTGAACAATGTACTGTTGGTCAGTTCCATGGCGATGATTCTGATTGGCACGCTCTACCCACTGATTGCCGATGTACTGGATTTGGGTAAGATCTCGGTAGGGCCTCCGTATTTTAATTTCTTCTTTGTCCCGATGACGCTCGGTTTGATGGTTGCCATGGGCTTTGCCGTCTTCTCTCGCTGGAAGAAAACTGACGCTCAGTTGTTGCGGCAGAAGGGCATGATCCCTTTCCTGTTAAGTCTCAGTGCGGCATTGGTCCTGCCGCTGTTTCTCGCTGAAAGCCTATCCTGGGAAAGTTACTCGCTGATCGCTGTGATCACGCTTGGCGCCAGTTTTTGGGTGGTCAGCATGAGTATTGAAGATCTCTGGCAGAAGCTCAGCCGCAGTGGTTTTAGATGGCACAATATAGGCAAATTATCGGCCAGTTACTGGGGTATGCAGTGCGCCCATATCGGTATCGCAGTGTGCGCCCTAGGTGTCGGCTTGAGTTCTGTCTATGACGTACAAAAAGATGTTCGCATGGTTCCCGGGGACCGCCTGACAGTGGCCGGTTATGAGTTTAGCTTTGATCGTCTCGACCCTGTGCAGGGTCCTAACTTTGTCGCCAGTCGCGGGCAGATAAGCGCTTACAAAAATGAGCGTTTGGTGGCTACGCTCTATCCAGAGAAGCGCAATTATAAGGCGCGCAATCAAGTGATGACCGAAGCGGCGATCGATCCGGGTCTGACCCGTGATCTCTATGTCTCTTTGGGCGAACCACTAAAAGGCGATGCTTGGGCTATCCGCCTGCACGTCAAACCCTTTGTGCGCTGTATCTGGTTGGGCGGGTTAATGATTGGTTTGGGCGGCCTATTGTCAGTGCTGGATAAACGCTATCGGCGCCGGCGCCAGCCAAAAACTCAGGCCGCAGAAACCACATTGGAGGTGGCGGCGCAATGAATCGCCTGACTCTGTTTATCCCCTTTGCGCTGTGTTTAGCGCTGGGGACCTTTCTGTTTTTCAGTCTGGATAAGGACCCTCTAGACTTACCTTCGGCGCTGGTTGGCGAACCCTTTCCTGAGTTTGTGTTAGAGGACCTAAGCGATCCGCAGCGTCAGCTCAGCAGCGACGACTTCGATGGTCAGGTGGTGCTGGTAAATGTTTGGGCGACCTGGTGTTTTGCCTGTCGCATTGAACACCCTTGGTTAAATAGCTTGGCCGCAGAGGGTGTCAAGATTATCGGTCTCAATTACAAAGACTATCGCGAACTGGCTCAGGCTTGGTTGCAAGAGCGCGGTGATCCCTACCAGTTTTCGATCTTTGATCCGCGCGGTACCCTGGGCATAGATCTCGGCGTCTACGGTGCGCCGGAAACCTACCTGGTGGATGCTGAGGGAATTATTCGTCACCGGCGTGTCGGTGTTGTCGATGAACGCGTCTGGAACGAAGAGTTTCGCGACCTCTACAAGCAGCTAATGGATGCCGCCAATGCGCCATAAGCTGATCGCTTTAGCGATGCTGGTTTCGCCAAGTTTGAAGCGAGCTATCTTGTTATTACTGCTGCTCTCCAGCGCCGTAATGGCAGTTGAGGATGTCGTCTCGTTCTCTGATGAATCTCTGCGTCCGCGCTACCAGCAGCTGCTTGAAGAATTGCGCTGCCCAAAGTGCCAGAATCAAAATCTTGCCGATTCCAATTCAGCCATTTCTCAAGACTTGCGCGCCGAAGTGCAGCGCTTGTTGGAACGTGACCTGAGCGATGATGAGATCAAAGAGTATCTGAAAAATCGCTACTCAGAATTTATTCTCTACCGTCCGCAAGTCAATCGCGCGACCTGGTTTTTATGGGCTGCGCCGATTGCACTGTTGGTGCTCGGGGGATTGATTTTGCTGGGTCTGTCGCGGCGCCAGAAACACCGTCACAGCGAAAAAGCTGGCACCACGATGCGCAGTGACGATCAACAGCAACGCCTTGAGGCATTGTTGGGCAGTCAAAAACGAGGATCTGAATAATGAGTCTGTGGCTCACCATAACGTTGCTACTGTTAGTTGCTGCGCTGTTTATCGCCGTACCATTTTATATCGGCAGGAACCGAGAGTTGGACGACGAGTCATTCAATGTCGCCGAACAGGCCAATATTGATGTCTTTCGCGATCAACAGGCTCAGTACCAGCAGCAGTTTGAAGGCGGCGAAATCAGTGCCGAGCAGCAGGCCCTTATGTTAGCCGAGGCCGAGCAATTATTGTTGAGCAATACTGCCTCTGTGCGGCAGCAGCAAGATACTCGACAGGGGCTGTGGTTACTGCCGATTTTAATTATTGTTATGTCACTGGCCAGCATCTTTATCTATCGCAGTCTTGGTTCTGCAGTTGACCAGCAGATTACCGAGAGTCTTGCCGAGCAGCAGTCTCAGTGGACCCCAGAGCTGATTGCGACGATTGGCGAGCGCGCCAAGCAGCGTCCGAATAACGTCTACTACTGGACTATTTTGGCTGAGGAGGCGATGGGCCGTGGCGATATGGTGGCAGCGGAGGGATATTTTGCCGAGGCGATACGTGTTCAGCCAAATGAGAGTTATCTGTTGGGTCAGTACGCTCAAGCGCTGTTTTTTGTCGAGGAAAATCGCTTTTCAGCCACTGTTATTGCCGCCGTGGACAGAGCCTTTGCCGTCGACTCATCCAACCAGACGGTGCTCGGGCTCAAGGGTATTCAGGCTTTTCAGGAGGCTGATTACCGTCGCGCCATAACCTATTGGCAGGGTGCTGCAAGTGGTTTGAATCCAGCCAGCGACAGTTGGCTGGCACTGCAGAACGGTATTCAGCAAGCACAGCAGCTTGCTGGCGAGGCGCCATCTGAGAGTGATGATTTTCGCCTAATGATTAATCTCAGCATAGATCCGAGTATTCAGTATTCGCCAGACCAGCTAGTGTTTGTTGCGATTATCGAGGCCGATGGCCCGCCCATGCCAGTAGCAGCGCGCAAGCTAGCAGCCAGTCAATTGCCTCTTGCCCTTGAACTCAGCGATCGCGATGTGCTGATGGCCGGTCGCAGTCTCGCCGATGTTGGCAAGATCAAGGTGGTGGCGCGGTTGTCTAGCTCGGGCAGTGCCACCCCTCAAGAGGGTGACTGGCAGGTGGTCAGCGATATTATCGACGGACGCTCCGGCACCCTTAATCTGTCTCTTAGTATCGCCACTCCCTTTCGTCGCTAAGCCCTTCTATGGAAGGCTTTTTAGTATCAGGGTTGCGGCTTTGTGGCAGCGCCGTACCAGGTCGTGTTGATTTACCATCGGTTATTGGGCCGAGGTCTTTTTTCTGTTTTGTGTCAGCGCCAGAGCGTGTAGAATGCTGGGTTACACTGCGGGCTGTGTTGGCGCCTTAGTTATGACCCACAACAAATAGACTGATTACTTATGCGGCTTAAATCGATAAAACTGGCTGGCTTTAAATCCTTCGTTGATCCGACATCAGTCCACTTTCCAAGTAATCTCTGCGCAGTCGTCGGGCCTAATGGCTGCGGCAAATCGAATATCATTGATGCGGTTCGCTGGGTGATGGGCGAGAGCTCAGCTAAAAACCTGCGCGGCGAATCGATGACAGACGTAATCTTCAATGGCTCGGGCGGTCGCAAGCCGGTGGGCCAGGCGTCTATTGAACTGATCTTTGATAATTCTGAAGGCCGAATTGTCGGTGAATATGCCTCCTACTCCGAGATTGGTATCAAGCGCAAAGTCACCCGTGATGGGCAGTCCAATTATTATTTAAACGGCAGTAAGTGTCGCCGCCGTGATATCACTGACATCTTTCTGGGCACCGGTCTCGGTCCACGCAGCTACGCGATTATTGAACAGGGTATGATCTCGCGATTGATTGAAGCGCGCCCGGATGAGTTGCGCATTTATATCGAAGAAGCGGCCGGCATTTCAAAATACAAAGAACGCCGTCGCGATACCGAAAACCGCATTCGTCGCACCATGGAAAACCTTGAGCGCCTGACCGATATTCGCGATGAACTGGGCCGTCAGTTGAGTCGTCTGGAGCGTCAGGCGAAAGCAGCTGAAAAGTATTCCGAGTACAAAAAAGAAGAGCGTCAGACCTCTGCCGAATTGCTGGCGTTGAAATGGCGCGGCTACAACCAATCCGCGACGCAGCAAAAACAGCTGATTGGCGAGATGGAAGTTGAGCGCGAGAGAATTTTGACAGAGCGCATTGGCTGTGACACGGCGATCGAAAAATTGCGCACTCAGTCAACCGATCTCAATGACACGTTTAATGAAGTGCAGGCGCGTTTCTATAAGGTCGGCGGCGATGTTGCACGCATCGAACAGGCCATCGAGCACGCCCAGCAGCGGGCCTCTGAACTGCATAAAGATCTCGAGCAGACTGAGCGTAATTTTACCGAGTCAGAGCAACATCTTAACGCCGATATTCAGAAAGCCACCGGTTGGCAAGCCGAGTTTGAACAGCTGGCGCCAGCTCTCGAGCTGGCTAGAGAGGCCGAGAAGGTCTCGTCGCAAGCGCTACAGGCTGCCGAAGAATCCATGCAGCAGTGGCAACAGGCCTGGGACGAGTTTAATCAGCAGTCTGCCGCGCCGCGTCAGCAAGCCGAAGTACAGCAATCTCGAATCCAGCATCTCGAACAACTTATGCGGCGCTTAACCGAGCGCCATGAAAACCTCTCCAGTGAAGCGAGCAGTTTTCAGGCGAGTCCTGCTGAAGAAGAAATGGCGTTGATTCAAGAGCAGCTGAGTGACGCAGAACAGACGCGCGAGACGATCGAGAATCAGCGGCTGGATAACAGCGCACAGATTGAAGTAGCCCGCAGCAGTGAAAAGCAGTTGAGCGCCGAGTTGGATCAGGCGCGCAGTCGCCAGCAGACTCTGGAAGGGCGACGTGCCTCTCTAGACGCGCTGCAGCAGGCCGCGATGGGTGACGATGCAGAAAAAAAATGGCTCGAGTCAAAGGGGCTTGGTGGTAACTCACGCTTAGCTGATTCGGTCAAGCCCGACGAGGGCTGGGAAGTCGCTGCCGAGACCGTGCTTGGCAGTTATCTACAGGCGGTTGAGGTCGACGACGTGGCCGGCAATATCGGACTGCTCGATGATTTCAAGAAGGGCGAACTGCTGCTGATTGGCAAAACCGGCCAGGCCGCCGCCAGCGGCACTAAGGCGCGCCTGCTCAGTGACCTGGTGAGCGGGGACGCAGTGCAGGCATTGCTGGGCAATATTTATGCGGCTGAGACGCTGGCCGAAGCGGTTGCACTGCAGCCATCTTTAACGGCGATTGAATCGGTAGTCACCCGTGATGGAATCTGGTTGGGCAATAATTGGCTGCGCGTCGCGCGAGATAAAGATGCCACAGCGGGTGTGCTCAAGCGCAAGCAGGAGCTGACCAGTATAGATGAGCAGAAGCAGGCGCTCGACAAGCAAATCAGCGAGCTGGAAACTCAGCGTCAGACTAATGAAACTCAGCTTCATATGCTCGAGGCACAGCGTCAGGAAATAGCTGCCAGTGTTGCCGAGCAGCAGAGCGGTTATGCCGATCTGCGCTCTAAGCTCAGTGGTTACAAGGTACAGATTGAACAGCTTAATGCGCGTAAAGAGCGGGCGGAAAAAGAACTGGCAGAGGTTCACCAGCAACAGCTACTGGAACAGGAAAATTTGGCTGAGGCGCGCCAGTTACTGCAGCAGTCTATCGAAAAGATGGAAGCCGACACCGAGCGTCGCGAACATTTGGTTGAACAGCGCGACGGGTTCCGCGAGCAACTCGATGAGGTGCGTCAACAGGCTCGCCAAGATCGCGATCAGCGCCATGATTTGGCGGTGCGTGAAGGCTCACTCAGCACCCAGTTGAGCTCTATTCTCGAGGGTATTGAGCGTTTGAAAGTGCAGGTGGCGAGACTTCAAGAACGCCGCACTCAGCTGCGCGAAGCCTTTGATATCAAAGATGACCCGTCGGATAAATACCAGCTCGAGTTGGAAGAAAAACTCGAGTTAAGGCTCGGCATTGAGAGTGAGTTGAATACAGCTCGAGTGGCAATGGACGAGGTTGATCACGCGATGCGCGAGCATGAAAAGCTGCGCAGCGAACTCGAGGATCAGCTGCAAGAGGTGCGTGGCAAGTTGGAAACTCAGCGTATCGCCGCTCAGGAAATTGCGACATTGAGTCGCACCATCGAGGAGCAGATTAGCGACAAAAACGCCGATCTGGAGACCCTGCTGGAGAATCTGACGGACGATGCTGATATGCGCGACTGGGAAGAGCAGCTGCAGTTGATTGGCAACCGTATTCAGCGCCTCGGGCCGATTAATCTGGCCGCCATTGACGAGTACAAAATTGAGTCTGAACGCAAAGATTATCTCGATACTCAAAACGCCGAACTTGAAGAAGCAATGAATACCTTGAAAACGGCGATTCAAAAGATTGACCGTGAAACGCGCACCCGCTTCAAAGAGACCTTTGAGTTGGTCAACAAACATATTCAGGAGCTGTTCCCGAAACTATTTGGTGGTGGACATGCCTATCTTGAGATGACCGGCGACGATCTGCTCGATACCGGTGTCACGCTGATGGCGCGGCCGCCGGGTAAAAAGAATGCATCGATTCAGCTGCTGTCAGGCGGTGAAAAGGCGTTGACTGCGATTGCCATGGTATTTGCTATTTTCCGGCTTAATCCGGCGCCTTTCTGTATGCTTGACGAAGTCGATGCGCCGTTGGATGATGCCAATGTTGGTCGCTATGCGGCAATGGTGAAAGAGATGTCTGATCAGGTACAGTTTATCTTTATCACGCATAATAAGATTTCCATGGAAGCGGCCAATCAGCTGATGGGTGTGACCATGCATGAACCTGGCGTCTCGCGCCTGGTCAGTGTTGATGTTAATCAGGCCGCCGAATTGGCCGATGCCTGATAATTGCGCAAGAGTAAAAAGGTCAGCTGGACTCGCTGAAAAGCAGGCTTCCAGCGTAGAAATTTGATATTTATCTGAGTAAGTATAGATATGGATGTAATTGGTCCAAGGGAAGTGTTAATCGCTGTAGGGGTGCTGGTATTTCTGGCGCTGGTTCTCGACGGCGCTCGACGTATAAAGCACAATCGCTATGAAAATTTGCACATGTCCTCGCGCAAATTACAGAAAAGCGCCCGCGGTGATGAGATTGACGATCCCTTGAATGACAGTCAATTTCCCTCAGGCGGTTCGCGACTGGTCGGCATCAGAGACGAAAAAGATATTCAGCAGGTCGAGGAAAATTTACGTCGCGTGCTCAATAACAAACCCGACTTTGGTTTTAATCAGCCCAAGCAAGAGCAGTTTGACCTGATCGATAAGCCAGCAATGGCAAAACCACCTGCCGCGAGCTCGGCTAAACCAAAGCGCGAAAAAACTCAGGTTGCGCAGCAGCAAATATTAGTTATGCACCTGATGGCGGCAAAGGGTGAGACGATTAGTGGTCAGCAACTGCAAGAAGCGGCATTGAGTGTCGGGCTTCGCTTTGGTGAATTAAAAATATTCCAACGCCATCTGCATGAAGACGGTTCTGGCGAAGTGCTTTTTAGCATGGCCAATCTGGTCAACCCTGGAACCTTTGATTTGAAAACCATCGATCAGATAACCACGCCCGGTGTCACGCTATTTATGGCGCTGGATGATATCGACGATCCAGTCTCCGCATTTGATATTATGATTGAATCTGTCGATACCATGGCCGCAGCACTGGGTCTCAGTGTTCTCGATGAAACGCGCAGCTCCATGACGCGTCAGACCATCGATCACTATCGCCAGCGCGCGCGCGATGTCTCCTTCCGGCGCAGCCACAGTTAGTGATCTTAAGGATGTCTAAATGGCACAGATTCCCGAGCAGGTTCGTGTAGAGTATGAACAGCTCAAGGATGAGTTAAACCAGCACAACCACCGCTACTATGTTCTCGATGAGCCAACTATTCCTGATAGTGAGTACGACCGCAGTATGCGGCGGCTGCAGGAAATCGAGCAACAGTTTCCCGAATTGCTCAGTGATGACTCTCCCAGTCAACGGGTTGGCGGCGCGCCCCTGCCATCGTTTTCTCAGGTTAGCCACGATGTACCCATGCTCTCACTGGATAATGCCTTTAATGAAGACGAGCTCGAGGCCTTTGATCGTCGTATTAGAGATCGCCTCAACTTTAAAGCGCATGAGCAGCTCGATTATGCCTGTGAGCCCAAGCTCGATGGCGTTGCCGTTAGTCTGATGTATCGCGATGGGTTGCTAGTGCGCGGCGCGACTCGCGGCGATGGCAAGGTCGGCGAAGATATCACTGCCAATGTCCGCACTATTAAGAGCATTCCACTGAAATTAAGCGGTGAGGGTATCCCGCAATTGCTCGAAGTGCGTGGTGAAATTTATCTGCCGCGCGCCGGATTTGCGAAAATAAATGCGGCGGCCATTGCCAGTGGCGACAAGGTATTTGTCAATCCGCGTAACGCGGCGGCCGGAAGCCTGCGTCAGTTGGACTCGAAAATTACGGCCAGCCGACCACTGGAAATGTGTGCCTACAGTGTCGGTCAATTTCAGGGCGGCGCGACTCCTGATACACACTTGAATATGCTCAATGCACTGGCTGGCTGGGGCTTTAAGATTAACACCTACGTCGAGGCCGTTCGTGGCGTTGCCGCCTGCGAAGACTATTACGAAGGGATGCAAAAGCGTCGCGATAGTCTGCCCTATGATATCGACGGTATTGTCTACAAGGTTAATGACCTAGCCCTGCAACAGCGTCTTGGCTTTGTCGCCAAGGCGCCGCGCTGGGCGATTGCCCGTAAATTTCCCGCACAAGAAGAGATGACCAGTTTGTTGGATGTGGAGTTTCAGGTCGGGCGAACCGGCGCTATCACCCCTGTCGCACGTCTCGCTCCGGTGTTTGTCGGTGGTGTCACGGTGAGCAATGCGACGCTTCACAATGGTGATGAAATTGCCCGTCTCGGTATCTGCATCGGCGACACTGTGATTATTCGTCGCGCCGGCGATGTGATTCCGCAGGTTGCCGCAGTGGTGTTGGACAAACGCCCAGCCGATGCTCAACCGATTGTCTTTCCTGAGAACTGTCCTGTGTGTCAGTCGCCGGTTAGGCGCGTCGAGGGCGAGGCGGTGGCGCGCTGCTCTGGTGGACTTTTTTGCGGTGCGCAGAGCAAGGAGGCGATTAAACATTTTGCCTCGCGCAAGGCGATGGATATCGATGGTCTCGGTGACAAGCTGGTTGAATTGTTGGTCGACAGGGGGCTTATTTATTCGCCAGCCGATCTCTATGAGTTGAGCGTTGACAAAATTGCCGACCTTGAGCGTATGGGCGAAAAGTCGGCGCAAAATCTGATTGATTCTATTGCCGCTAGCAAGCAAACCACACTGGCCAAATTTCTCTTTGCACTGGGCATTCGTGAAGTGGGTGAAGCAACCGGGCAAACTCTGGCGCGCAACTTTGGTTCTCTGGAAGCAATCATTCATGCCGATCAAGAGGCGTTGCTGGAGGTCGATGATATAGGGCCGGTGGTGGCGTATTATATTCGCGACTTTTTCCGTAATCCGGACAACTTGGCTATTATTAACGCATTGCGTGAATCTGGCGTGAGTTGGGACGATATCGATATTAGCGCACAGGATTCGCAGCCGTTAAAAGGCCAGACCTGGGTGCTAACGGGTGGCATGGAAATTATCAGTCGCGCGGAAGCAAAAGACCGACTGCAGGATCTCGGCGCCAAGGTAGCCGGCAGCGTATCGGCAAAAACCACTCAGGTGGTAGCTGGCCCTGGAGCCGGTTCAAAGCTGACCAAGGCACAGTCTCTGGATATTCCAGTAATCGATGAAGAGCAGTTTTTGACATTTTTAGACAGCCTGAAGTAACCATATTTTGCTCAGGCAGAGATTTTTTGGGTCTTAAGCGTAGTTAAAATAGGGAGGTAGAGATGAACACAGATGTTCGCAGTGAATCAGTTGTCTATGGCTGTATTAAAAATATAATCAGTGAGGAGCTCAGTCAGCAGCGGCGGAGCAATCGCGATGCCATGCAGGCATTGCCCTCTGCCGAAAGCTGGAGTCTGGTCAACCGTGAGATGTTCTCACTCACCGAGCCGGGCGGGGCAGATCTCAGTCTGGCCACAGAAGTCGTGCATTTTGGCGCCTCTTATTCGGGGGTGGAGCACGAGTGGAACTATTGGCTTGAACAGTTTGAATCGCTGCTGCGTAACATGTACTGGGTCAGCGCCACGGTGCATTTAGAAACTGAAATGTCAGGTCTGCACAGCTTTGTCTTTGCGACAGATGGACTCTGCCATGAACCACAGCGCTCCGATATACAGATTCGCTGTGAATGGGTTAAAGAGTCAGCATAACTACTATTGATTAATCGAGGTATAGACGTTTGAAACAGGCAACTGCGAGAAAAGCGATCAGGCAGCGCTCGGCCTGGCTGGCGTCCATGTTTGGCTGCGGCGCCTTCTTGTTGATGGCGGTCAAACTTTACAATGTTCCGCTGAGTAGTTTGGCGTCCAATCTGCTTGTTGCTCTATTGATGTTGACGGTTATTGTCAGCGTGGCGGCCGCCCTTGGCTGGGTGCTGGCAACGCTCAGAAAGCGACCTAAATAATTGTCCACTCAAACCTTCTCGTTCCGTCATTATCTGGCGACCATAGGCAGTAGTAATCTAGCGATGGGCTTGCACGCGGTGCTCTATCCGTGGCTGGTTGTCGGCGTGCTGGAGGAATCGCCCAGTCGATTGGGGCTGGCTCAGCTAGCTGTATTGCTACCCAACTTGCTGTTTATACTGCCAGGCGGAGTCATCTCTGATCGTCGCCATCGCGGCAGCTGGCTGGCGCAACTCTACCTGCTGTATACCCTGCCGATTGCTTTTCTCTTGGCCGCTATCATTTACGAGCAGCTAACGTTCACGGTATTGATACTGTTTGGTATGGTCTACGGAACGGTCTCGGCGTTCGTGCAGCCAGCACGCGAAAGTTTACTCGGTTATGCCTCTCAGACACTAATGCATCAGGCCGTCGCCAAAGTGGTGATGATCCAGTTTATTGCTCAGGGCGTCGGCTTTGCGATTGCTGGACAATTGGATACCTTGGGACTGGCCGCGCTATTGATTGTTCAGCTATTAATGTTTTTAGTCAGCTCAGTATTGATCAAACGCAGCCACCCGGAGCTGGTGGCCGATGAATCCATTGTGCCAGCTGAAATTATCGATAAGCCTGCGCCTCGCGAGAGTCTGCGTGAACTGCGCGCCGGCTTCGCGCTGTTCACCACTGACAAAACCCTGTTACACCTTTTGTTGTTAGTTTCGGCAACCGGGTTCCTTGCTTTTGGTGTCTATCTAGTCGGTATGCCGCTGCTGGCGAGAGAGGGTTACCAGGGCGGGGCAGGGCTCTTCGCGCTAATGCAGGTAACGTTTACGCTGGGTATTGTCGCCGCTAATTTTTCCGTCAGTCGGCAGAAAGATACCTTTAAACGTCCCGGCCGATTAATGATTGTCAGTTTTCTCGGACGCGGCTCGCTAGTGTTTTTGATCGCGCTGTTGCCGAATTTCTGGCTACTGTTTCCGATTATCTTTGCCTGGGGAGCCTTCTCTGGGCTATCCATGACTCTGGGGCGAACCATTCTGCACAACCAAGTTCCCCATTCGCATCGTTCCCGTGCCGCCTCGGTCTATCAACTCTGTCTGTTTGGCGGTGCGCCACTGGGTGCATGGTTTTGTGGCTTTGCTATTGAGCATGCGGGACTGGCGCCGACCTTTGCGGTTATCGCTGGCCTGACATTGCTGGTCTCGGTGCTGGCTGCGGCGTTTTCGCCACTGTGGTCGTTAAAGGCCGCTAAAAGCGATTAGTGCTGCGGTAATTGCCACATTTAAGGACTCAACGCCGTTGGCCATGGGAATACCGACTCGGTGCCTGCTCAATGCCGCGATCTCTCTGCTAACGCCTTCAGTTTCATTGCCCAGCACATAGATAATCGGTGCCTGCGGTTTGAACTGCGAAAGCGGTGTCGCCTGATGCGATGACAGGGTGCAGACCTCAAAGCCTTTTTCAATAAAGGCGGGCAGGGCGGTGGCAAGAGACTCACAGCGCAAAATATTCCCTTTAAACACCGTGCCGGCGCTGGCTTTGATGACCAGCGGCGATATATCAGCGCAGCCTTTGCTCGGTAGCAACAGCCCGTATGCCGGACTTGCGGTGACACTGCGAATAATCATGCCGAGGTTCTGCGGATTGGTAATTCCATCCAGCGCAATCAGTGGCTGCTGTGCCGGACCAGGCAACTGCTCAAGCGCCTGCTTAAATGGCTGGTAACCGGCGCTGTGAATATCGCAGGCAACGCCTTGATCTTGTTTGCTATTGCGTGATATCCGCGCCAGCTGTTCGCGACTGTGGTAGCAAATTTCAATATTGCGCTGTGTGGCCAGCGTTTTTATTTGATCGACAATACCGCCGCCACGGTTGGAGTCGGCCAGATGCAGGCGGAAGATCTGTAGCGAATGGTCGGCTAAAATCTCATAAACTGGTTTGCGTCCGTAGACAGTGATTAGACGGTTATAGACAGATTTGCGCGCCAGGTACTCCGGGCTATCGGTTTTATTCATAGTTGACGGTTCTGGCCAGCAGTTCAGATATTTTGTGCAACTCAGCATCGCTGGCGTAACCCTGTTGCTCGGCAATCGAGACAGCGACTTCGCCCAATATGGAATACGCTTTTCGCCACTGCCGACGCGCTGAGATCGCCTCAACATGAGCCGCGACCGTCTCGTGATCACCGCGTGAAATGGGTCCGGTCAATGCGGCCGTCACATCTGGGTTGTTGAGATAATTGTCGACTGTCTGACGGATTAGTGGATTGAGAATATCGGCCTGCTGACTTTCGGCAATATCCGCCGCACTAAGCATCTGCTGACTGATACTTAAAAGCGCCACCAGATTGTTGCAAGCCATTACTGTGGCTGCATGATAGAGCGCTTTTTTATCACTTTGCAGCGTAAAACACTTGCCGCCAATGGCGGTAAACAGTTCGTTAAGTAGTGCCGTTGCCTGATAGTCACCCTCCACAGCGCAGCTGCTGCCGGCGAAACTAAGCAGTGATTTTTCAGGGTCAGCAAAACTGTGAACAGGATGTACCGAAGCGCGATAGCATTGTTGATTGGGCAGCGCGATAATTTTTGAGCTGAGTGAACCACTGCAGTGCAGGACGATATTGCCCGGGTTCAAAATACCGGATTCAGCAAGCGCTTTACAGACCTCCTGAATCGCGTCATCTGGTGTTGTGATCAGCCAGATATCCGCCGGTTTGAGGCGATCAGAATCTTTCATCGCTCGGCCATCACCAATAAAATCCACCGCTTTTATCGCAGACTCTTGAGTGCTGTTGAGGATCTGGTTAATCGAGATTTTGATAGACGATTGCTGATCAACTATCAGTCTACACAGCGTGGTCCCCAGGCGTCCGCCGCCAATACATGACAGCGTCAGCGAGTGTTTCGACCTCTTTGCTATGTCCACAGGTTACCCGAGCAGCGCGTTGTAATGATGCACCGCTTGCGGCATGCCCATGGTCAGTGAATCAACGGTAAAGGCGTGGCCAATAGAGACCTCGAGAAGATCGGGTATGCTGGCAAACTTAGCTAAGTTTTGCAGGTTGAGATCATGTCCAGCATTGACGCCCATACCCAAGCTGGTGGCCAGCTCGGCCGCGGCCAAATGCTGCTGAAATAGCGTTTCGAGTTGCCCTGTACCCCAGGCAGCTGCATAGGGGCCGGTGTACAGTTCAATGCGATCTGCGCCGACCTTTTTCGCCAGCTCAATTTGCTTCAGGTCGGGGTCCATAAACAAACTGACACGCATACCTAGGGCATGCAGCTGCTCGATAATAGGTGTTAGCGGTTGTCCAGAAGAGGTTAAATCAAAACCATGATCCGATGTCAGCTGGTCATCGCCATCGGGGACCAAGGTGCACTGATCGGGCAGGGTCTCTGCAACCAGCTCGATAAAGCCCGGGTAGCTGCCAACGGCGGGGGCAAAGGGGTTGCCCTCGACATTGAATTCAATGTTCGCCAGTGGCTTGACCAGTGACGCCAGGCGACGTACATCGTCAGGGCGGATATGGCGTTGGTCCGGGCGCGGATGCACAGTGATGCCATTGGCGCCGTGATCGATGCACAGTTGCGCAAACTCGACGACATCCGGATAGTTGCCTTCTCTGGAATTGCGGATCAGGGCGACTTTGTTGAGGTTAATGCTGAGCGCTGTCATTGTAATCGGGCTACTGGCAAAGTTAAGTTATCGGATCGGTGTCGGCTTCTCAAAAGTCGGTAATTTTTTCGCTTCGGGAAGTGCTGTCCAGGCGGCTGGGTTGAGCAGCCGTGCAGTGAGAATACGCACCGCTGTGACAGGCACATTCTGATACATACCCACGGTCTCTACCTCAGTCTCAGCGATGGCATCAACCACATCCATGCCTGAGATCACCGCACCAAACACCGCATAGCCAGCGCGCAATCCTTTGGCATTGAGTGATGGATTATTTTTGTGATTAATAAAGAATTGTGCCTGAGCACTGTCGGGATCGTTGGTTCGCGCCATTGCAATGCTGCCGCGGTTGTTGACGAGTCCATTGAACGATTCATTGATGATGGGGCCACGGTCTGACTCGCGCATGCTGAGATCAAAGGTATGACCGCCGCTCTGAATCATAAAGCCCTTAATGACACGGTGAAAAATCAGCCCATCATAGTGAAAGCTATTGGTGTTTTTAACAAAGTTGTCGACGCTGATGGGGGCTTTATCTGGGTATAGTTCAAGCACTATATCGCCCATATCAGTGTGCAGCTTAACCTGAGGGTATTCGCCGTAGCTATTTGCAGTGAAAGCTGACGATAGCAGAGCCAGAGACACCGCTGCCAATTTATACATCATTCTATACCAGCTATTTTTCATCGACCGTTATCCTCCGAAAAGCGTAAAAAGCGATCTGTTATTGCCACTCAGAAAAGCGCTTGCGACCGCGCAGTTTAGGAATCAAAATCACTAAAATCGCGCCCAAAAATACTGTCAAGCCACCGTAGAGAAAGGACTCATTGCGGCGGTCTTTTTGCAAATCATCGACATTGGCTTTTAGAGCATCGTTCTCGCGTTGCAGCATGTGATTGTTTTTGACCAACTGCTTGTTTTGCTGGTCGAGCGCGACGGCATCGGATGAGATCTCTTTCAGGTCTGCCAATTCCTTTGCCAGCCCGCTCTTGTCATCTTCGGTATTATCGAGTTTGCCGCGAATAGCCTTAGACGCCTGACGCAACTCGCTGACGGTTTTGTTGAGCTCATCATTGCGTTTTTTCAGCGCGGCCAGTTGCCCTTGTTGTTCCTGTACTTTAATACGTGCGATTGGCTCATCAACCAGATACTGTTCTTCCATCCAGCCTTCAATACCTTTATCCGTAATCAAATGCCCCCAACCGTCAACGATCTCCAGAAGGCGCATTTTGGTGCCAGATTTGAGCCCCCAATGGACAATGGTGCAGCGAGCGCAAGGTGAAGAGCGCAGCGGAACATGGAATTCATCGCTGACATAGACCGACTTATCCTGAAGATAAACTGTCTCGCCGTTATTGTTGCTGTCGATGTCGACAACAGTTTGCTCAGGGATCACTTGTGATTCATCTTCAGGTGCCTGAGCAAGCGCGGAATTGCTGAGTGAGTGGGCAAAAATGGCCAGTGCCAAAAATAGATAATTCATGGTTTTTAAGACGTTAAGTTGGGTAAGCGAGAATAATACTCCGATCGGCGCCAAATGATAACCATTTGGCAACTAATCAGGGAGTCTATGAGAAATCAATTACGGATTTTAGGGCAGAACTTTTTTAAACGGTTTCACTGTAACCTGTTTATAGACGCCAGCGTCAATATAGGGGTCAGCATCGGCCCACTGCTGCGCATCTGTCAGTGAGGCAAATTCGGCAATCACCAGGCTACCGGTAAATCCGGCATCGCCGGGCTCTGACGAATCGATTGCCGGGTGGGGGCCGGCGACAAACAGACGCCCATCCTCCTTGAGTTGCTGCAGGCGTTGCAAATGAGCGGGGCGAGCTCGCATACGTTGTTGCAAGCTGTTTTCAATATCTTCACTGATTATTGCGTACCACATAATGTCACTCTTATTTCTGTTTGATAATTTGTTCTAAGGGCAGCCCGGTAATACGGGTAATGCCTTTAAAAAGATAAAACATATCGCCAATCATGACCAGCATGGCCGGCACCGCAATAACCGGAAAACTCAGCGCGGTCATCTTGCCGAGTTGTTCGTTAAATGCCAACGTTCCTGGATCTGCGGTTAACAGATAGACCGCGAGGAAATAGTTGAGTACTGCAGAGAGTAAAAATGAGCCGGCTAGAATCCATGAAGCATTGATTAGCAACCGATCGAAGTCTGTCTGACGATTATTGGCTTGCAGGGCGCTGTTAATTTTGTCGGTGTCAATTATGGAGTCATTGAGTAAAAAGGTATGTATCAAAGGCTGTGACGTCTTCAGCGAAATCAATGTTGCCATGCCAAATAGAGCCGGGATACTGGCTTCTTTAACCGCGATATAAATGGCATCCAATTCCATCAAACTAATGCCACCAGTCAAGGTAACACTGACAACTCCCAGGGCGGAAAAGAAGTTCACTTTACCGCGGGCGAAAAAGTCGCGGGCACCATAAATAATCGGGAATGACAGGGCCACAATAATCGCCAGTTTGATCCCGAGATAGTCGTCACCGCTCAGCTTGGTCAGCACCAGCGTCGGTATAGCGATGTTAAACGCCAGATTTAAGAGCAGGCTCTCTCTCTTCTCTGGGGGCTTTTCTGCGGACTGTTGCTGATTAACGCTGCTGTCGTTCATAGTGGTCTTTTATGAAATTTAGGTTCGCATTGTAACCACTTAGCGGCCCCTGTCGATACGCTGGTAATAAAGCCCGCAAATGGCCCTGAGCGCCACAATATTAAGTTGATAAGGCTCAATTCTTCATCTATTAATGAGGTTATTAAAAAAAGCACATCAACACTTCTTTGTATCTTGCTAATTTATAAGGCAAAAGGATGACTAATAGGGATGAAAAAGTAACTTATCCGGCTGTTGTAGCAGCCGGTTCGAAAATGGCCGATTTACTGGTCGCCTATCTTGAACAACTCGGTGTTGACTATGTCTTTGGAGTGCCTGGCGGGGCCATAGAGCCGCTCTATGACGCGCTGGCACGCAGTGAGAGACGCGGTGGCGTTCGCGCTGTTGTGGCTCGCCACGAAACTGGCGCCGCTTTTATGGCCGATGGTTATGCCAGAAACAGTGGCAAGTTAGGTGTCTGTTGTTCGACCACAGGGCCGGGCGCAACCAATATGATTACCGGCGTCGCATCCGCCTACGAAAACAATGTACCGATGCTGGTTATTACCGCACAAACGGCAATCTCTACCTTTGGTAAAGGGGCCATTCAGGACTCCTCCTGCACCGGCGTCAACACCGTCGGTCTCTATCAATACTGCACCAGATACAACACGCTTATCTCTCATATTGACCAGTTTGAGCACAAGCTTGCCGCGGCGATTATGTCAGCCATGGGTTCGCCCGCAGGGCCAGCTCATATCAGTGTTCCCCGTGATGTGATGGCGATGGATACTCCGCTTAGCCAGACGACTTACCAGCTCGATACATTGTTGGATAGGCCGGCGCTAATTGA
>JAFMBY010000045.1 GCA_017858135.1 Porticoccaceae bacterium | reverse complement strand
TTTATCTTGCACTTATCCTGCGGCTTGATCGCGAGCGGCGGGCACTATCCCACAGCGTGGCGCCAAGCGCCAACCTTACCTTGCTAAGCGTGCAAAAAATCCGCCGGCTCAAGCCCATCAAAACTGTCTGACCCAGACATCAGTGTGACTAAAAAACCGCTATTGCGAGGCAGTATCTGAGTCGAGAAGAATTCTGCCGTGGCTATTTTCTGGTTATAAAAGCGATCTGTCTCGCCGCTATCAAGTCTATTCTGCGCGGCTGCGGCCAGCTTCACCAACAGCCAATAGGAAACCGCATTGCCATACATCATCATAAAGTTGTACGCAATCCCCTGAGAGTCACTGCTATTTTCCAACACATAACTGAGCGCGTCTCGACACTGCTCAATCGCATGCTGCAATCTAGTGCGCAACGTCAGTATGCAGTCTTGAGCCGATGCCAACTGGGCCACCGTGGCGTCCATATCCGCCAGCAATAACTGCACCGCCTGACCTCCGTCACGAAGGCATTTTCGACCGATAAAATCGAGGGCCTGAATGCCATTGGTGCCTTCATAGATGGGCAGAATCCGTGCGTCACGCATATGCTGCGCGGCACCGGTCTCTTCAATAAAGCCCATACCGCCGTGCACCTGAACACCCAGCGAGGTGCTCTCCATGGCCACTTCAGTACACCAGCCTTTGACGAGAGGCGTCATCACTTCAACCAACTGTGCACTCTCTGCACGCACCTGAGCATCAGGGTGATGAGAACTGCGATCTTCTGCGGCGATAGCATAAAACGACATTGCTCTACCCGCCTCGGTGAGCGCGCGCATCTGCATTAACATACGCTTGACATCGGGGTGATGAATGATCGCCGCTCGACCCTCAACACCAGTGGCTCGGCCCTGAACTCGATCCTGTGCATAGCCGACTGCCTGCTGATAGGCGCGTTCGCTCACCGAGACACCCTGATGGCCCACCGAAAGACGCGCATTGTTCATCATCGTGAACATACACTGCAGGCCTTTATTTTCTTCTCCAACCAGATAGCCAACCGCACCACCATTATCGCCAAATGCCAGCGTACAGGTAGGGCTCGAATGAATACCTAACTTGTGCTCAACGCCCACTGGTTTGACATCATTGCGTTCACCGAGACTGCCGTCTGCATTGACCAAAAACTTGGGTACCAAAAACAGCGAAATACCCTGATTGCCCTCGGGGGCATCGGGACGACGGGCTAATACCAAGTGGATAATATTGTCGGCGCAACGGTGGTCGCCCCAGGTGATATAGATTTTTTGCCCACTGATAAGATAGTGGTCGCCGTTAAACACCGCTTTGGTTTTAACTGCAGATAGATCGCTGCCGGCCTGAGGTTCAGTCAGGTTCATGGTGCCCGACCAGGTGCCCGAGATGAGATTGCCGAGATAGGTCTCTTTCTGTTCATCACTACCATACTGGCCGAGGGCATGAACCACACCACGGGTCAGCATCGGCAGCAGACTAAAGCCAACGTTGGCCGTCTGTAACATTTCCTGCACAGCGAGATCGACGACACTCGGGAAACCGGCACCACCGTAGCGGCTGTCGCCATTTAAACAGCACCAGCCCGCGTCGACCATTTGTCGATAAATTGGATCCAGTCCGGGTGAGGTCACCACCTCGCCATCCTTCAAAAAGGCGGGATGCTTATCGCTTTCGTGATTGGTGGGCGCGACGATATCTTCAAAGAATTTGGCCGCTTCTGGCAGCACCACATCGACCATGTCGCGGCTCGCTTCTTCAAAGCCCGGCATAGTGCAATGTTCTGAGTAGTGAATAATCTCGTCAAAGATAAATGACAATTCCTTTTGTGGCACTTTGTATACGCTCACTGTAATTCTCCCGAACAAAAAAATGGTAACAGAAATATAAATCCAAGCATCACTCTAGGAGCTAGCAGCCACTGCTGTAAACCTTAATCAATGACCATATGGTCTATGCTCAAGATAAACGGCCCAACAAGTGGCTGATTGGTATTAGCGGTCGACAGGAAAACAAAATGCTAGCAATTATCGGTGGCTCTGGGCTTTACCAGCTTAAGGATTTACAGGTCAAAACAGAGCGAACACTGGTCACGCCATTTGGCAAACCCTCCGCGGCGATTAGTTGCGGTCAATACGCTGGCCAGCCAGTATTGTTTCTCGCCCGACACGGATCGGAACATCAACTGTTACCCCACGAAATAAACTATCGCGCCAACATCTACGCACTTAAATCGCTGGGGGCGCGACGCATTATTTCGTTTTCGGCGGCAGGCAGTCTGCGCGAGCAGATTAAACCGGGGGACTTAGCCCTGGTCGATCAGTATTTTGATCACACCAGAGGATGCCGCAAACAGACCTTTTTTGGAGAAGGCATCGCCGCGCATATCTCAACCGCCAATCCAGTTTGTCCCACCTTGAATGCTGACATTTTGCGTGCGGCAACAGCGATCGATCAAGCCATCCATATCGATAATACCTATGCCTGTGTTGAAGGCCCGCGACTCGGCACCCGAGCGGAGAGCTTTTTTTTACGCGACGCGGCCAACTGCGATCTGGTCGGCATGACGAATCTACCCGAGGCTTTTTTAGCCCGTGAAGCGCAGATCGCCTACAGCTCGCTGTGCTTGGTTACCGATTACGATTGCTGGATGGACGACCCCAGCCAACATGTTAGTGTGGATAAATTCTTTCAGGTCTACGGCGCTACGTTGGCGCGCGCCATTGCACTTTTAAACCCGTTGATTTGCGCCCCTTTCAGTGAAACGCCCAGCGACATTAGATGCGCGCTCAAAACCGCGCTACTAACACCCAGAGAACAACTGAGTCGAGCACAACAACAGTGGTTTGAGGTCTTGGCACTTTGAATGATCCTACTCTGGCTGAGGTATCGATCATTATTCCTCTGTCTGCAGATGAGACACAGCACCAGCGTCTGCTCGCAGATCTGCAGTCCCACAGCTCGCTAGAGGCAGAGATTCTTCAGCGCAGAGGACAGAGTCGTGCGACTAGCCTCAACAGAGGCGCGATGCAGGCACATCAACAGTGGCTATGGTTTTTGCATGCGGACAGCCGCGTCAGCAATGACAACCTCTGCGCATTACAGAAGGTCCTGGACCAGAATTCGGAGGGTCACCACCCCAGTAGTCTCTACTACTTTAGTTTGGGTTTTGATTTGGACCCTAATCAAAGCCGCCTTAATCGATTGCTGCGAGTCAATGCGGCGGGTGCTAACCTGCGCTCGCGACTGTTTTTATGTCCCTATGGCGATCAGGGTTTTTGCATTTCGAAGCAGCTTTTTAGGCAACTAGGCGGCTATCCAGACAAGGCACCCTACGGCGAAGATTTGCTGTTTGTCTGGCGCGCTCGTCAAGCTGGCATCTCTTTGCAACGACTGCCTTCAACCCTCTATACCAGTGGTCGCAAATACCGTCAGCGCGGCTGGCTGCGCCTTACCCTGCTCTATCAATGGCGCTGGCTGCGACTATCACTACCCGAGCTTTACACTCTGGTAGTCCAGCGCTGGCGACGACTATGACTATGATCTCTTCATCGGCGTCTACCGCGATCGCTATCTTCGTCAAAACGCCCGGATTGTCGCCGCTTAAAACCCGTCTCGCCGCGACACTCGGGCGCCACACTGCAGAGACAATCTATCGTCTCTGCGTCAGCGCCGTAGAACAGACGGTCAAGTCTGTCGACGTAGCACCCTACTGGGCCGTGGCAGAACAAAAGGGACTCAGTGATCCACTGTGGCAAGGTTTAGCGAGCCTCTACACAGGCCCGGGCGGCCTCGGGCAATGCCAGCATCATATCTATCAGACTCTGCTGCAGCGTTACCAGCAAGTGCTGTTGATCGGTACCGACAGTCCGCAGCTATCAGTCAACAGATTACGAGAAGCGATTGAAGCGCTCCAAAGCCACCCTTTTGTGGTCGGCCCGGCACTCGACGGCGGTTACTACCTTTTTGCTGGCAGGCAGTCATTAAAGCGAGAATGTTGGAATAAGGTGCCTTACAGCCGCGCTGACACCGGTGAAAAATTACTCTCCTCGCTGCCGGCTAAGGCGGCCTTGCTGACGCCTATGACGGATTTGGATAGGGAGAGTGATCTGCCGCAATTGCGCCGTGAATTAGTCGCTCTGCAGAAACAGGGCGAGGGTTTAAGTTGGCCACAGCAACAAATTCTTAACTGGCTTGATAATCAGCAATATCCAAGCTAAGTAATTACTCTGTCACCACACAACTACCGCCGCCAAGAACGCAGAAGCTCGCGCAATAAGGATGATTAAGCTGTACCGTCCCAGCAGCCTCTACCAGGCTGTGCCCAAGATTAAACTGCTGGTCATAGGCCAACAGAGTGCAGGCCATAACCGTCGGCCGCTGTTCGCCTTTTGGCACAACCACCATGCGCGACGAGGCACACATCATGGCATCTGGATCGACATTGAGAATCTGCCAGCAATCCTCAGTGATCTCTGGCAGATTGGGGTCAGCGGTTATCTCCGGGAAGAGTACCAGGCGCTTTTTATCATAGGCATCCACGGCAATATTGTGGCGTTTAAACAGCACGGCATAGCCATCGCGCAGCGCCCGCTCCTCATCACCCCACGCCGTGCGACCGGCGACATCAATCGTAAACCCCTGCTCTGAGAGCCAAGCCAGTCCATCGAGCATCGGTTGCCAAGATTTTTTGCCGCGCTCCTGCTCATGCAACTCCTCGCGATAATGATCGATCGAGACCCGTATCGTCAGTTGATTGCCGTAGCGCTTTTGCAACGCTAACAGCCCACTGCGACGTTTGAGCATCGGCCGCATGGCATTGGTCAGCACCAGCAAGCGAAAACCGCGGCGCAAAATCGCCGCCATAATGGCAATAATATCGGGGTTCAAAAACGGTTCGCCGCCGGTTAAACCGATCTCTTCGGTGGCTAAATGTTCACGTTGAATTTCATCGAGAAAATGCTCCACCTGACGCAGGGTAATAAAGTCGAGGCGATCATTAGTGGGAGATGATTCAATATAACAATGGTTGCAGGCTAGGTTACACAGCGTGCCCGTGTTAAACCACAATGTTTTCAAACACTTGAGTTTGACACTGGCCCTGGGACAACCCTCAACAGTCACTAGTGGATTGGAAAATTTTACTGGTCTCGCTTCGCTACTCGAGTGATCCATACCCAAGCTCCGCTCTATTTAATGCTTTAAGGATAGCCTAAGCCAGCCCCTGTGCAATCACGGAAAAGAGAGACCCACCCATCTAGTCAGCGGGCAGTGGATCCGGTCTAGTAACCGAATAAGCCCAGTAAAAGGCGACGAATTGCAGCGCCAGACGCACGTAGAGCGCAGCCACAGGGATGTCTGGAAATAACTCAGGATTAAAAGCCATATACAGATTAGCCGGATAAACCGCGACCAATAGTGCCACCAGTCCGGCACCTGCCAAGGCACGGAAGCGCGGAATCAATACACCAACTCCACCCATAACCTCGAACACCCCGCTGAGGTAGACCAGCTCAAGATGGGCGGGAATCCAAGGCGGCATAATGCTGACGTAAAAATCCGGCGAAACCAGATGATCAATACCGGCATAGGTGAAAAATATACTCAGCAACAGCAAGAAAAAGCACTTGCTGCGGCTGGCGGGAAGTTGCAATAGGCGAATTGCACGGGCTGGACCTGCGCTTAGTCGATCGACGCTGTTAGTCATAGATTAGGCTCCAAGAGGACTACATTACTGTTGCCTTACCAAATTGTTCAATCAACTGCGCGGCAATGCGCCGCTGCTCAGAACGGGCATCAAACTGCTGACACTGCCCCTGGTTCCAGGATTTATAACGCGCAATATCTGGGTTGCCGATATTAATCAGTGTCTCCCAAACCAACAGACACTTTTCGGCCTGTGTAGCATGATTATTTGCAGCAACTGCCGCCAGCAGCGAGTCCAGCGTCTGGGTCTCATAATGCAGCGACAAAAACTCATCTTTATCGAGACGCACATAGGCTTTGTCTTTGCTGCTAAAGCGCTGCCATTCAAAATTCAACGACTTATCCGGCTTTGCTGAATGGGCAAAGTCACCCCAGACATTCATAAAGGTGCGCTGCATTTGGTCGCGTGCCTCGCCCTCGGGATAGATATACGCCGTCACCGGACCATATTTAAAATCGCCCGTGACAAAGGAAATATCAGTGCCGTGTGCGGCGCCAAAAATAGACGGGAAGTCGATAAAAAAGGATTTCTCTTGATCGTCCCAATCGAAGCGATAGCTGTAAAGCTGATTGTACCCCGCTCGCTCCAACGCGCTCAGCGGCTCATCAACGCCACGCGCCTTCCATGCCTGCGACCGGGTTCGCACCCAGAAATCATAGAGTTGCGGATTTTTGATCGTGATGCGTGGCGGCAAAAGTTTGGTAAACGGATAGCTTGTCTGCATAAAATAGCGATGTAATGCAAACCACAGCGTCACTTCATCTTTATTGGCTCCAGAAATCAACGGCACATTTTTCGCGTACTGCGGGTCAGCCAGCGCCGCCACGATACCGACCTTGGGGATCACTACGCCATCAGCCGTCGTCAGAGGTATGTAATCAGCGTCCGAGGTCTCTTGATAGAGGGCAATAAATTCCCGTGCATCGGCTTTTTTCAACAGTTCGCGCAACGCATCAGTGCTTAAATCCTGCTGAGCGAGCTGCTGGTCAGCGAGCAGATCCTGTGTGACTTGCCAGCCGCCTCTCGTGACAAAACTATTGGCACCATTTACGTTGTAACTATCTTCCAGACTACTGGTCACGGTGTAACCCGACTGCGCAATGGCTTTGTGGAACAGCCCTTTGCTGAGTGGCGACGCGAGCAGCGCGTAGACATTATGGCCGCCAGCAGATTCGCCGAAGATTGTGATATTGCCGACATCACCACCAAAGTTAGCGATATTGTCACGCAGCCATTTCAGGGAATGAATAATATCCAGCGTACCAAAGTTGGAGGCCTTATCTTCACCCTGCTGCAATCCCTGAATTGCGGGATGGGTAAACCATCCCAAGGCGCCAAGGCGATAGTTAACCGCCACCATGACAACATCTTTTCCCGCAACGAGTTTGCTGTAGTCGTAATAGTCTTTTAACCCAGTAGTGTTGCCGCCACCGTGAATCCACACCATCACCGGGTACTGTTTGTTAGCAAAGTCTTTAGGTGCTCGAATATCCAAGTAGAGGCAATCCTCCGAGCCCACGACGCCCTCGCCATTAGCGCCGCCATATCGACTGGCAAACTGCACGCAGGCAGTGTCATCGCGTTCGACAATGACTTGCTGTGGCGCAATCAGAGCGCGCGGTGCGCGCCAGCGCAAATCGCCAACAGGAGGCTGCGCGTAGGGAATATCAAACCAGCTGATAACCTCGGCACCGGACTGTTCATCGGCACTGAGGTTGAGGTGTCCCTGGGTAATCCCAGTAGATGTGGCCACGTTGAATTCGATAGGGCTGTGCTGATCAGATTGTTCTGACAACAGCAATCCGCAGGCAGATATCGCCAATAATATGGCCATGCTCAAAATAAGTTTCATGTCGAGACTCTTATACCGTTATTTTATCGTTATTTTATTGTTATTTTTATTTTACGACGCCCTGACCTGTTGGCCACTGGCGCGTTTTTTACAAGCTACAATCTTATACGCCACATCAAGGTTAGACGATCACTCAGTACCATCCAATGAAAACTGCAACTCGGCAAGTCTGGCATACAACGGGCTCGAAGCGATCAACTGTTGATGACTGCCCTGAGCGACATTTTTGCCCTGATCCATGACCACAATGGTATCTGCATGCAGAATAGTCGCCAGGCGATGGGCAATAATCACTGTGGTGCGGCCCTTCATTAACTTTTCCAGCGCCAACTGCACCTTGTATTCGCTCTCGGCATCCAGCGCACTGGTCGCCTCATCCAACAACAGAATACGCGGGTCTTTTAGCAGCGCCCGTGCAATCGCGATGCGCTGACGCTGGCCGCCAGAAAGGCGCACACCCTGTTCGCCAAGATCGCTGCGATAACCATTGGGTAGTAGATTAATAAACTCATCGGCATGGGCCGCTTTGGCCGCCGCAATAACGTGCTCATCGCTGGCATCACTTTTACCGTAGCGGATGTTGTACATCACATCGCCAGAAAACAGTGTTGGCTGCTGTTGCACGACGGCAATCTGCTCGCGTAACTGCGTTGGTGTCAACTGACGAATATTGGTGTCGCCAAAGCACAGCTCGCCCTGCTGCGGGTCGTAAAAACGCTGGATCAGATCAAACAGTGTCGACTTACCGGCCCCCGATGGACCGACAAGTGCAACAATGGCACCCTCTTCGATTTTCAACGAAAAGTTGTCCAGTGCCGGTTGCTCAGGTCTTGACGGATAACAAAACGTGACATTGCGCAGTTCGAGCTGTGCAGGTAATGTTTCAATATTGGCGACCGGTGCTTCTGGATTTAAGATTTCATTGTTGGCGTGCAACAGTTCCATCAGTCTATCCGTGGCACCTGCCGCGCGCTGAAGCTCACCGTACACTTCAGACAGCGAGGCGACGCCTGTGGCCATAAGAATCGCGTAGAAAATAAACGCACCCAGATCACCACCGCTCATCTTGCCATTAATCACATCACTGCCGCCGACCCACAGCATTAGCGACAGCGCACCGAACACCAACAGAATTACTACGGCCATCAGCACGGCGCGCTGGCGTACCCGGGTGCGGGCAATCAAGAATGCTCGTTCCACCTCACTGGCAAATGCGCTTTTCTCCTGCTCCTCATGGGTAAAACTCTGGACTGTTTTGATATGCTGAATCACTTCACCGGCATAGCTGCCAACATCGGCAATCGAGTCCTGACTGTCGCGAGAGAGCTTGCGTACCTTGCGACCAAAAATCAGGATCGGCATCAGTATTAAAGGCACCGCCAAAACAATCATCAGTGACAGCTTAAAATTGGTCACCAGCAACATAATCAGTGCGCCGCTAAAACTGATGGCGCTGCGCAGAGCGATCGACGCCGATGAGCCAATAATCGACTGCAACAAGGTCGTGTCGGAGGTCAGCCGCGACATAATGTCGCCGCTGCGGTTGGTCTCAAAGAAGGCCGGGTGTAGCCCGACAATGTGGTCGAACACGGCCTTGCGCAGGTCGGCAGTGACCCGCTCACCCAACCATGAAATCAGATAAAAGCGCACATAGGTGCCTATCGCCATCAATACCGAGGCGATCACAATAAACATAATGGCTTGATTGAGGTGTTCTAAGGACTGCTGCACAAAGCCCTGATCGATCACCATGCGCAGGCCCTGACCGATTGACAGGGTCACCGCAGAGGTGCAAACCAAGGCGGTAATAAAGACCCACATCTGCAATTTGTAAGGCTTAAAAAACTGCATCAGTGACAGCAACACCGACATCTTTTTAGTGCCCTCTTTTAATGGCTCTTCGGCAACCGCCGCAGATGCAAGCTGATCTGAGGTCGTATCGACAAGATGATTACTGATTTTCTCGTTGGATTTGCTGGCTGGCACAGAGTCACCGATTGTTTATAGGTACGTATTGATAGGTTTTTCAGAGGCGTGGATTATGCCCCTCCTGTGGAGTTATGCAAGCCACTCGGACCACTTAAATCGGACGCGCCAACCGTCGACCACATGCAGCAACATCAGCCCCTTATCTCAGCTGTATTTTTGGAACGATTTTTGCTTACCTTTCAACAAAGCATTGCTTTGACGCCAAGGCCTGTCAAAAAGCAATCAATGACTAGAGAAAAACCGATTTAGTGTCGTATTACCGACACCGTTTTCTAATCTAATCACCCGACGTGATATGTTTTACGGAGAAAGAAATGAGCGATATGGCAGTAAGTTCGAATTATGGCGACTTAGCATCGAGAATGTTGGCGCCCCAAAATGACGCGGCGAAAATCAACAACGATACTCTCGACGCGCAAACAGAGCGCAGAAGCGAGAGATCGGTAAGCGACGAGCGCGTTGATGAAGGGGTTAAAAAATCCGAGACTCAGGAAAGCGAAATAAAACACGAGCGAGTTCAACGCAAACTGATCGATACTGAGATGGTTAATTATCTGCAACAGGAATTAAACAAGGTCGAAAACGAGCCCGAAGAACTGCCAACTGAAATGCTGCAAAAACTGCGTGAAATGGCTGAGCAAACTATCGCCAGCGCACGACAGGGCGGCGTCATTATTGATATTGAAATATGACCACTACCCTTCTCACTTAACCTAGCCCCTTAGTTTAATCCAGCCTAACATTCGGTCAGTCGATAATGAAACCAGCCAGATTACTTTTTGCCCTCCCGCTTATCTTTAGCCTGCTTGCAACATCAGGCTGTGAGCAAAATATCGTCTCGGACACCGATATTGGCTGGAGTGAATATGCCAAAGGCAACTACGCCGCTGCGGTAAAATGGTTTCGCGCCGCGGCAGAGGACGGCGATGCCGACGCACAACGCGTGCTCGGCGTTATGTATGCCAACGGTGAAGGCGTTGCGAAAAATGACAGTGAAGCCCTACAGTGGTTTCTCCGTGCTGCAGAACAAGGCAATGCCGAAGCGCAATGGCGAATGGGTATTATCTACGATATCGGTCGCGGCGTGACTAAGGATGATGCTGAGGCACTGCGCTGGTTCCGCAAAGCGGCCGATCAAAATATCGCCCTCGCGCAGTGGCGCATTGGCGTTATCTACAATATTGGTAGCGCCACATCGCGCGACGATACCGAAGCCGTTAAGTGGTTTACCAAAGCTGCGGAACAGGGACTGGCCGATGCGCAACACAGTCTCGCGCTGATGTATGAGAATGGTGCAGGTGTTCCAGAGAGCGATGCCCAGGCAATCAACTGGTACCGTCTGGCGGCGGCGCAAGGGGTCGCCAACGCGCAGAGTCGACTCGGCGACTTCTACAGTCAAGGTAGACATGTGCCGCGCGATCTTAAAGAGGCAGCAGTTTGGTATCAACGTGCAGCCGAAAATGGCCTCGGCAGCGCTCAACTAATAATGGGCGAACTGTTTAGCCGCGGAATCGGGGTTAGCCAAGATCACGACGCCGCTATGCTCTGGTTTCGCGCAGCCGCCGAACAGGGTTTTATGCGCGCCCAGACACAGCTTGCGGATTACTACTATCAAGGCGAAATTGTGCCAAAGGATATCAACGAAGCGATTTTCTGGTATCGAAAAGCGGCGCTTCAGGGGTCAGCACAGGCGCAAAATAACCTCGGCATAATGTATAGAACTGGCGAAGGCTTACCGAAAAACAGTGCCGAAGCAGTAAAATGGTTTAACCGTGCGGTGAATCAAAATTATGCCGCCGCGCAACTCAACCTTGGCATTATGTATGCCACTGGCGACGGTGTTCCTGAAAGTGATAGTCAGGCATTACTGTGGTTGCGTAAGGCCGCCGCGCAAAATCTGGCTGACGCACAGTTCCAGTTGGGCACCATGTATGCTCAGGGTAAAGGTGTGGAAAAGGATATAAAACAAGCCTTGGCCTGGTACCAAAAAGCCATTGCGCAGGATCATGCCAATGCGCAATTTGCACTGGCAAGCCTGTACAGTTCAGGCAACGGTGTGGCTCAAGACCCCATTCAAGCCTTTAATTGGTATCGCAAAGCGGCCGCGCAAGGATTTGCTGATGCGCAATTTTCTCTCGGCCTCGCCTACGCCAACGGTGAAGGTGTTGCCGAAAACATTACCTCAGCCTATGTCTGGTGGTCGATGGCAAAGACACAATCCAATGACCAAGCCAGAGTTAATCTCGATATTATCAAGGCCAATATGACGCAGGCTCAGCTCACCAACGCCCAGTCATTGGCCGCTGCCTGTTATACGTCGACCTACGAAACCTGTTAGCTCTCTACGCTCTACCCCTACCCTCAGCTTTCAAGTATCAAGCAGTCACTTAGTAAAGCTGGTTATCAGCCAGCGGCACCTCAAGTGCATTTGACTCGCCCTTCTCCGGCCCGCCGATCATCTCGTCGTAGGCACTGGTATGACGCAATACGGTTCTCTCAGCAGTCACCTGTTTGAGCTGCTTTTGCAGTTCCAACAAATTAATTGATCGCAATAACTTACCGCGCTCATCGGCGACATAGTGCTCCTCGCCGTCGATAATCGCCGACACCTGATAGAGACTCAGATCGATGGAGTGATAGATTAATTTTTCTACTACAAAGTACTTCTGCAGTTTAGAGACTGATATCGCCACAACAATCACCTTAAGTTTCTAATTCGTTCTTGTTGGTCTTTACGAGCGACATCAGTGTTTGGTCTAGTCTGGGAATAAGGCAGCCTGTCATCGCTTAAAAAAGATGCGGTTGCACTCGCAACGGTTTTGCTGAAGACTAGCGTCCATCAAAAACAGCCCACGGCACCTTCGACTGATGAAATTATTGATTCCGACCCTGATACTCCCGCTGATGGTTCCCGCCATGGCTAGCGCTGAATCAGTGCCAAGCGCAAACAGTCCCCTGATTGACACAGTGGTGGTCACTGGACGCCGCAGCGAACAGACTATTGATCAACTTATCGGCGCGGTTGCCCAGGTCACAGCGGCTGAACTGCAGCGCGTCGGTCATGCCCATATCAATGAGTCTGCCGCCCGTCTCCCTGGCGTCTGGCTCAGCCGCGGCAATGGTCAGGAGTTGCTCGCCGCAGTGCGCTCACCGGTGTTTACCGGTGCCGGCAGCTGTGCAGAAATTCTCACCACCGAAGATGGCCTGCCGATCCGCCCCACCGGCATGTGTAATGTTAACCAGCTCTTTGAAGTTAACAGCGAGCAGGCGTCTGGATTGGAAATCTGGCGCGGCCCCGGCACCGTGTTCTATGGCTCCAACGCGATGCACGGGGTGATCAATAGTCTCTCAGCTGATATTCAGCGCAACTACCTGTCATTGGAAAGCGGCAGTCATGACTACAACCGCATCAAACTCGGCTGGCGCCAAGAGCAAGGCAATCAGCAGTGGCAAGTTGCTGCCAACGGTGTCAAAGACAAAGGCTTTAAAGATGACGCTGGATTCGACCAGCAAAAGCTGTCGCTTAAGCACAGCTGGAGCGCTGCACAACTAACCACAGAAACCCACCTGGCAATGGTTAATCTCAATCAGGAGACCGCGGGTTATATCCGCGGCGACGATGCTTACAAAGACTCGGCGGTTTGGAAAACTAACCCCAATCCAGAAGCCTATCGCGACGGCCAAGCTATGCGCCTCTCTTCACGGCTCAGCGGCGCGACCAGCGCAGGCGCAGAATGGCAGGTAACACCCTACCTGCGTCATAGCGAAATGACCTTTTTACAGCACTATTTACCCGGTCAGCCACTAGAACAAAACGGTCAAACCAGTGCCGGCGTGCAATCCAGTTATCAGACCAGCCTTGCCACGGCTACCACCCTATGGCTCGGCACAGACGTTGAATGGGCCAGTATGTGGGTGGAAGAGCTGCAAGCCAATCCCCTCGGCACAGCCGACAATGTGCGTTTCCAGGGCCAGCACTATGACTTTGACGTCGATAGCCAGCAGCTCGCCCTGTTCGCCAATCTCGAATGGCAAGCCAAAGACCAGCTGACCACCGAAGTCGGTGTGCGTTACGAATATCTCAACTACGACTATCAAAATAATATGCTCTCTGGCACCACCCGCGACGATGGTACCGCCTGTGCTTCAGCCGATGGCAGCTGTCGCTACTACCGCCCTGAAGATCGCTCTGACAATACCGATAACTTTAATTTTCACCTCGGTGCCGAGTACCGTTTCAATGCTAGCCTGTCTGGTTATGCGCGCGTCGCCAGTGCCTACCGTGCGCCACAGATCAACGAGATCTATCGCCTGCAGCGCGAGCAAGCCGTCGCCGACATTAAGCCCGAGCAGCTAGACAGCATTGAAGCGGGACTGCGTTTTCGCCAAGATAATCTCGCCGCCGAGTTAAATATTTATAGCATGGACAAAGAGCAGGTGATTATTACAGACTCCGCTGGCTATGTGGTCAGCGACGGCGAAACCAGCCACCGCGGCATCGAATGGCAACTGAGTTACGCGATTAATCCAGCTTGGCAGATCGCCACCGCAGGCAACTGGGCAAAGCACCTCTATAAGCAAAACGGCCTGATAAATGGCGTCAGCATCAATGGCAATGATATCGACACCGCACCGCGTTCACAGGGCAGCGCACAGATGCTCTATCAGCCCAGCGATGCCTTTAGCGCAGAATTGGAATGGGTTTATCTCGGCGATTATTTTCTCGACCCGGTTAATGCCCATCAATACGCTGGCCACGACGTGATAAACCTAACCCTGCAACAGCGTTATCAGCAGTGGGACCTGCGCTTGCGGGTGAGCAATTTAACTGACCAGCGTATCGCCGATCGCGCAGACTATGCCTTTGGCAGCTATCGTTATTTTGTCGGTGAAGGTCGCGGCGTGTTGGCGCAGATAAAGCGCTATTTTTAGAATTTAAAACGGCTTATTTTTAAACAAAAAAACCAGGCCACTTTTAAAGAAGGGCCTGGTTTTTTTGTATTAAGCATGCACATTTTAGTCGCTAGGTTCATACCAAATCGGTGAGCTATAAGCGCGATCCTGAGTGGTTTTCTTCACATAGGGCGCCATCTCAACATCAAATTTCGCGGCGTCATAAGCGGTCCATCGCGGTGATGGCACTTCCAGTACGCGCACATAATAAAAGGCTTTTTGCTCAGCGCTAAACTCTGGGTCCTGCCACAGCGCAGTCAATTCGGCGGCGCCGTATTTATGGCTATAGGTGGCAGTTGCTTCGTCTACTGTGGAGGGAATATCGGCAACATCGCCTTTGGCATCCAGTGAACGCAATTCCGGATTACTCCAAGCGACGTTAAAGACCTTTTCATGCACTGCGCCATCGGCGTCTTCCCAACCTTTGATCACTTGCAAGCGATCGAGGTTGGCACCACTGGGATCTTTCGCGCTTTGCAACATAAAGACCGGGGCCGCGGCACTGCTTTGCAGCAGACTGGCACCCATGGGCACGCCTTTGCTATAGCCGATATCCGGCATATTTGAGGCCTGCAGATCTGCTTCGCTGAAGTCCCAACCACCAAAGAAACGCACGGTGATGCGGCTGCCCGTGGTGGCATAGACCTCTTTGCGTTGAATGGCATCCCAGATTGCTTCGCGGGTATTCTCTGTAGCCCACACTGCAGCATAACCTGATGCGGCCATCATAAAGCCGGGCACGGTTACGTCGCCGCGACCGCCCACTGCATCTTTCCAGCGATCTGGCTGCGGCTCCATGCCGGCGCTGTGCTTGCCGTAGAAATTATCTTCGGCGGCGGTGGCTAGCGATGTGTGCGAATCGGTGGAGCCAATCATGCCAAATTGGTAAGGGTTTGCACCGTAAGTTGATTGCAGCGCCAGGCCATTTTTCAGCGCTTCGCGAGCATATTCGTAGGGAATCATTTGATCGGTTTTCAGCACCCCGGCAAAGTCGCCGAGATCCCAGCTTTCGTAATCGGCAAAACGATCATCTGGCGACAACAGCGGATGCGCTTCGCCATCACCTTTAATCTGCGTCACTTCATAGACCGGCTCCCAGCGGGCGCGGCGCTGAGCATAGTCGGAATCCATTGCGTCGCCAAACTCCAACTCCGCGGTGGGAAACATAATGCCATTAGAGAGGTTACCGTTGTGGGCGATGGCCAGCACCTTGCCGCCACTGGTTTCCTCGTACTGCTGCAAGAAATCCCAGAGCACTCGAGGGTCTGAGCTCTCTTTTGGCGATAGCGGCAACAGTGTCTGCGCGGTCTCAGCATCATCACGATAAATCACTACCCGATGTAAATTCTGGCCACCTTTTTGGGCGGTAAACTCGAAGCCAATCAGCGGTGTAAAGACGCCCGGCTGGTAGTGCGAGTCTGCGGTAGCGGTCAAATAGTCCCAGGCATTGCCGCGGATGTCCGCGTCCTCTAACTCACGCGGGGTATCTAATCTTGTCTGGGTAGAGTCCAGTTGGCGGGCATCATCGGCCTCACCTTCGAAGAGAATTTCGGACCATCGCTGCAGCGTCGGATTGGCGAGCAATTTTTCGTTGCCAGCTTTTAGGGCAATCATGGCGCCGACACCGTCGGTGTGGTCGGCCAGCACTAAAAAGTCCAATGGCTCGCGCAGCTGGGCAGGCTGGCCATGAGTCGCCATGACTTTTTCACCCTTGGCAAAGCGATAGGCATCATCCGGACCGAGCGTATTACCAAAGATAAACGCATCCATAGAGAAACTAGAGTGCAAATGGGTATCGCCCCAAAATACCTGCTTTGGCTGCTGTTGATTGGCAACCGGTGAGTACAGAGCATCCTGATTACGGGTCGGCTGAGTCGGCACATAACCGGTTTTATCGGCTTTCGCTTGCAGCGCTGGACTCTCTTCGCCGGGCTGGCTGGTTTCTGACTGTTGATTAAACGACCAGCCGGCGTAAAACGCGATAGCGATCAAGGCGATAATAAGACTATTTTTAGTTTGCACAGTAAATTCCCCGTTTATTTTTAGTTGACCTGACTCGGGACTGAGTGCCACAAAATCGGTCATTTTTTCTTGTCAGCGTCGATATTACCACTAAAAAACAATTTCGATAGCGTCCAAAGCAGACAGCTTATTCATGCTAATATCGCGTTTTGTCAGCACCCCTAAAACGACCAAAACAGCCCTATGTTAAGACTTAGCGAAATCAAACTGCCCCTCGACCACAGCGACGACGATCTGCAGCTGGCGATTTTGCGCAGGCTGAATATCGAAGCCGAAGAGCTGATCAGCTTTAGCATTTTTAAACGCAGTCACGATGCGCGTAAACGAGGCCATATTTTGCTGATCTATCAGCTTGATGTGGTATTGACACCATTGAGCGAAATCCGCGTTCTCGAAACGGCCCCCGCCCTGCCCAGAGTGGGCCCGAGTCCCGACACCAGTTATAAGTTTGTCGCCCAACCACCGGCACAGTTTCCGCTGCCGCATCAGCAGCGTCCGATTGTGGTCGGCTTTGGTCCCTGCGGCATTCTCGCTGCGCTGGTGCTGGCACAGATGGGACTTAAACCAATTGTTCTTGAGCGTGGCCAAGAGGTTCGCCAGCGCACCAAAGAGACCTGGGGCTTCTGGCGTAAGCGCAAACTCAACACCGAGTCCAATGTGCAGTATGGCGAAGGCGGCGCCGGCACCTTTTCCGATGGCAAGCTCTGGAGCCAAGTAAAAGATCGCCGTCATCTCGGTCGCAAGGTGTTGCGAGAATTTGTTATTGCCGGTGCACCGGAAGAAATCCTCACGGACAGCAGACCCCATATCGGCACCTTTAAGCTGGTCAGCATGGTGGAAAACATGCGTGCGGAGATTATCCGCCTCGGTGGCGAAATACGCTTCGAGCAGAAGGTTGAAGGTCTGCTGCGTGACCAAGATGGCGAACAGGCCCATGGTCAAATTACTGGCCTGACCCTGGCCACCGGTGAAGTTCTGCACAGCCGCCATATCGTCATCGCAATAGGCCACAGCGCCCGCGACAGCTTCCAGATGCTGCTCGACCATGGCGTCTATATTGAGGCCAAGCCGTTTTCCATTGGTTTTCGTATCGAACATCCACAATCAACGATTGATCGCGCGCGCTTTGGCGATCAGGCCGGACACCCGCTATTAGGGGCAGCGGAATATAAGCTGGTTCATCACTGTAAAAATGGTCGCACGGTTTATAGCTTTTGTATGTGCCCCGGCGGCACGGTGGTGGCAGCAACCTCAGAGGAAGGCCGCGTGGTCACCAATGGCATGTCGCAGTATTCACGCAACGAACGCAATGCCAATGCAGCCATTGTGGTGGGCATCTCGCCTGAAGAAGACTTTCCCGACCATCCGCTGGCTGGGATTGATTTGCAGCGCGACCTAGAGAGCCTTGCCTACCAGCTTGGCGGCGAAAATTACAATGCTCCAGCGCAGCTGGTGGGGGATTTTTTAAACCACCGGCCGTCGACCGAATTAGGTTCTGTCGAACCCTCGTATAAACCCGGTATTACGCTAGGTGATCTTTCCAAAGCGATGCCTGAATTTGCTGTCGCAGCGATTCGCGAGGCGATTCCTGAGTTTGATAAGCAGGTCAAAGGCTATGCTATGGCCGATGCGGTTATGACCGGTGTAGAAACGCGCACCTCTGCTCCTGTGAGCATTAAGCGCGACGCGTTTTATCAGAGCGTCAACACCACAGGGCTCTACCCAGCTGGCGAGGGTGCCGGCTATGCGGGCGGTATTTTATCGGCAGGAATTGATGGCATTAAGGTGGCGGAAGCATTGGCGCTGGATCTGTTACAGCAGCAGCGGCTGCCGACATAGCGACCACTGTGTTGCCAATCGAAGTACCAGGCCCCACGTATCTCGTGGAGCCTAGCGCTAGCCTTACTTGAAATTAACTTTATTGATAATTTGGCTATCGATCATTTTGCGAATTTCTTCATAGCCCTTAGAAATTTCTTCAATTTCTTCGTCTTCATCACCATAAAGCTCCATCCACTTTTTATTGACCGCGTTATAGCGCTCTTCACTCGGCTGCATCGCGGCCATATTTTCATAGGTGATGGTTAACCAGACATTAGGGGTGTTAGCGGAATCAGAGGTAAAAACCGAATAATCTTTGATATAGCCGAGCTCTTTCTGTATGTCCATACCGCGGACCCAAGTGCGTTTTAACTTCACCAGGTAATCGTCTAAATAGTTAGGCTCTACTGACACTACGGTTAACTGCACATGCTCTTCGCTTGGCTCATAGTCTTTATAGACTTCTGCAAAGCTATAGAATGCGACAAAACTCAATGTTAATAAAAACAGGTTCTTCATAGGAATCTCCAAAATAAGTTGCGTGAAAAAGGTTACTGTTAGCCCATAATCAGTACTAGGACAGAGTGTCGAATGTCTCATGCTGCAAGCATCGTCAGCTCAGCTTTTAAGCCCAGCTTGTTAAGCCAGAGCTTGGTAAACCACAGCTTGGTAAAC
>JAFMBY010000044.1 GCA_017858135.1 Porticoccaceae bacterium | reverse complement strand
GTCAGTCTCACCAGTAAAGATCCTTACAACAATATTATGCGCACCACCATTGAGGCCATGTCTGCGGTATTGGGCGGCACTCAGTCGCTGCATACCAATGCCTTTGATGAGGCGCTGGGTTTGCCTACTGAGTTTGCTGCGCGTATCGCGCGCAATACTCAGTTGGTGATTCAGGAAGAGACCGGCGTTAACAATGTGGTGGATCCACTGGCGGGTTCCTACTATATAGAGAGCCTGACTAACGAGCTGGTTGACGCGGCCATGGTGCTGATCAATGAAGTGGAAGAGCTTGGTGGTATGACCAAAGCGGTTGAGTCGGGGATGCCTAAGTTGCGCATCGAAGAAGCCGCGGCGTTACAGCAGGCCCGCGTTGATCGCGGCGATCAGGTAATTGTCGGGGTGAACAAATATCAGCTGGCTGAAGAGCCGGATGTGGATGTGCTGGATATTGATAATAGCGCGGTGCGCGATTCGCAGATTGCGCGCTTGCAAAAAGTGCGTGCCGAGCGCGATGGTCAAGCCTGTCAGCAGGCACTGGATGCACTAACTGAAGCTGCGAAAACCGGTCAGGGTAATTTGTTAGAGTTAGCGGTGGATGCGGCGCGAGTGCGTGCCACGGTGGGTGAAATTAGCGATGCGCTAGAAGAGGAATGGGGTCGTCATCGCGCGCAAACCCGATCCATTAGCGGTGTTTATGGTTCTGCCTATGAAGGCGATGAGGGCTTTATGAATATTATGAAAAAAGTATCAGAGTTTGCCGAAACTCACGGTCGCCGTCCGCGCATGTTGGTGGTGAAAATGGGGCAGGATGGTCATGACCGTGGCGCCAAGGTGATTGCCACGGCGTTTGCGGATTTGGGTTTTGATGTGGATGTCGGGCCAATGTTCCAAACGCCAGAAGAGGCTGCGCGCCAGGCGATTGAAAACGATGTGCATATTGTTGGCGTGTCGTCGCAGGCTGCGGGTCATAAGACGCTGGTGCCGAAAATGATTGAGTCGTTGAGGGCGCAGGGCGCTGGAGAGATTTTAGTAATCTGTGGGGGTGTGATACCGCCGAAGGATTATGACGAATTGACGGCGGCTGGTGTGGCGGCGATTTTTGGGCCGGGAACGAATATTCCTGAGGCGGCGGAGAAAGTGTTGGGGTTGATTTAGGACGTTCTCGGTAACTGGGGGACTTCAGTTCGCTGCGCTCTCTCAGGATGACAGTGAAAATAAAAATTAAAGGAAAAAACATGCACGAAATTCTTGCAGAACTCGAGGCCAAACGTGATCGCGCGCGCCTCGGCGGCGGACAAAAACGCATCGATGCCCAGCATGCTAAGGGCAAATTAACCGCTCGTGAGCGCATCGACCTACTGCTGGATAACGACAGCTTCGAAGAATGGGATATGTTCGTCGAGCACCGCTGCACTGACTTTGATATGGATCAGCAGCATGTTCCAGGCGACGGCGTGATCATTGGCTATGGCACGATCAATGGACGCCTAGTGTTCGTGTTCAGCCAAGACTTCACCGTTTTCGGTGGCTCGCTCTCCGAAGCCCATGCGGAAAAAATCTGCAAGCTGATGGATCAGGCGATGAAAGTCGGCGCGCCCATTATTGGCCTAAACGATTCTGGTGGTGCACGTATTCAAGAGGGCGTTGCCTCTCTCGGCGGCTATGCAGATGTCTTCCAACGCAATGTCATGGCCAGCGGTGTGATCCCGCAAATTAGTATGGTGATGGGCCCCTGTGCCGGTGGCGCGGTCTACTCGCCAGCCATTACAGACTTTATCTTTATGGTTCAAGACAGCTCGTACATGTTTGTCACTGGGCCTGATGTAGTTAAAACGGTGACCCATGAAACGGTGACTGCCGAAGAGCTTGGCGGTGCATTGACTCACTCAAGCAAGTCCGGTGTCGCTGATCTGGCCTTTGCCAATGACGTCGAAGCACTGACCAAACTGCGTCACTTCTTTAATTATCTGCCCGCTAACAATCGCGAGAAGCCGCCGGTTTGGCCGACGGAAGATCCCGCTGATCGTATTGAAATGTCCTTGGATACGATTATTCCCAACGATCCCAACAAGCCCTACGACATGAAAGAGGTGATTTTAAAAGTCGCCGATGAGGGCGAGTTTTTTGAAACTCAGGTCAGTTATGCAAAAAATATTATTACCGGCTTTATCCGTATTGAAGGGTCCTCTGTAGGTGTTGTGGCCAACCAGCCGATGGTGCTGGCCGGGTGTCTCGATATTGATGCATCGAAAAAAGCCGCGCGTTTTATTCGCTTCTGCGACGCTTTCAATATTCCGGTTCTGACCTTTGTCGATGTACCCGGATTTATGCCCGGCACCAGTCAGGAATACGGCGGTATTATCAAGCACGGCGCCAAATTACTCTACGCCTATGCCGAGTGCACGGTGCCCAAGGTGACGGTGATTACTCGCAAGGCCTATGGCGGTGCCTACGATGTGATGGCGTCAAAACACCTCCGTGGCGATGCCAATCTCGCTTGGCCAACAGCTGAAATTGCGGTGATGGGGCCAAAGGGTGCGGTGGAAATTATTTTCCGCAAGGACATTGGCGATGACGAAAAAATTGCCGCGCGCACTGAAGAGTATCGCAAGAAATTTGCCAACCCCTTTATTGCTGGCAAGCGCGGTTATATTGACGATGTGATCATGCCTCACAGCACGCGCAAGCGTGTCGCTCGTTCGCTGGCCATGTTGAAAAACAAAAATATAGAAAACCCCTGGCGCAAGCACGGCAATATTCCGCTCTAGGCTTTTTTGAATGAAATTCTAGTTGGTTTTTTAATAGAAGATTAAAATTATGTTAAAGAAAATTTTAGTGGCCAACCGAGGCGAAATCGCCTGTCGTGTTTTTGCTACCGCGAAAAAAATGGGTATTGCTACTGTTGCGGTTTACTCCGATGCTGATCGCGATGCATTGCATGTGCAGATGGCCGATGAAGCGGTTCATATTGGTCCAGCGGCCTCAGCTGAAAGCTATTTGGTTATCGATAAAATTATTCAGGCCTGCCTGGATACTGGCGCAGACGCTGTGCATCCCGGATATGGCTTTCTGTCAGAAAATAGCCAGTTCCGCGATGCCCTGGATGTTGCTGGAATTGCCTTTATTGGTCCGGGCAAAAAAGCCATTGAATCGATGGGCGATAAAATTACCTCGAAACTCATTGCTCAAGAAGCCGGTGTTAATTGTATTCCTGGTTATACCGATGTCGTTCGCGATGCCGACCATGCAGTAGAAATCAGCGCCGGTATTGGTTACCCGGTGATGCTTAAAGCGTCCGCCGGTGGCGGTGGTAAAGGTATGCGCGTGGCGATGAATGAAGCTGAGTGTCGCGATGGTTTTGAACGTGCCACCAACGAAGCGCGCTCGAGCTTTGGTGATACGCGTATCTTTATTGAAAAATATATCCAAGAGCCACGCCATATTGAAATTCAGGTGATGGCGGATAGTCATGGCAATGTGATTTATTTGGGTGAGCGCGAATGCTCTATTCAGCGCCGCCACCAGAAGGTTATTGAAGAAGCGCCCTCGCCGTTTTTGGACGAGGCGACTCGCCGAAAAATGGGCGAGCAGAGTTGTGCGCTGGCCCGAGCTGTCGATTATCAGTCCGCCGGTACCGTCGAGTTTATCGCCGATGCTGATATGAACTTCTACTTCTTGGAGATGAATACCAGACTGCAGGTTGAGCATCCGGTTACTGAGCTGGTCACCGGTCAGGACTTGGTGGAATTAATGATTCGCGTTGCGGCGGGTGAAAAACTGCCATTGGTGCAGGATGACGTGACGCTGACCGGTTGGGCGATGGAGTCGCGGGTCTATGCCGAGGATCCATTCCGTAACTTTATGCCTTCTACGGGTCGATTAGTGCGTTATGCCGAGCCTCAGGGTGAAGGCGTCCGCGTCGACAGCGGTGTTTATGAAGGCGGCGAAGTGTCGATGTTCTACGATCCGATGATCGCCAAACTGATCACCTATGGCGACGATCGCGGTCAGGCAGTTGAGCGCATGGTGAACGCGCTGGATAATTATTATATTCGCGGGGTAAACCACAATATTAGTTTCCTCAACGCCTTGATGGTGCACCCGCGGTTTATTGAAGGTCGCTTGACCACTAACTTTATTGCCGATGAATTCCCCGATGGCTTTAATGCTGATCTGGTGGTCCAGGATGATCCTGCTGTTGCGCTAGTGGTTGCTGCGGCGGCTCATCAGTTGCATCAAGAACGCGGTAGTTTGCTCTCTGGTCAGCTGGCTGGCCACGAGCATGTCTCGGCCAATAATTGGGTGGTGATGGTAGCTGACCAACAGACGCCGGTCACAGTTGAACTTTGCGAGAATGGCTTTTTGGTCAGTCTGGATGATCAGGATTACCAGGTTGAAACCGAATGGAGTCTAGGCCAGCCTCTGTTTCAAGCGTTAGTGAATGGCAAAAGCGTCTCGGTACAGATTGAGACGTCGACGGTTGGTTACCGACTGTTTTACCGTGGCGCTGAGATCAACGCTCGAGTACTGTCGCCAATGGCGGCTCAACTCAGCGTTCATATGCTTTACAAGCCACCAGCCGATATGTCGAAGTTCCTGCTCTCACCGATGCCCGGATTGTTGGTAAAACTCGCCGTAGAGGTTGGTCAAGAGGTAAAAGAGGGCGAAGAACTGGCAGTGGTTGAAGCAATGAAAATGGAGAATAGCCTGCGCGCCATTCAAGATGGTATTGTTGCTAAATTATCCGCGGTTGAGGGTGATAGTTTGATGGTCGACGAGATTATTCTTGAGTTTGAATAAACCCTTTGTTCTTTTGAGCGCGCGTTTTAGAGTGTCATCCTAATATACAAAAGGCCAATCAATGTTATTAGCAGAGCAGATTAAAGCCGGCGATCGCCGCGCTCTAGCCAAGGCGATTACGCTGGTGGAGTCGACCCGCGCCGATCATCGCCAGCAGGCCGCTGCTCTGTTAGAAACACTGATGCCTGATACCGGCAAATCTATCCGCCTTGGTATCTCCGGTGTCCCTGGCGTCGGCAAATCAACCTTTATTGAAGCCTTTGGCAATCACCTGATTAAGCAGGGACACTCTGTAGCGGTACTGGCGGTTGATCCGACCTCGGCGGTCACTGGCGGGTCTATTCTCGGTGACAAGACGCGCATGGAAACTTTGGCTTTTGCAGAAAAAGCCTTTGTGCGGCCCTCTCCTGCAGGTAAAACATTGGGCGGTGTGACGCGTCGAACTCGCGAGTCCTTATTGCTCTGCGAAGCGGCCGGCTTTGATGTAATTTTGATCGAGACCGTTGGCGTTGGTCAGTCAGAAACCGCTGTGGCGGATATGACCGATATGTTTTTGTTGCTGCTATTACCCGCCGGGGGGGATGAACTTCAGGGCATTAAGCGCGGCATTATGGAACTGGCGGATCTGATTCTGGTGAATAAAGCCGACGGTGATCAGGCCAATGCTGCCAACCAGACGCTGTCTGACTATCGTGCAGCACTGCACTTTATGAAATCGCGTTTTGCTAATTGGCAGCCGACAGTGCTGGCCTGTTCATCGACGCAAGACACAGGTATTGATGAGGTTTGGCAACAGGTTATAGCGTTTCGCGCCGCCCTTGACGCGTCTGGCGAGTTGCAGCAAAACCGCGCTCAGCAAGCGCGCTCGTGGATGTGGTCTGAGACCGCTGAAGCGTTGGTCAGCGACCTTAAATGTGATCCTAAGGTTAAAGCACTGGTGCCAGAGCTAGAGCAGGCGGTGTTGGACGGTAAGTTGCCGGCTACTGTGGCTGCGCAGCGTATGATTGATACGTTTAAGAGCTGACATTCTCGCGTTCGCAACTCAGTTAAATAATGCATAAAAAAAGCGGCCATAAGGCCGCTTTTTTTATGCTTCAAACTAGCTTTTTAATTCTCGCTTTACCCGCATTTAGAGTCGCCGCAGTTTAGGCAGGTCATGCATCCATCCATCAGGATAGTCGCTTTAACACTACACTTTTTGCACAGTTCAGCGGTGGGTGGGAAGTCGTTGGCTTCGGCTGCGGGGGCAGTTGCTGCACCTTCGAATTGCGCGCGCTTCTCATCCATAATTTTCTGCTGATGTTCAGGGATCTCGGTCTTTTTCAGCAGACCAATTTTTTGCAGGTGATCTTCGATCGCCCATCCAATCTCAGCGACCAGTGACGGCATAAACTTACCGCCGGGCTTAAAGTAACCACCCTGTGGGTCGAATACTGCTTTCAGCTCTTCAACCAGAAAGGTGCAGTCACCACCTTTGCGGAATACTGCGGAGAGTACTCGGGTCAGCGCAACAATCCACTGAAAATGGTCCATGTTTTTCGAGTTGATAAACACTTCAAACGGGCGACGCAATTCGTGATCAGTGCCTTCATTCAAGATGATGTCATTAATCGTCAAATACAACGCGTGGTCTGACATCGGAGTCTTGATCTTGTAGGTGCTGCCAGCCAGAGCCTCGGGTCGTGAGACTTTTTCGTGCATCTGGATAATATTGCTCTCAGCTACCCTGGCACTGGCTTCTTTGGTCTGTTCTTCGGTGGCGACTTTATAGCCAACGATTTTTTGTTCAATTTTCTTAGTCATCTTATTCCTCTCAGGATTCTACGGAATTAAATTGTGTTGATCAGAATTTACCGTAGTAACCTTCTTTCAGTGCATCAAACAGGTTGGCGGCGGTATGGGTTTCACCGTCGTACTCAACTTCTTCATTGCCTTTAAACTCAACAGTGGAGCCATCTTCCAGCGTAAAGCTGTAGGTGGTGTTTGTCAGATCTTTCTCTGTTACCAAGACACCCTGGAACGCTTCTGGATTAAAGCGGAAGGTGGTGCAACCCTTCAAGCCTTTCTCGGCTGCGTAGAGATAGATATCTTTAAAATCTTCATAGTCGCAATCAGTTGGCACATTGATTGTTTTCGAGATTGAAGAATCGACCCACTTCTGTGCCGCGGCCTGAATATCAACATGGGCTCTCGGCATAATATTCTCCGAGCTCATAAAGTAATCCGGCAATGCCTCTTCTTCGGTTGTTCCATAGGGCATGGCTTTTTCGTTAATCAGCGTGCGGTAGGCGAGCAGCTCATAGGAGAACACATCGACTTTCTCTTTCGACTTTTTACCTTCACGGATCACGTTGCGCGAGTAGTGGTGAGCAAAACTCGGCTCGATACCATTACTGACATTGTTGGCCAGCGACAGAGAGATGGTGCCAGTGGGTGCAATCGATGAGTGGTGGCTGAAACGACAGCCTTCTTCAACGATTGAATCGATCAGCTCTGGCGCAACCTCTGCGATGTTTTGCATATACTTGCTGTACTTGCCGAGCAGGACCTTACCTTTGACACTATCACCGACCTTGATGCCATCTTTGGCCAGTTCTGGGCGCTTAAAGAGCATTGCCGCGGTGACTTCAAAGTCGTCTTCCATAATCGGCGCTGGACCTTTTTCGCGGGCCAGATCAAGACCGGCTTTCAGACCGGCAACTGCCATGTCTTGAGCGACGCGTTCAGTAAACTCGAGTGAATCTGGATCGCCATACTTCATTTGCAGCATCGTGATGGCTGAGCCGAGTCCGAGGAAGCCCATACCGTGGCGACGCTTGTACTCGATCTCTTTGCGCTGACCTTCTAGTGGCAGACCGTTGATTTCAACAACGTTATCCAACATGCGGGTAAACACGGACACCACTTCAGCGTATTCTTCCCAGTCAAAGTAGGCGTCTTTGGTAAACGGATTACGCACAAACTTAGTCAGATTGACCGAGCCGAGCAGACAGCTGCCGTAGGGTGGCAGTGGTTGCTCACCACAGGGGTTAGTTGCGCGGATATCTTCGCAGAACCAGTTGTTATTATTTTTGTTGACCTGGTCGATCAGAATAAAGCCAGGCTCCGCGTAGTCGTAGGTTGACGACATAATCGCGTTCCACAATTTCTGCGCACGGATAGTCTCGTAGATGCGGCAGGCGACGAGGCCGGCGTCATTGCTGACGTAGTTTTCGGTGGTTGGAAATGGCTTCCAAACAACATTGTCGCCGTTGAGGTCGATGCCACCCTCAACTTCTTTGGCACTGATCGGGAAGGTCAGGTCCCAATTGCCATCATTGCGTACCGCTTCAATAAACTCTTCGGTGATCAGCAGCGACAGATTGAACTGACGCAGGCGACCGTCTTCGCGCTTGGCGCGGACAAAATCAAATACATCTGGGTGACTGACGTCAAAGGTCGCCATCTGCGCACCGCGGCGGCCGCCCGCTGACGAGACGGTGAAACACATCTTGTCGTAGATATCCATAAACGACAGCGGCCCTGATGTATAGGCGCCAGCACCTGATACATAAGCACCTTTTGGACGCAGTGTGGAGAACTCATAACCAATTCCGCAACCTGCTTTAAGGGTCAGGCCGGCTTCCAGATTGCGCTCAAGAATACCCACCATTGAATCGGGAACGATGCCTGAGACTGTGCAGTTAATCGTTGAGGTAGCAGGCTTGTATGCCTGAGCGCCCGCGTTGGAAATAATTCGTCCGGCTGGAATCGCACCGTGTTTGAGAGCCCAGACAAAACGTGTTTGCCATTCCTCGCGCAAACTTTCGTCTTCGACATCAGACAGTGCCTTGGCGACTCGGGCATAGGTTGCATTAATATCGGCATCGACAGGATTGTTCTGCTTGTCTTTGAGGCGATACTTTTTATCCCAAATGTCGAGAGAGGCTTCTTGGAAAGTGATTTCTGGGGTTTTCTTCACGCTTGTGACCGTTTTTAATTTGGTTGCGGTGCTCATGGACTGACCTTTTATATTCGTTTCATTCTGGGCTAGGTTAGGCTGACCACCATGTCCTAGCGCTGACTAATAAACCGTACCTGACGTACGTATTTGCGATATTTGTTCTTTTAAATGTCTGTTTTACTATCGATTAAAGTAGCAGCGACGGAAAGGAGTTTATCCTACATGGTGTGTCATGCAAGTCCTAATACACTATATCTTGTGTTTTTTTTGAATATCAGTTGATAACGGCCTGATAAGCCGTTGAAAAACGTGTGGATAAAATGCTGTGATCCCCAGTGCTCCTAGGATTGTTGGAATATCTGACCAGTGTTAATAAACCGGTCACGTCGACCCAACGTATACCTGTCAAGCAGCAGCCTAGAAATCGGCCACTGCCCTTTGCAACGTTGTGCCGATCCGGTGACTTGGATAAACTAGGCGCACTGAGTAATTCATTCGACACGCGGTCTCCTCTTGAGGAATCTACCGCCATCTATTGAGGCTTTTCATGGATATTTTTGACTTCTCCGACGGCCGTGAAGGCTATTACGGAGAGTATGGTGGTGTTTTTCTGCCTGAGATTTTGCACGCAACCATTGAGGAGCTATTAGTCTGCTTCCGTGAGTGTAAAGCGGATCCGACATTCTGGCAGGACTATGTGACGCTGCTGCAAAATTATTCCGGACGCCCGACTCCGGTCACTCATCTGGAAAACCTATCGCGCAAGCTTGGTGGCGCGCAGATTTATGTCAAGCGCGACGATCTCAACCACACCGGTTCGCACAAAATCAATAATGTGATGGGTCAGGGCTTGCTCTGCCAGCGCCTCGGCAAGCGCAAGGTGATTGCCGAAACCGGAGCCGGTCAGCATGGTTTTGCCACGGCGACGATGGCAGCGAAATTTGGTTTTGAGTGCAAAATTTATATGGGTGCGGTGGATGTCGCGCGTCAGCGTCCCAATGTTTTCTGGATGGAGAACCTCGGTGCGGAGGTCATCGCTGTTGAGGATGGCCAGAAGACATTAAAAGATGCGGTCAATGAATGTATGCGCGACTGGGTCACTAATATGGCTGACACCCATTATATTTTGGGCACCGCCTGCGGGCCGCATCCCTTTCCGGAGATGGTCAGTTGGTTCCAATCGATTATTGGTCTTGAAGCTCGCGAGCAGATGCTTAAGCAGACTGGCCGTTTGCCTGACCGGGTCTATGCTTGTGTTGGCGGTGGTTCCAATGCCATGGGTATATTTCAGGGCTTTATCAATGATGAGAATGTCGAACTGATCGGCTCTGAAGGCGGTGGAGAGGGTGTTGGTTCCTATATGCACTCCTCGCGCCTGGCTTACGACGATGCCACTGTTGGTGTTGCTCAGGGCTACAAAACTTACTTCCTGCAGAATGAAGAAGGCAATATGAATGAGACCCATTCGGTTGCCGCGGGTCTCGATTATATTGGCGTGAATCCGATTTTTGCTCACCTCCACGATCAGGGCAAGGTGCGCTTTGAAGCGGCGACTGATACCGAAGTCAAAGAGGCGCTGAAACTGACCATGCGCACCGAGGGCTTGATTCCGGCGCTGGAGAGCACGCATGCGTTTGTCACTGCGATTAAAGAAGCGCCGACGATGAGAAAAGACGAGATTATCCTGATTAACCAGTCCGGCCGTGGCGATAAAGACATCTTTACCATTGCTGACGCGCTGGATGATGCAAAGTGGAAGTCGTTTATTGAAGGCAAGGCTGATCAATACCGCAGGGAGAAAAATTAATGGGTCTGCAAAGCTTTATCGCCGAGCGCAAGCAGAGCAAAGATATATTAGTCATGGCCCATGTGGTTTGCGGTTACCCCTCATTCGAAGAGAATATGCAAGAGCTGGAAATTATGGCTGAGGCCGGCGTTGATCTGGTCGAACTGCAGTTTCCATTCTCTGAACCCAGTGCCGATGGCCCGTTGTTTGTGCATGCCAACGAAGAGTCGTTGAAAGCCGGCACCACCGTTGACCAATGCTTTGACTTTATGCGTCAGGTCAGCGGGCGTTTCCCCTTTAAAGTGTTAATGATGGGCTACTACAACACCGCCTTTAAAATGGGCGAAGCGACATTTGTCAGGCGCGTTAAAGAAGCCGGCGGGGTAGGTTATATTCTGCCTGACCTGCCAATTGAAGAATCGGCTAACTTGCATCGGTTGTCGGCACAGGCCGATATTGAGCCAATCATTTTAATGACACCCACCAGCAGTGATAAACGTCTGGCGCAGTTGGGTTCAGTGAGTCGTGGTATGGTCTATGTGGTTGCGCGCAAAGGTGTGACCGGCTCAAAAACCAATATGGGTGATGATGTTTTAGCGCTGATTGAGCGCTGTCGTCAGCATACCGACGTGCCTATGGGTGTCGGCTTTGGTATTAGCAGCAAGAGCGACTTAGACTTTTTGCGCGGCAGTGCTGACATCGCCATTGTGGGTACAGCGGCACTTAAAACCTGGCAGCAGAGTGGTGCGAGTGGCCTGCGCAAGTTTTTTGCCGAATTAATGGCCTGAGTTGCGGCTACATTAACCGCTTGGAAGAGCCTCTTGGCTGACAGAGAAGCGCCAGTCATTAATCAATTGATTTTCCACCTCTTCAAGGGGTGGATATGTCCCCCAGACAACTTTATTGACGCACACAAGATGGGCGCCCTGCGACGAACTGATGGGTCCGTACCAACAGGGTAGGGACGTGCTCTGTTCGGTCACCGTCATCAAACTCTCGACAAAGCTCTGACCGTGTCGCGCGGCCAATTGCGTCGACGATATGGCGGCGTCGCGATCAATCAGATCTCCCTCTGGGTCACCGCCCGCATCCAGTGCACGCTGGGCTTGCTGGAATACCTGTCCACCGTGATTGGCGGTGGTAAAGGTAATCACCGTTAGCCAGAACGTCGACGCATTGCGATAACGCTTTTTGTTTAGTGCATAAAACAGCTGCAGTTGCTCTGCGCTGGGAAGTTGCTGGGTGGTGACATTTTTAGTCAACCCGGCCAACTTAGCCTGCATAGCGGATGCGTCATTGGTGGCGTCGAGTTCAGCACCCATGCCCGGCGCATCAATGATCTCGTCGCCGAACAGTTTGTTGTTGATGCGCTGTTGCAGAGCGTCGTTGTCGGTAGTGGTCAGGGCATCCAGCCGCAGTGATGGGTCGACACTGGACGTGGAGCGCGTCAACCAATAACCGGCCATCGTCAGGCTGATTAATGCCAACAGCAGCATGAATTTTGTCGTTAGGGTAGAGGGCATGTTTTTCAAAGTGGTATCACTGCTTAAAGATTTTTATCCAATCACCGGCACGGGGTTCGCCGCTGGGGTAGTGTCCGTTAATTATACGCAAGTCGTCGACCTCTGAGGCACTGAGTTTTAATGCCTTGCCGAGTTTGTCGAATGTGGTGGCGTTGGTGGCTTTAACATAGTGAATTTTCTTTGGCTTTTGGCCATCAATTTCACGCCGAGAAATAGGTCGGAAGGTAGTAATTGTCTGACTAAACAATTTGTCTGTTTCGGCGAACTGTTCGGCTTTGTCCACTTCGCCTTTAAAGACAAAGGCATTGAGTTTGTAATAGATCACTGCAATGCGACTGTCTGGTTTATCACCAGTGCCGGGCAGTATCCCGCTAAAGCCTTTTAAACCGGCTGGCGCAATGGCGCTGCCCTGTTCGAGTTTTGCGACTCTGAGATAGTTGTAGAGATACTCTTCTGGGCTCTGACTGGTTCGCGCAATCGGGGTCATGCTCAAAACTGCACCACCAGCCTCTGGGCTGCCAGCGGAACTGCGCGTTGCCGTATCATTGGTCTGGACCCAGCCCTCCGGGTAGTCAAAACGCACGCGCAATGTCATATCAGAGTAGCGCTCGGGTTTTTTCTCTTTGGCGAGAAAGTTCTCTCCCCAGATTAACCCTTCAGTCAGTTGTCGATAGATTTCTGCGCCCTCGTCACGAGGCTGCTCAGCTTGAAAAGTCTGTGCCTTGCTGACCACGGTGCGCAGTCGCGAATCATTGCGCGGGTGACTGGAAAAGATACCGTGGTACGTCTGCTTGCTGGTGCCTTTGGCCTTGGCGCGGTCCTTCTGCAGCATTTCGTAATCTTTCATAATCGACAACATGCTGATCATTTCACTGGGGGCGTAGCCCAGTTTGGCCATATATTCGGCACCCGCTTCATCCGCTTCCAGTTCATTGCGGCGACCGTGGCCGCGGATCAATGAATTGGCGTAGGCCATACCCGCTTCATAGACTTCGCCGCTGCCAGAGAGGACGGCAGCAATGGTAGAGAGAACCTGCGCACCAGTGGCTTTACCTTCCTGCCCAGTAACATGCTTTTTAGTGATATGACCGACTTCGTGGGCCAGCACCGATACCAGCTGCGCCTCATTGCTGACATAGTTGAGCAGCCCGCGATTGACGTAGACATAGTTGTCACGGGTGGCGAAGGCATTTAGGTCGGGTGAGTCGAGTAGGGTGAAGGTAAATTTTTCACCGGCCATTTCTGATTGAGCGACAATTTCCTCACCGAGTTTTTTGATATAGCTGTCGAGCTTCGGGTCATCGTAGATAGGCGTGCTTTGCAGAACTTCCTTATAAAAGTCTTCGCCGCTGATTTTGGCCGCGGCAGGCGCAGAAATCATCAGCGCAGAAACCGCCAGAGCAAGGCCTGTTAGAAAGCCTGCTAGTATGTTCAGAGACTTCATTTCACCCATTTCTGGTCGAGTGGTTTTAGCCGCACGTTTTCGCCATGTCATGTCTATTCGGCCTGATCAACACTGAAAAATTCCTTGAGCTGGGTGCCGAGGCTATTGCAAGCATCATTTTTTACTGGGGTTAGCAGTGGTATGGGTGCGACAACACCAATCAGGTAAGAGGTTCCCGCCGAGTCTACCCGCAGACGGCCTTTTTCCGTGAGATCAGTAAGATCCCAGACAATCGCTTCGTAGATCGAACTCTTTTCCCACTGAGCAAAACCAAAGCAACCGCCACCGCCGGGACCTATGGCGCAGCTAATTGACCCGCCTTGACCACTGGTCTCAGTGGACCCATCGAGCCAAACCAAATAGCGTATACCCTGGCGTTCGACCTGATCTTTAATCTCCGGATCCTGCATTAGGCGGGTTAAACGCTTGAGCCCCTTGGGTGCTGTGCGCGGTTCAAACCAGGGGTAGATCGAGTCGACAAACTGCCGCTCTGGCAGCACCGCAATATCGGCTCCTTTCATTTTACTGGCGACACAGTCGATAAACTCTCGATCCGTGTCATAGTGCCCGGCGTCCCTGCGGCCGAGTATCACCACCGATTGCTCACTGTTGATTTCCATCACATTGTTGGTCGGACGGTATTCATCGATAGTGGTTGTTGCGCCACAGCCCGAGAGCAAGATAACAGCACAGAGCGAGACGAGTTTATTCACTTTTGCTCCTCCAGTTTTTGTTCTACGACCATCCAATTATAGATGCTGGGGATGCGGTAGAAGTCGAGTAGCAGTTTGGCGCCGGCATCACGCAGTGCAATGATGGCGGCTTCTTCAATGGCATTGGTTTTCGACAGCATAAAGGAGTCTGGCGTTTTACCATAAGCCGGCATAAACCAGCTGTCCACCTGATCACCGCTGGTGGTTTCAATATCGAGATTGTATTTAATCCACACCTCGTAGACATTGAGATAGGTATCTGAGGGTGTCGACACCTGTACCTCTTGCACCGAGGGCGTAATCACCAATGCATCTTTAAATGTCACATCGTCTTTGGAGGAGACAAACTCTAACTCTCTGAATAGGCCTCGAAAAGCATTACTCAGCAGACTGGTCTGAGCCTTGCCAAGATCAATTGTGGTTTTGCTGCTCGGGGTGGCGATGTAGGACTTGAATTCGTCACTAAAGACAACGGCGGCGTTGACTCCTTGCGGTTTCGAGACGACGCTTGGGAATTGCGTGTCGACGGTCACCTGTGTCGAAGAGCTGCAACCGCTGATGACAAACAGTGTGAGTAGCGCCGAAAAAATGGATATTTTAGTTGTTGGCATATTTGTACCCCTTTAGTTAAGGCTGTTTAAGCCTATAAAGGTTCCCCCATTGTTGTAACTGAGTTCACGCATTAGTGCGGCAAACTTAATCGCCGATGCACTCGGTGAACCTTTTCGGGCAAAGTGAACGGGAAAGCCAATGGCATGAATGCGCACCAGTCTATCGGATCCTAAATGAGCTCGGTTGAGCTTGTCGACTGCTTTGACTATGTTGCGAATCGATTTGCCTTGAAAGTCATCGCCCAGTGTATAGATGCTGATTTTGCGTCCAGCCTGATAAAAGGTCTGAATCGCAGCATTAATACCTTCTACCGGACTGGAGTTGCTAAAAGGAGCCCAGGTGTTCAGGGTGGTAATAATTCGTTCACGCATCTGTGGGCTGTCGGGAATCCAGCGTCGGCGATAGTCTGAAAACATGTACTGGCCCATGTCGTTGAGCACTTGAATGCCCTTTACATCTGGGTAGATGTCGAGAATGTTGATCATCTCTTTCTTGACCTTTTCCCACGCGGCGACCTGCATACTGCCTGAGGTATCAATCACAAAGATAATGTAATCACTGTCAACGGGAATACCACCGATCAACTGATTTTGCTGTTTAAACTCTGGGCCTATAAGACGTTCCATCTCTTCGGTAAGGACCTGCATAACCAGTTGAAGCTGTTCCTTTTCACGGGCCTCGGACTGCGATATTTTTACCGCCTGTTTTTCCACGCTGGCGAGCTTGGCTTTGAGTCGCGCGACGCGTTCATTGAGTTCCGACAGCTGCTCTTTGCGCGATTTAAGCTCTTTGTTGAGAACAACCGATTCGCCGCGGACATCAAATAGCTGTTGTTGAAACTCTTTGACGCTGCTACGCAGTTTGTTTTCCGCCTCTTCCAGCGCCGCGGGGTCGCCAACGCGGGCAATCACCAACAGCAGTACAATCGCGCCAAAGCCACAGCTGATGACGTCGAGAAACGAAATGCTCGCTTCCTGAAGCTCGCGGCGTTGACGTTTCATGGCCAGTCCCTCGACGGCGCGATAAAGGCGCCCTGGGTAGTGAGCGCTAGCTGCCAGAAGAGGGCGGCCGCCTCTGGGTCTCCCTCCATGGGAAATAGAATTGTATTAACGGGAATGCCGGCAGGCAGAGTCCCCACGGCTTTGGAGAAGAAACTACGACGCTGCTGGCCACTGACCATATATTTTTTTGGCGCAGAGGTTCCCTGGGTGGGTAAGCCATCAGTCAACAAAAACACATTGTCAGGTTTATCGTCAAAGTCGTTAAATGAATCGATAGCATTGATCAAACTGGTACCTGATCCGGGCGAGTAATTACGCATGCCCTCGACTACTCGTTCTAGAACGAGCGAATCGGCGGCATCAAGCCACTCCCCCTCGGAGCCCACCAGGGCCGGTTGCGTCGTGGTATTAAAGATATAGACTTGAAAGCGACTGCTCGCAGGTAACTGGGCCAGCAACCACTCGACGGTACGCAGTGTCCACTGCCATTTTGGCGATTGCTGTTTATCGCTGTCACTCATATTTCTGCGCCGCACGGCGTTGACTACGGTGTCAGCCAGCATGCTCGCCGAACCATCTAATAAAATAATGACGCGCTCGCCGCCGAGCTTTAAACCGGTCAGGTATTGGCGGTTACCATCACCTAAAAATTCCCGCACCTTGTCGCCAAACTCAACTTCTTCCATCTCTGCGGTCTGTTCTTCGAGTTGTTCCACCAGTTGGCGCAGTTTGGCAATATCGTCTTTGGGGTCGGATTGGATACTTTTTTCGCTTTCCTGAAGCTCGGTAATCACTCTTTGCGAGGCGCCTTGAGCCGTTACCAGCTCTAGCTGCAGTTCCTCCAGACTATTCAACAGTTCAACCTTGGCCTCTTCCGCCTGGCGAATATCTTGTTGTAATAATTCGACTTCAGAGGCGAGCCGTGGGTCGGGCGTTTCAATCTCGGTGGCATTGTGACGGAGAATCAAAAACAGTAGCGTAACAGCACCAAAGCCACAGGCCATAATGTCGAGAAAGGACAGGCTAAAGGCGATATTGCGACGTTTTCTAGTCACTACAGACCTCGATTAGCTCAAAGCGGTAGTCGTTGATATGCAGTTCCATTCCGCCTAGCGTTATATGTGGCAGTTCAAGTGTCACTTGCGGCCCTTTGTGCAGGGCCACTATGCGGTTGTTCTCGATCATCATCACGGCGGTCGCTGTATCGTCGTTCTCCTCGATAATCTGCACTTTGCCGTTCTCTATGGTAATACTCAGCGGTGCGTTTAACGGCCATGCCTGGCCGTCGTATAACAGATGTGTCGCGAGGCCTGGTGACTTGATTTTCAGTCGACGTTTCTCTGCTTCGCCCGGCAGTTTCTGAATATGGGTAATACGATGAAGATTGCCACTGTTTTGACGAAAGTTGTCAATAAACTTAAGACAGTTATCTGCGCCCTGAGTGGCGCGAAGGTAGCGAGAGGCGTGAAACTCGTTGGTGAGTATCGAGACAATCTGTGCATTACTCGAGAATGTCACATCGCTTTCAGAGTGCTTTCGCAGCATTGCTGACAGTTTGCCGAGACGGCTTTCCATTAAATCGAGGACGTCTGACTTGTGCAATATTACCGGCAAGTCGCCGCGCGGCGAGGAAACCACTAGCCCATATTCCGCATGTGATGCAAAGCGTAATATCCAGTCCGGAAGCAGATTGTAAATAGCCTGTTCGCCCTGTGGTGCATCCAAAGGGTCAAAGCGAAAATCTTTGACTAATTTGTCACGGATATGATTTGCCAGCAGAGTATAGACATGCATGGCGCCGATTTCAGGGAACACGCGTTGAGCAGTCACGGTGATGGCGTTGTCGGTGAAGGTCATCTGGCTGACCACTGACTGATAGAGGTGTAAATCTATGTGCAGTGTTTTGTGTTCCGTGTCTGTGGATGCATACACGGAATTTGCCAGCCCCATGCAGTCGGCGAGACTGCTGTCGACCACGCTGATTACGGTCGTTGGAATGGCGCTGAGCAGTCCGAGCAGGAGAGACAATTGCTCATCGTCGAATGTCGCTGCCACGCTGACGACTAACTGTTCCGGTGAGCCGGCACTGAGCAGCAGGTTTTTAAGTTGAGCAAAGGCGATATCTGCATTGTGACGTGCCCACTGCAGATTGCCAGGCAGTTTATTTTGGTTGAGATCTCGCCAGTATTGACGATAGACATTTTGTGGCTGTAGCCAAGCCTCGTTGCGCGCCTCGGTACCGGTGATAATGCCCGTGCTGGTGTGCAGGGCAAATCCCGGTTCAGAAAATACCTCGCCATCCTGCGTTTTAATTAGCAGAGCCTGATCATTCAGTTCGAGGACGGCGACGCGCATACTTTACTTGGCCTTTAAAAATCGCAATAAATTATTCTCACAGTAGGCGTGGGAGTCGAGCACCAGTCGCTCTTGAATCAGCTGTAACTGATGCATAAAAAACATCACCACCATACTGATTAGCAGGGCAATAAAGGTTGAGTTAAAGGCCACGCCGAGACTACTGGTTACCCCGGCAATATTGCCCTGCATCGCCTCGTGGGCCTGGCCGAGTGCGGCGCCTATTCCTCGCACTGTGCCAATAAAGCCAATCGAGGGGATCGCCCAAGTAATATAGCGGACCATCGACAGTTCTGAATCCAAGCGATCATTTTCATTGTTGCAGACAACATTCACTGCATCAGTGGCCGATTGCACGCTATCGGTTACCTGAAAGCGTGTGAGTGCAGTCTGCAACGCACGCGGCAGCAACAGTGAGCGCTGCGACTCGCCGAGTGATTGCAGCGGACGCGCCAGTTGGCTGGCATCCTCCGGCAGCACCCGCGATCCATCACCGATGCTGATCAGTGACGCTGAGAACATTGCCTGTTCACGAATGGCACTGCGGGTTTTGTAACCCATAATCGACAGCGCCCAGAACATAAGGATAAAGCAGGCCTCCTGTTCAAAGTCTTTAATGACGATAAAAAATGACCGCGGTACTTCATAGTCTTCCCCAGCCGCGGCCATCTCTGCATGATGGCGAATAGTGCTTTCGGCATTCGGGCGCACCACGGTGACAAAAATGGCATGGACCACGATCACCGCTAAGAGCAGGGCGATTAGCTGGAAAAACATCTCATTGGTATGACTTTTCATTGCAGCCTCCTAAGGGCTGGTTAATTATTAGTTGAGTCTAAATGTCGGACGGAAGCAGTACCGGAAAATCCTCAGAGATCTCCTCACTGGGCTTAAAGTCACCAGCCGGTTGGTTTTCGTCGGACGTTGTTTCCTGCTTGACGTCGGGTGATTCAGCAGCAGGACCTTCGAGTACCTGAGGCCCACTCATCGCGTTTGCCTCGTCCCCCTCGTCTGACCACAGTAATGGAGTGGCTAACAGCGCGATCAGCAGCGGCGCAACCGACAACAGTTTGGTAGGTCTATACATCAGTAACCCTCATTAAATCTTGCTTATTAATACGCACTGGACCGACGCCGGCTA
>JAFMBY010000043.1 GCA_017858135.1 Porticoccaceae bacterium | reverse complement strand
CTTACGTTAGTTGTCTTGCATGAGGTGTGGCAGGGACTTCCGCGGGATGATTCGGCCTTTGGCCTCACCCCTTCGGGGCCGCCCTAAAGTGCGTTCTGCGCCGCTTTGCGGCTTGTGAACCTGAGCGTTAAACTCAACCCCACTAATCTCCACCAAATAAAAAACCCCCACACTTACGTGTGAGGGTTTTTTATTTGGTGGAGCCTAGCGGGATCGAACCGCTGACCTCAACACTGCCAGTGTTGCGCTCTCCCAGCTGAGCTAAGGCCCCAAAAAGGAAGCCGCATAATAGGGATGACCTTGTGCCAAGTCAAGCCTGTTTTCGCGGTCTAAATAGCCTTTAGCCAAGCTGTTGATAGCCTTTTTCGAGCTTCTTAAGTTTCTTTTTACCGATGCCGCCAAGTAGCTCTATGGCGTAGCGCAGCCGGGCTCTAGACATATCTGCCCCGAGCAGGTTCATAGAGTCCATGACCGAGATCGATGCACTGCTGCCAGCGATGGCGATAAATAGCGGTGCCAGAAAGGGTTTCAGTTTAATGTCCATGCCATCGGCGACTGCTTTGAGGGCATTGAAAACATTGTCTCTGCTCCACTGCTGCACTGACTCAAGCCGCCACAGCGCAAATTGCAGTACCTCGAGAAGCTGTTCGTCTTCCATGCCGGCGGAGCGCAGGTCGTCGGCGCTGATTGGCAGCATGCCGGAGATCAGATAGCTACCCAGCGGGGCGATATCGGAAAGGGTCTCCATGCGTTGTTTGGCAAAGGGCAAGAAAGCCTTAAGTGTGTCGCGATTAAGCGCCCATTCCTGAAGCCGATCAGCGAGCTGTTCATCGCTGAGCTCTTCACGAATCCACATGCCATTTAACCAGCTGAGTTTTTCCACATCGAACACCGGTCCGCCAAGCGAAACGCGCTGAATGTCAAATACCTCGAGCATTTCGGCAAGCGTAAATTTTTCGCGCTCATCGGGCATCGACCAGCCCATACGCCCCAAATAGTTAATCAGTGCCTCGGGCAGATAGCCCATGCGCTGATAAAACAGGATGCTGGTTGGGTTTTTGCGCTTCGACAGTTTGCTCTTGTCGATGTTGCGCAGTAGTGGAAGATGACAGAACACTGGCGTTTCCCAACCAAAATATTGGTAGAGCAAAATATGTTTGGGTGCCGAATTGATCCACTCTTCACCGCGAATAACATGGCTGATTTCCATCAGGTGGTCGTCGACCACATTGGCCAGATGATAGGTGGGCATGCCATCGGCTTTGAGCAGCACCTGTAAATCGATCTGCGACCAGTCGATGCTGATTTCGCCGCGCAACATATCGTCGAAGACGCAATGCCCCTCGCGCGGCACATTCATGCGTACGACGTGGGATTCATTATTGGCGAGTCGTTTACTGATTTCGTCTTGCTCAAGGTGCAGGCAGTGACCGTCATAGCCTACTTGCTGCTTCTCTTCCATCTGCGTTTTACGCAGTACATCGAGTCGCTCTGTGGTGCAGAAACAGCGGAATGCGTGACCGCTGTCGAGCAGCTGATCGGCGTGCTGACGATAGATATCGGATCGCTCACTCTGTCGATAGGGGCCGTGGGGGCCGCCGTTGTCTGGGCCCTCGTCCCACTCCAGACCGAGCCAATGTAGGGCATCTAAAATTGCTTTTTCGGATTCAGGCGTGGAACGTACCTGGTCGGTGTCTTCAATGCGCAGTAAGAACTGGCCACCCTGACTGTGTGCAAAGGCCATATTGAACAGGGCAACATAGGCGGTTCCAACATGAGGGTCGCCAGTGGGGGAGGGGGCAATACGGGTGCGAACGGTCATCTAAAAATCCAAATAAAATTCAATGCCGCATTATACGTTTTAGATAGGGGCGTCTGTCACTACCTGTTAAAGATCTATGCTAAATAAACGTTTTGTCTTTCTTGACCCAGTTCAGCGGGCTCTGTGCTGTGCCGCTCGCAAACGCGATCGGATTAAAACAACCGTGGCAATCATGCCACTAAGTGTGATCGACAAACTCCAGATCAGTTTTGTCATCAGCGTAGCCCAGAGCTTCTCATAGGCTAATTGTGGATCGATCGTGACGGCAACGTTGCCTAGCTTGGTCCAGCCTTCGGAGACCCCTGCGCGGGCCTCGATAGTTGGCAGGTCGATAAGTCTTTGAAACAACTCTGGTACATCTACCGCTTGTGTCGAAAAAGATCTTTCTATCAAACGGGTGTTGTCGAGGTCAATAAAATAGAGTTTGCGGTAGGGGCCAAGATCGGCAACGGCGTCAAACAGGATGCTGAGTTTCGATTGATCATTAATGATCACTATATCGGCCATTGATATGGCCAAAGAGGTCGCGCCACTCCTTGCGAGGATGCGCATATTGTCGATCACAATCGAACGGTCAGTATAGACACTTATTGCGAGCCACAGTAAGTTGGTAACCATGATAATAACACTAACTAAGCTTATTAATTGGCGGTATACGCTCACCCCGTCCTCCTGACGTTTAACTAGTTCCGTTTTTGTCGACTAACTGTGACACCAACACCATAGTTTAGAAAAGTGGCTATGCCAACTATGCCACGAGAGATAAGGTTGACAGAACCCCCTGTTCAAGAGTCTCGTCGATGACTACTTTTATCGCGCAACCAATATTTTTGTCTCTGAAAGCCATCGTGTTTGCCGGTGTTATTATCAGTCAATATAGTCACGCAGTACCGTTTACCTTATCCGAAGAACTACTCCGAAAGGTGCAGGTTCAGCATGGTGTGAGTGCAGAACAGCGTTTGCGTGACTGGCAAAAAATGATGCTCGTCTCTGAGTTTGGCGATGACATGGAAAAATTGGTACAGGTTAACGGCTTTGTTAATCGGGCATATCAAATCACTGAGAGCGACCACTGGCGCAGATCTGATGATCGATTAGATCCGCTGGAATTTCTGATTAATCACGCTGGTGACGGCCAGGACTTTACCATGACCAAGCTATTTACCCTGTACAAAATGGGTATGCCATTGTCGAAGTTTCGAGTTGGCTATGTAAGAGTGCATGGCATCAATCAACCTCATACCGTACTGGCCTATTTTTCGACTCCCGATGCAGAGCCCTTAATTCTCGATAATTTAGATAAGCGTATTAGAATCGCATCGCTGCGCACAGACCTCGAGCCGGTGTATCTGTTTGAAGCCCGCGAAATATTGATCCCTGATACCACTTCAGCAACTCTACCATCCGAAAAGCCAAGCTATGTCGTGAAATGGCAGAATCTGTTGCCTCATCTCGAAACAGTGCATTACTAGCACTGAGATAATTGAGCTGAACCATTGAAATGGCGCGCTAGCAGCCTAGTCAGTGCGGCTGCACTCTTGTATCCACCAATCTATCGCTAGCATGCGGTGACGGTTTTTGGGCAATGCAAAATAAAATGTACGGGTCATATCACGTTTTGGTAATCGCAGGGGCACAAGCTCGCCGGTTTTAAAGTTATTTTGCAGCACGATTTCGGATAGACAGCCAACCCCCAGACCGGCTTCCACGGCTTTTTTGATCGCTTCGTTGTGCCTGAACTGCAGATAGATATCCAACTTAGGCATCAATCCAGCCAGCGCTCGATTAAATGTCTGTCGTGCCCCAGATTCCGGCTCTCGCAGTATCCATCTTGCCTGCACAATATCGCTGTCGGTGAGACTTTTCTTTTTTGCCAGTGGATGATCCGGGTTACAAAAGACTACCAGCTGATCTTGCCGCCAAGGTATTAACTCAAGCCCATTGTGTTGAACTTCACCTTCAATCATGCCGATATCGACTTCAAAGTTGAGCACCTGTGCGGCCACATCGGAACTGTTAGCAACATTGATATCCACCTGTGCCTCAGGGTGTTGCGCCAGATAGCCGGCCAGATAACTGACAGCCAGGTGGTTGCCAATGGTAAAGCTGGCGCCGACTTTTAGGTGCCCGATATCGCTGTGTCCCTGCAATGCCTGCTCAAATTCTCCAGCGTGGGTCACCAGAACTTCGGCTTTATTACGCAGGGTTTTACCCTCTTCGCTGAGCTCAAGCTTTTTACCTGAGCGATTAAACAGGCTGATATTGTAGGATTGTTCAAGTGTTTGCAGGGCCGAGCTGGCGGCAGATTGTGACATATGCAGTTGTTTGGCTGCCCTGGATATATTTTCATAGCGCGCGATGGCGAGAAATATTTCGAGTTGCCTGAGACTGTATTTCATCTTGATAAGGTCCGATTTTATTATCGATTAAATCGATTATGGTTATCATAATATCCTGTTTTACTTATATTGTGTTAGTTTCTAATATCGCGTCTCTAATCCACTTTGTAGGTGTTAACTGACATGACTGAGCAGAAAGCAACTAATGTAACTTGGCACGACGGTGAGATTACTGTCGATGATCGCGGTGCTTTCTTGGGGCAAAGAGGGGCAACGCTGTGGTTTACGGGTTTATCCGGCAGCGGAAAAAGTACGGTTGCCGTGGCCCTGGAAAAGGCATTGTTTGAGCGCGGTAAACTGAGCTATCGTCTGGATGGCGACAATATTCGTCTCGGCATCAATAAAAATCTCGGTTTCTCTGCTGATGATCGCAGTGAAAATATTCGTCGCATTGGCGAAATCGCCAAACTGTTTGTCGATTCCGGTATGATTGTGCTGTCGAGTTTTATCAGTCCCTATCGAGCTGACCGTGATCAGGTTCGCGCGCTGCACCTTGAGTCAGGTTTTGCTTTTATTGAAGTGTTTGTTGACTGTGCACTCTCGGAAGCAGAGCGTCGTGATCCTAAGGGCCTGTACAAGAAGGCTCGGGCCGGTGAAATTAAGAATTTTACTGGCATTGATGACCCCTATGAAGAACCTGCCAGTGCAGAAATTCATCTGCACACAGATGAAATGTCTCTAGAGGATGAAGTCGCTGAGATTATTAACTACCTTGAAGAGCATGGTTTTATACTTTAGAACCTGATATTCAGCGGTTAGCAACATTAACCTCTACTTAACAACATACCCTTACCACCAAGACCCAACGGAGAAACACCTTTGATTAAGCCTCATGGATCAGACAGTTTAAACCCTCTTTTAGTTGACGCGACTCAGCATGAGGCGCTATTGAAAGAGGCGGAGTCTCTGCCGTCACTGTTACTCAATTCAGCCGCCGCCGCCAATGCAGTGATGTTAGGCGCCGGATATTTTAATCCGCTAAGCGGTTATATGAATCTCGCCGATGCACTAAGTGTCTCGGAAACTCTGCATACCACTGGCGGTTTGTTTTGGCCGGTGCCGGTGATTAATCTGACCAGGGATATTTCTGCTATTACAGGCGCCAGCCGTATCGCGCTGAGGGATCCCAATACTGAGGGTAACCCGGTCATGGCGATTATGGATGTTGCTGCAATCGAAGAGGTTAGTGCTGAGCAGATCGAGTTTATGGCGGCAGAGATTTTTGCTACTACTGACCCGCAGCATCCTGGTGTTGCCACGTTTAACGGTCTCGGCAATTACTTGGTCTCTGGTCCTATTCAAGTGCTTAACCTAAGTTATTTCCAAGCTGATTTCCCCGATACTTTCCGTACCGCCGTGGAAATCCGCAACGAGATTGCCGAGCGCGGTTGGAATAAGGTTGTTGCCTTTCAGACTCGCAACCCCATGCACCGTGCTCACGAAGAGCTGTGTCATATGGCCATGGAGCGCCTCGGCGCTGATGGCATCGTTGTGCACATGCTGCTCGGCAAACTGAAGGAAGGTGATATTCCAGCCTCTGTACGCGATGACTGCATTCGCAAGATGGTTGAGCTGTACTTCCCAGAGAATACCGTGATGGTGACAGGTTACGGTTTCGATATGCTCTATGCCGGCCCACGCGAGGCTGTTTTGCATGCAGTATTCCGTCAAAACATGGGTTGTACACACCTGATTGTTGGCCGTGACCACGCCGGTGTTGGCGATTATTATGGGGCCTTTGACGCGCAGACCATTTTCGCCGAGAGGGTGCCTGCCGGTTCATTGGATATCGAAATTTTTAATGCCGATCACACCGCCTTTTCGAAAAAACTTGGTCGGGTTGTGATGATGAATGAAGCAGAAGATCATACTAAAGACGATTTTATTCTGTTGTCGGGTACCAAAGTTCGTCAGATGCTCGGAGATGGGATTGCGCCACCGCCTGAGTTCTCCCGTCCTGAAGTGGCGAAAATTTTGATGGATTATTATCAGCTTGAAAGTGCCTAAAATACCGAGCTTGTTGCTGTTTTATTTAATAGTTAATCGATAAAAGAAAAATCCCGTTACTGTTATCAATAGCGGGATTTTTCGTTTAAGTGACTGAAAAATTAACGTGTTAATGTCGAGTGTCAGTGTCTGTAAAGAACGAGATTCACTACTGTTCATTACTCAGCTGGCAAAGAGAGTAATATTTTTTCTGCATAAAATAGCGGCAGGCAAATATTTCTACTACCATTTTTATTGGTTTTGATTAAGCTCTTTAGCAATGCTGGTAGTCGATTATCAACTTTTTTTTCAGGCTCTACTCTGGTGTCAGGCTGAGCACCCACCCACACCCTTGGAGAGCCCTGCTAATCTCGACTAAAGTGTCATACCGCCGTCTACAACGATGCACTCGCCATTGGTATAGGTGGATGCATCGGACACCAGGTAGAGCACTGTGCCCGCCATCTCGCTGGGCTCTGCGTGACGTTTCATCGGGATTTTTTCGATTGCCGATTGATAAATCGAATCATTGCTAAACAGGGCCCCGGCAAACTGGGTTTTGGTAAAGCCCGGGAGCAGGGCATTGACGCGGATACCAAGGCCGCCGCACTCTTTGGCGAATGCTTTGGTCATATTGACTACCGCCGCTTTGGTGATCGAGTAGATTCCTTGCATCGGGCCGGGCTGTATGGCGTTGATTGACGCCGTGTTAACAATCGCGCCACCACCATTGTCACGCATCAACTTGCCGGCTTCGACGGACATAAAGAAGTAACCGCGAATATTGACGTCGACTGTTTTACTGTAAGCGCCGAGATCGGTGTCGAGGATATGCCCGAAATAGGGATTGGTGGCGGCGTTATTGACCAGTATGTCGAGCTTGCCGAACGTGTTTTTAATAAAGGTAAAAGCCTCTTCAATCTGCTCCATGCTGCCGACATGACAGGCCAGCGCTTCGGCACTGCCACCATCTGCAGTAATCTGATCGGCCACGGCTTGGCAGCCATCGAGTTTGCGGCTGGAGACGATAACATGAGCACCTTGCTCGGCGAGGAGTTTGGCTATAGCCTCGCCAATTCCGCGGCTGGCGCCGGTGACTAAGGCGATTTTTCCGGTTAGGTCAAAAAGATTTGTAGCCATTTGTAACTCCTAAAATAAAATCACTCTTGTGATAAAATGGTGCTTATAAAAACTTATGCAGACGGTCAGAGATCAGGCTTTCGGCTTCTGCCATAATTCGGTCTATCAATGCTTGTACCGTCGGTTTGTCATGAATCAAGCCCGCGACCATGCCACAGGACCAAGCACCGGCATCCATATCACCGTTCTGCATAATTCGTGGGTAAACGCCGGCGACTTCTGGGGCAATATCTTCAAATTTAATACCACTGCCGAGAGCGGCTTCTTTTTCCAGCAATCGTTCAACGCCAGAATTGTTGAGCACGCGCTCGGTGTTGCGCAGTGGTCGCATCACCAGGCGGGTGTCTAGCTCACTGGCCGCTAGGATAGCCTGCTTGACATTTTCATGCACCGGCGCTTCTTCGGTGACAATAAAGCGTGTACCCATATTCATGCCCTCGGCACCCATCGCCAGGGCCGCGACTAGACTGCGACCGTCGGCCATACCACCAGAGGCAACAAAGGGTATCGTCAGCTCATCTGCCGCACGCGGTAGCAGGATAAAATTCGGCACATCATCTTCGCCTGGGTGGCCGCCGCACTCGAAGCCGTCGACAGAGACCGCATCGCAGCCAATCGCTTGGGCCTTCAAGGCATGACGCACCGAGGTGCATTTGTGGATCACTTTAATATTATGTTGCTTGAGAATCGGCAGCCACTGGGCAGGGTTGTTACCAGCGGTTTCAACCACCTTAACGCCACCGTCAATAATCGCCTGAATCAAGCCTGGGTAATCCGGGGGAGTGAGCGAGGGCAGGAACGTTAGGTTGACACCAAATGGCTTGGTGGTCATAGCGCGACAGCGAGCAATTTCATTGGCGAGTTTTTCCGGTGTACCCTGAGTCAAGCCGGTAATAATGCCTAGCCCGCCGGCATTAGAGACCGCAGCGGCCAGTTCAGCTAGGCCCACATGATGCATGCCACCCTGGATAATTGGATGTTCGATACCGAGCATCTCGGTAATTTTTGTTTTCATGCTAATTTCCTCATTATAAATTGGGTGTCGGACAATATCGGCACCTGAACATTCTCAGCACCACTAGTCACCACTATATAAATTGGCATAATAAGCGTCAATATATTCCGTGCTTATGCCGACTATAGCTCAGCCATTATCTGATTTATTTAGCGCTGCGCTTGCTGGCGCCGATAGACATATCGAATGATCAACCCGATTAACAACAAGACAATGACGGCGGTCATAGCCAATCTGAGCCAATTACGTTGCAGGATTTTTTCAATTGCGTTACTTCTGGTCTGGGCGATGTAGTCAAAATCCTCAGCTGGCGGAATAACACCAAACTCAGTTTCATAGAGGCTGTAGTCAGCCATCATTTGATTGTATCGCTGCGGCTGCTGTGCACGTAAATCATGACTCTCGCCGGGATCGACCGCCAGATTGTAGAGGCGCCAAATATTGTCGCCATGGGGCGGGGTATTGCGGGTCAGCTTGTAATCACCTTTGATCAGCGCAGAATTGCCAGAAACCTCCATGCCGATCGCTTCATCGTCGCCATAAATGGCGCTAGCTGAACCCTCGAGCAATGGCATCATGCTGCGTCCGGTGATTGCAACCGCGTTCGCTTGCTGGTCCGAGATCTCGAGGTAATCCAGTACGGTAGGTGTGATATCAGTGACCATAGTCATTGCTGGCTGCCAAGTTTGTTGCGCTATCGCCGGCCCGGCGATAATTAAGGGCACTCGAATACCACCCTCTGCAGCATAAAACTTAAACATATTAAGCGGTGAGGCGCTGGCATTTGCCCATTCTGGACCTATGGCCACCATACTGCCTTTCTCGCCGAGATTGTCGATACTGTGGTTGTAACCATTGAGCCTCATCCATTGCTGCATGCCGCTAACGGCAAGTGGGTAACTGGGTTCAGGCCCATTGTCTGAGGTGACAATAAATAGCGTGTTGTCGAGTTCGCCACGTACTTTTAGATACTCTAGAAAGCGACCAATATGTGTATCCATGGACTCGAGCATCGCGGCTTGCACTTGCATGGCGCGGGCATAGAGAGCTTTATCCTCCGCGGATAAGCTTTCCCAGTCCTGACTATTGGCAGGCATTTCGGCGAGTGGTGCATCAGCGGGAATCAGTCCCAGCTCAATCGCGCGTTGCTGGCGACTTTCACGCAGTTTATGCCAACCCTGATCATAAACCCCGTTGTAGCGATCGGTTATCTCGCGCGGTGCCTGAACCGGTATGTGAATGGCCTGAAAAGCGAGATAAGAGAAAAACGGCTGCCGTTGTTCTGACTGCTGATCACTATCGAGATAGCTGATCATACGATCGACAATAAATTTCGACGAATAAAAATCCTCCGGCAGATCAGCTGGTTTGCCATCTTCATACCAGGGCGCAAAATCGTAGTAGCCCATATACGGTTTTTGTTCCCAATTGTCGGCACCTGAGGCGTCGAGAGCAAAGGAGCGATCAAAACCATGGCCGTTAGGCAGGTCTTGCTCACGCCCACCGAGATGCCATTTTCCGGTCATATAGGTGCCGTATCCAGCGGCTTTGAGCCGATCAGCCAAGGTTCTAACGCCGGGTTCGAAAAACATCGAGTAGCCTGGCTGATCCACTTGGTTCTCCGATAGCACCTCTGGAATCGTCGCAATACCGGTGCGGTGGTTATCAATGCCAGTGAGCAGCATGGCACGGGAGGGCGCGCAAAGGGGAGAGGTGTGGTAGTTGCTAAATTTGCTGCCGCGGTCAGCCAAGGTCTGGATGTTGGGCATCTGTGCTTCGCCGCCAAATGGAGCAAAATCGGTTAGCCCGGCATCGTCGACCAGAATCACCACGACATTGGGACGCAGATCATCCTCGCTGGCATGGGTTAGAGCTGCCAGCCCCAATAACAGAGTGCTGATAAGGCTAAATAGGCGTGTTAGCCGGATTTTACTTGAGCCAGATGACAGCATAAGTCGATTCTCTTTGGGTTATTGTTTTAATTGTTAAGGCTTCAGTTCGACCAAGGCACGATATTTCAAAAGGTCGACGATGTCTAATGGATTGAATAGACTGCGCACTTGGATCACGATATTAAATGGCATAACATGTGTCAATAATAAAATTTGCGGCGGAGCAAAGCAATGATCGAACTGAGCAAAAACAAGCAAATGTATACTGTCACGATGAATAATGACGCCAATATGATCTGTCTTGATTGGCAGCAGCGAATGTTAGAGATTCTTGATCAGCTGGAAGTTAACCCTGTAGCTGGGACAGCAATGGTTTTGATTGGTGAGGGAAAGTTTTTTAGTAATGGCCTCAACCTTGAGGTGTTACGCAAGCTCGATGGCGATGGGTGGAGCAAATTTGCCGCGCAAATGAATGAAATTCATCGTCGCATGCTGATGTTGCCATTTCCTACCGTCGCTGCCGTTAATGGCCATGCCTTTGCTGGCGGCGCCTTTTTGGCGCTGTCCTGTGACTACCGAATAATGCGTGAAGACCGGGGTTGGATTTGCATTTCCGAGGTTGACGCCGGTGTGCCGCTACCGCAGGGGATGATGGAGTTTTTGCGCCTCAGATTGCCGGCAGCCACTGTCCGAGACGCGGTGCTGACGGGCAAGCGCTACGACGCCGACGATGCTATTGCTGCCGGTTTCGCCGATGACAAAGCGCCGCTTGAAAACCTGCTTAGCGGGGCGACCGAGCTGGCGACCGATCTTGCCCGCAAAGAGCCAGGAATTTTTAAGGCGATAAAGCAGGCGTATTATGCGCCGATAGCCGCAGGCTTAAGATAAGCGATCGATGCAGATACTGATTGAACAGGGGCTTTCGTTTTTTCAAGAAGGCAGCCATGCCCGCACTTGAGTCAGGGGAGTCGAGACAGTTGGGCACCGCATTGAGCTCATCGTGTAGCCGTTTCTCCAGTGTCTTATCGTCACAGTCAATAATGGTATTAAGCATCCTTTGTATTGCCAGCGCAGGCTGGGCCGGGTGCTGCCACCGCAGGCGGGAACGCTGCCCAGATCCATTTTGGGGAGGCCAATTAGTGGCCCCTCGGTAGCGACTAGGTGGAAATGGCAGCCAAGCGGCACGTCAAGTCCTCCCCCCAAGCAGTAGCCAACTGAGGTTACCACCCAAGGCCTGTGCATGGTCAATTTCGATTAATAGTGGTTGGTCCACAGGGGCGGTTCCAATCGTTCTGTAAGGCTAGACGGGCGTGGGCTATAGTGGCATTATATATGCCAATATACAGGTCGATCGAGCCGTCATGCTAGTCAGTGGCAGCGCTAAAAGAGCTTGGTTAAGGGGTGGGAAAAACCGATGAAAAAAGTGATAGTTTTAATACTATTAATTGTTGTGCTCGGCAGTATGGTGGGCTGGCACAAGCGTACAGATATCTTGCTGGCACTGGTCAAATATAAGTCCGCAACAGAGCATGATATTGCCGCAACGGTTGATATCCCTTGGTCCCAGGGTCCGACAGAGGCTGTTAATAAACCAGCGCAGCGCCCACCCAATATTATTTTGATAGTGGCTGATGATCTTGGCTTCAATGATATCTCGACCTTTGGCGGTGGTGTCGCCGACGGCAGGGTACAAACCCCGAGCATAGACCGCCTGGCGACCGAGGGGGCGGTATTTAGTCAGTCCTATTCTGGTGCCAGCACCTGTGCGCCGTCGCGAGCGATGATGATGACCGGCCGCTATCCCACTCGAACCGGTTTTGAATTTACCCCGATGCCCTCGGGTATGGGGAAAACTATCTCCAAAATAGCGGCTGAAATGGATAGCGGCTTGCCACCGATTTTTTACGACGAAGCCTTGGAAGCGGGCCAGCCTCCCTATGAGTTGAAAGGCCTGCCGCCCTCAGAGGTCACCATTGCAGAGATATTAAAAGAGCAAGGCTATTACACTGCGCATATTGGCAAGTGGCATCTCGGTCGCGATAACGGTATGGCCCCCCATCAGCAGGGTTTTGATGATAGTTTACTGATGGCGAGTGCTCTCTATCTGCCGGAAGATGACGCCAATGTGGTCAATGCCAAGCTTGATTTTGATCCGATCGATCAATTTCTCTGGGCGCGATTAAACTATGCCGCTTCGTTCAATAGTGGCGACCAGAATCGTTTTAAACCCGCTGGTTACCTGACTGACTACTGGACTGACGAATCGATTAAGGTGATTGAGGCGAACAAGAATCGTCCGTTCTTTCTCTATTTGGCGCACTGGGGCGTGCATACACCATTGCAGGCAACTCGCGAAGACTATGAGGCGGTCGGTGATATCAAACCACACCGCCTACGCGTTTATGCGGCGATGATTCGCGCATTGGACCGCAGCGTTGGGCGCATTTTAGACTCGTTGGAGGAACAGGGCTTGGCAGAAAACACCATTGTCGCTTTTACCAGCGATAATGGTGGCCCCGGTTATATTGGTCTCGATGATATCAATAGCCCTTACCGCGGCTGGAAAATTACGATGTTCGAGGGCGGTATTCGGGTGCCGCTGTTTGTTAAATGGCCGGCCAAAATTGTTGCCGGTACTCGCGTAAACACGCCCGTGGCACATATCGATATGATGCCAACACTGGCCGCCGCCGCAGGCATTTCACCGTCAGCAGAAATCGACATCGACGGCCTTGATCTATTGCCGCTGACAACCGAGCAAGGGGCTGCGAATTGGCAGCGGGAAACGCTGTTTTGGCAGAGTGGCCATTATCAGGTCGTTCGCCACGGCGATTGGAAACTGCAGGTCAATCAACGTCCAACAGATGGCCATCAGCAATGGTTATACAACCTAGCGTCGGATCCTACTGAGCAGACTAATTTGGTTGCCAGTCACCCGCAAATTGTTGCTCAACTGCAGGCTCTGTTGACAGCGCATCAGGCGAATTCGGTTGGGGCTCTCTATGCGCCAGTCATGAACTCGCCGATTATGATTGATAAAACTTTGGCGGAAAAATTTGTACTGGGCGACGAGTATATTTACACGCCGAACTGATGAATAAGTCGAGATGGATTGGGTCATCTTTTTGCGCAAAATACTAACCAACGGCAATAAAAGGAAGGAATTATGACAATAGGTGTTATCGCAACGATTTCGATTCGAGAAGGTAAAAATGCAGAGTTTGAAGAGCTATTTATGGCGCTCACTGAACAGGTGCTGGCCAATGAGCCGGGCGCGGTTTTTTATGCTTTGCACCGAACCAAATCTGACCCACAGGTGTACAAGGTTCTTGAGCAATATGCGAGCCAGGACGCGTTAAAGGCCCACGGTCAGACTGAGTATTTTTTAGCGGCGAGTCAAAAGATGGGTGCGCTGGTCACGGCTGCTCCTGATATCGAAGTTATGGATGCGGTGTGAGATTTTTTCGACACCTGTTTCGTTAAAAATCACTCTAATTTAAAAGTACTGGAAAACATCAATGATAATCTCGATTTGGTTAACGGCATCGGCTTTATACTTAGCGTTCTTATACTGGTATATCAACTGGTCGGGGCCAATTGCAGCTGAGGAAATTGACAGCTATATTGAAAAATTTTCCAAGGGTTCGGGTGCTGCGCACACCGACGCGGATGTAGTGCGGCGATTTATGGAAGAGGATGACGGCAAAGAATTTGTTATGCAAAACTTTGTCACATTGCACAGCGGAAAAATGTCTCACCCGGTTACCGGCGAGCAAGTTAATCCCCAGGATGTGCTCGCAGGCTACTTTAAACCCTTTGCCAAAGAATTGTTTAAGCGCGGCGGGCACCCGGTGTTTATGACGCGCAAGGTGGGCGGGTATATTGACAGTTGGAACTGTGATAAGGACCCACAATGGGCTGCGACGGCAATGATGCGCTACAAGTGTCGACGGGACTTGATTGAACTGGCATCGGATCAACGTTTTTCTGATATTCATATTTTTAAAACATCAGCGATTGATAAAACCGTTTCCTTCCCGGTTCAAATCACTATGAGTTTCTTTTTGCGGCCACGATTTTACGTTCCTTTAGGTCTCGTATGGCTGGCATCGATGGCACATTTTATAGCATTAATTGTTTGAATCATCGATTGGAGACCGACAGTTGAAAAAACCTAATGTCCACACTCTCTACGGCATAACTCATTCGCTCTACACCGGTCGCGCACGTTCTTACCTGATTAAGAGTGGCGTTCCCTTTCGTGAGTTATCCACTGGCCATGAAAGCTTTAAAGATGAGGTATTGCCGGAGAGTAAGTTGGCGACGATTCCTGTTTTGGTGACCCCCGAGGGCGAGGTTATTCGCGATGGCGGGGCGATTATTGAGCATTTTGAATGTGCCAATGGCAGGCTATTTCAACCCTCGAGCGCCAAGCAGCAGATAGTCAGTACGCTATTTGACTTGGTTGGTACCAGCGGTCTATTGCGTCCGGCGATGCACTACCGCTGGAACTATCTCGAAGAAAATGAAGAATTTCTGCATTATCACTTTTTGCACTCTCAGCGCGAGCACCCTGAGCGAGAAGCAAAGACGCAATATATGATGTCTAAAATGCAAACTGCAGGGGTGCTTTTTGGTGTCACAGAAGCCACCATGCCGCTGGTGGAGACGCTTTATCTGGAGTTCCTCGAGGCACTAAATCAGCATCTCAGTGAAATGCCTTACCTGCTGGGTTGGAAGCCCAGTATCGGTGACTTTGGCCTGATCGCGCCACTTTATGCCCACCTTGGAAGAGACCCCGCACCGCTGCGAATTATGCAACAGCGCGCGGTGCGCGTAGCGCGCTGGGTCGAACGCATGAATCGCGCTGATCAGGATGTAGCTGAGTTTTTTAATCCAGGCGATGATTATCTTGCCGACGACCGTATTCCAGAGACTCTGATGACCGTACTCAGAGTGCTGGCAGAGGATCTTGTTCCAGAGACGCGTGCTGCTGCTGAAGTGATTAACCAATGGCTGGCTGCGAATCAACCTGAACCGGGTACGCCTGCTCAGGGGTTGCTGGCAGGGCGTCTTTTTGGCATGGCAGAGTTTAGCATGCGTGGACAGTCGGTCAGCGCCGTCGCGCAGTCTTACCGCTTTGTTATCCTGCAGCGACTGCAGCAGCAGTATATGCGGCTGACAACGCCGCAGCGGCTCGATGTGTCCGACTTGCTGCGGCGTTGCGGACTAGAAGCGCTGCTGTCGATCAGGCTAGATCGACAGCTCGGTTGGTCAGACAATCAGGATATCTGGCTGTAAGCTTATGATTGCTTCATCTTGCGCGTCATTACCTGCCTGAGAATCTCCGCCGGGTCTCTGTCGAAGTCGCTAGCATCGTGGCGTTCGGCCAGCTGATTAGACTCCGCTCCCCAAACGCGGTTGACTCGCTGTCCGCGTTTTACTGCTGGTCGCTGTTGAATATCCTTAGTCCAGCGAATCACATTGGTATAGCTTGATACCTCGAGAAACTCGCCGGCCTCATAGAGCTTGCCCATGACTAAGGCGCCATACCAGGCCATATTCGCCATATCGGCAATGCTGTACTCGTCGCCGCAGAGATAACGATTGTCAGCCAGTCGCTGATCGAGCAAGTCGAGCTGGCGTTTGACTTCCATAGTGTAGCGTTCAATTGGGTATTCGAGCTTTTCGGGAGCATAGGCATAGAAGTGACCAAAGCCGCCACCGAGAAAGGGAGCGCTGCCGATATTCCAGAAAAGCCAGTTAAGACATTCGCTGCGCTGTGCCAATGTTTTTGGAATAAACGCGTCAAATTTCTCCGCGAGATAGAGCATGATCGCCCCAGATTCGAAAACCCGTGTGGGTGGCGTAGTGCTATGGTCCATCAGTGCTGGAATTTTTGAGTTGGGATTAACCTCGACAAAACCACTGCTAAATTGTTCGCCATCGTTAATGTTGATTAACCAAGCATCGTACTCCGCGTCTGCAATACCCAGTTCAATTAGCTCTTCTAGCAACACAGTAACTTTTACGCCATTGGGTGTGCCCAGAGAATAAAGTTGCAGTGGGTGTTTGCCCACTGGGAGCGCTTTTTCATGGGTCGCACCCGCCGTCGGCCGGTTGATAGAGGCAAATTTGCCACCAAATTCTTTATTCCAGTTCCAAACCTTGGCCGGTGTATAAACTGTGGTTTTACTCATAGTGATTCTCTCAGGGTCTTTTATGATGTTGTCTTGTCGACTTATTGATGCAAAGTATTGAGTCAATATGTTGTAGTTAGGCTTTTATACTCGCATGGATTGCGTCATTATCACAATTAATAGCGACTATATTTTCGAGGACAATGGCTGCAGGTTGTTTGCGCGGAAGGTATATTGTGGCACAATTTGTGTCTTTATGTGGCGACGCTATAAAAGAACCTATATCTGTGTTATCGCAACCGAACGCAGCGATTGAAGAGGGCTGAAGCATTACCACTGAACGCTTTCGGCTGTGCTCAGAATGACAGTCAAGGGGGGCTCAGGCAAGGAATAATGTGCCGTACAATGAGCGTCGCGCCGCATTACTCGACAAGCATCAAATTTACTCTGGAATATATGTTTATGTCTCAAGTCAGTTCGTTAGATGAAGATAAATTACTCGCTTATCTGGAAGCCAATGTCGATGGCTTTGTCGGGCCTATAAGCGTGACTAAATTTGCCGGTGGTCAGTCCAATCCGACCTTTAAAATCGATGCCGCCTCGGGCAGCTATGTGCTGCGTCGTCAGCCGCCCGGTGAACTGCTTAAGTCAGCCCATGCTGTGGACCGAGAATACCGTGTGATTAAGGCGCTCGCGGATAGCGATGTGCCGGTGGCTAAGGCCTACCACCTCTGTGAAGATCGCGAGATTATCGGCTCGATGTTTTATTTGATGGAATTCTGCGAAGGCAATATTTACTGGCGTCCCGAGCTCGGCGAAATCGAGACTGCGGCGCAACGCACAGAGATGTACGACGAACTGATTAAGGTGCTCGCCGCTATTCACAGTGTCGACCTCGATAGGGCTGGGCTGGGTGACTACGGCCGCCCGGGTAACTATTTTCAGCGCCAGCTGGATCGATGGAGCGCGCAATATCGCGCATCAGAACTTGAGACGATTGATGAGATGGAGCGCTTAATGGTTTGGCTTGGCGACAATATGCCGGCGGATGATGGCAAGGTGTCGTTAGTGCACGGTGATTATCGCCTCGATAACCTGATGTATGCCAGTGATAACTCCCGCGTAATAGCGGTGCTTGACTGGGAGCTTTCCACCCTGGGACACCCCTACGCGGATCTCGCCTACTTGGTAATGGGCATGAAGCTGCCGGCCTCAGAGAACAAAAATATGGTCGGTGGGGTTGGTTCTATTGATTGGGCAAGCCAAGGGATCCCCTCAGAAGAGGCGATCGTTGCGCGTTACTGTACCCTGATGGGTATCGATAAAATCGACAGCTGGAACTTCTTTATGGCCTTTAGCTTCTTTCGTTTAGCGGCTATTTGCCAAGGTGTCGCCAAGCGCGCAGTGGACGGTAATGCCTCTAACGCGGCAGCCAACCATGTCGGCGGTCTGGTGCGACCTCTGGTGCAACTGGCTATGGACTATATCGACTAGTGCTGAGGTGAGTTCACCCTTGGGCTCATACCCTCAAGCCAGCCTAGCCAGAGTTTTCTCCCGGCTCTGCATTCGCCACATCAGGTGGGTTTCCAGTCTTACCCAGTGTCTTGAATACTCAAAACGGTCGGCGCTAGCCTGACGTATTTTAGTTTTTTTAACTGGCTCGCTGAGTGTCGAAATAATAGCGGGTAAACCATTTTGTTGCCCAGATAGCTTGTGCCGGTGAACTTACCGTTTATTTTATCCCTTTTGGGTGATGTTTAAGGTGCCAACGTGGCCGCGATTAAGAGTTGATTTAAGTGCGCATATAATGGCATGATATGTGCCAATACAAGGTTTAAACATCTTCAACCGTCAAACAATCGGAGTGATAGCAATGGGTTTTGCAATGTCGGAAAAAAGCCAGGCGTTAAATGTCAAATTAGAAGCCTTTATGCAGGAGCATATCTATCCTCGCGAGCATGATTGGCAGGAGTTTACTCTAGACCAGAATAATCTTTGGCAGGTGCCGCCTTGGTTTGATGGTTTGCGGGAAAAAGCGAAGGCCGCGGGTCTGTGGAACTTATTTCTACCGGCAGAGTACCAGCCCTGGAGTCCAGGCTTAAGCAATTCCGAAATTGCACCGCTATTTGAAACCATGAGCAAAGTATCTTGGGCGCAGCCGGTGTTCAACTGCAATGCCCCGGATCGTGGCAATATGGAAGTGCTGGCTAAATACGGTACTCCAGAGCAGCAAGCGCAATGGCTCGAGCCACTGCTGGCCGGTGATATTCGCTCCGCCTATGCCATGACTGAACCCCAGGTCGCCTCATCCGATGCGACTAATATGGAATTGGAAATCACCCGTGATGGCGATGAGTATGTGCTCAACGGCCGCAAGTGGTGGACCACTAATGCGGTGGGTGATCGCTGCAAAATTATGTTGGTGATGGGGCGCTCTAATCCGGATGCTACGCGACATCGCCAGCACTCGACTATATTGGTACCGCGCGATACCCCAGGTATCACCATGGTTCGTGCGCTACGTGTTTTCGATAGCTACCACTCGCCCGGTGGTGAAGCCGAATTCCTGTTTGAGAATGTGCGTGTGCCGGTTAGCAATATGATCAAAGGCGAAGGCTGTGGTTTTGAGATTGCTCAGGGTCGCTTGGGCCCCGGCCGTTTTCAGTATGCGATGATGTTTATTGGTATGGCCCAGCGCTGCTTAGAACTAATGTGCGCTCGCGCCGAGGAGCGAGTCGCATTTGGTACCAAACTGAGTAAAAAAACCAGTGTGCAACATGAGATTGCTCGCTCCCGCTGTGATATCGAGCAATGTCGTCTGTTGACCTTACATGCCGCCGAAATTATGGATGAGCAGGGGGTCAAAGCGGCCATGCCTTATATCTCGATGCTAAAGATCGTCGCGCCGAAAATGTGTCAAGACGTCGCCGATCGAGCAATGCAAATCTTTGGTGGCGCCGGCGTCTGTCAGGATACAATGATCCCCGAGGCATTTACTACGGCACGATTTTGTCGTATCGCCGATGGTCCTGACGAGGTGCATATGTCGCAGCTGGGTAAGCTGACTATTCGTGATTTGGTTGGCTAATGTTGCAGTAAAATTTTGCAGTAAAATGTTGCAGTAAAAGGTTGCAGTAAAAGGTTGCAGTCAAACGTTTTGATCGAAGAATTTCATAGAAATCGGTAGCTAGATTAACCAA
>JAFMBY010000131.1 GCA_017858135.1 Porticoccaceae bacterium | reverse complement strand
CCTTCACGGTAAAAACCACCAACATGGAAACGCCAGTCTTCATTCAGTGCGCCGCCATATTCAAAGCCGGTTTTAAACAGATCGTAATCTAGGCCTGTAGAGACAGTTACGCTGCCACCCTCAACTTCGCCTGTCTTACTAATAAAGTTAATCACGCCTGCAGGCGCATTGCTTGCCAAAGTTGCAGCAGAGCTACCTTTCAGTACTTCAACGCGCTGCAATGTGTCATCGAGACGCAAGAACTGATCAGAGGTGCCTACGATGATGTCGCCAAACTGAAGGATCGGCATACCATCTTCTTGCAACTGAACAAACTTAGAACCGCCAGAAGCGATAGGCACACCGCGAACCGCGATATTAGTGTTGCCTTCACCAGCAGATGACTCAGAACGCACACCAGGAATTGCGCGCAGTACTTCTGCAGCAGAACGCGGTGCCATCTTAATAACTTCATCAGCGCTTAAGGTGTTAACAGAAACTGTTGATTCAAACTTGGAAACACCTGTGCCAGGTGTACCTGTAACAACGATTTCATCGAGTGTTCCAGCCAAAGCTGGTGCTGCCATAGTCAGTGTTCCGGCAATAGACATAGCAATTTTAGATTTAATGAAATATTTCATAAATTCCCCCTACCAATATATTTTCTGGTGAGCCCAAGACGTGCGACGCACCCTGAGGTTTTTAAATACCTTATGAATAGCTGGCTCAATGAATGACTCAAACGCTAACAAATACCTCTAGCTTATTGATCTGTACATATCTGCCCACTAGGTACTCAAACGTCATCTGTCCTAGATGACACAATTGATTCGATGACTCAACTGTTCACAGAGCTTTAAAAAATCAACCTGACCGGCATTAAAACCCAAAATTGCAATCGTTTGCAACTATTTATCAATCGATTGCATTGATTGGTCACACAACACCGTAGAATGGAATACATTAAAAAGAAAACGGCAAAGTATTGAACCTATTAGAGGTTTGTCAGCAAATAATGCCCGCAGACCACGACAACGCTATAGAGAGTACTGAGTGAATGTTGCTACCAGGCACCGCTGGAGCGACGCACAATTAACTCGGTTTTTAATACAGAATCCGTCACCGTGTCGCCATTGATCTGCGCCATCAGTTTTTGCACCAAAATACGCCCGCCCTGAACAATGTTCTGACGCACAGTGGTTAACGATGGGCTACTGTAACCAGCCAAGGCAATGTCATCGTAGCCGACAACAGCCACATCCTCAGGTACACGCAGGCCGCTCTCAGTTAGGGCCGCAATTGCGCTAAGGGCGATCAAGTCACTACAGCAAACTGCACCATCAAAAGACACCTTTTGCTGTAGCAGATCATTGATTGCCTCACTGGCGTGAGACATCTCAAACGGCACATCAATCTGCAGCCGCTTATCAAACTTAACACCCTTCTCTTTCAAAGCATTTAGATAGCCTTCAAAGCGCTGCTTCGGCTCGGGCATATTGATATCACCCATAAATACAATATTCTTACGCCCGAGGTTTAACAGGTGTTTGGTGGCCAGAAAACCGCCTACCACGTTGTCTGCACCGACCGTGCAATAATGACGATCAGGCAGATTGGAGCCCCACACCACCATCGGCTTACCGAACTCTGAAAACGCATTGAGATATTCATGCTGATTGCCCTGACCGATAAAGATAATACCGTCAGACTGCCTAAATATCCGGCTATTATGGATATCCAATACATTATTAATCGGAGAATTCGCCAATAACAAATCGTAGTTTTGAACCGACAATGCGTCGGCAATAGCGCCTAACATTTCAAGGAAAAACATATCCGACGTGTGCTGCTCTGACTTCACATCTAACATCAGAACAACAGCAATTACATTGGTCTTCTGAAGACGAAAGTTGCGAGCGTTCTCATTAATCTGGTAATTGTGTTTGGCCGCCAAATCAACGATGCGAGCCCTTGTCTTAGCGTTAATTAAGGGATTGCCTGCCAGGGCGCGCGATACAGTAGAGACAGAAACGCCGGCAACCTTTGCCAGTTCTTCCATCTTAGTGACTCGTGGAGAGCTTTTTACCATGGGGATACAGTCTTCTAATATTCAGTGAATCAGCATATTTACAATTGCAAATGATTGCAATGAATGGCGCACTCAATCCGTCGAACTACCTAAATAAGGGGCCAAAATGGCCGATAAGAGGCACATTAGCAGTGTAGCGAGGTTTCGATTTTCTTATTGCAATCGTTTGTATTTATTCTGCTTATCCTTTAATGTCACGAAAACGTGCGACTACAAGACTGCCAACAACTCTCAGGGGAACAGCATGACGAACAATCAGACAGGTGCGGATAGCACCATAATTCGATGGTTAACTTACATGATGTTTATGATGTTCGCCATGACCACAGACGCGGTAGGGGTAATTATCCCAGAGGTAATGAAAGACTTTGACCTCAGTATGACAGCCGCCGGCATGCTCCATTATGGCCCCATGCTAGCCATAGCCCTCTCTGGCATATTTTTCGGCTTCTTAGCCGACCGCTTAGGTCGTAAAAAGACCATCATTCTCGGGCTGGCGTTATTTGCGATCACTGCCTACCTCTTTCTTGCCGGCAGTACATTTGCCTATTACCTGGGACTAATGATGATCTCCGGTGTCGCTATAGGTATTTTCAAAACCGCAGCACTGGCTTTGATCGGCGATATCTCCACCTCAACCACCCAGCACACCTCAACCATGAATGGGGTTGAGGCGTTCTTTGGTGTTGGCGCCATCATCGGTCCCTTTCTCGTCACCTACATGTTGACCCAGGGTGTCGACTGGAAATGGCTGTATATTTTCGCCGCTACCTTCTGCGTTGCGCTCATTGTTATGGCTTTGTTTGTGAAGTACCCAGAGAGCAAGCATATCCCGGAAAACCCTATTACCCTGCAACAGACCCTCAAAATGCTAAAAGACCCCTATGCACTAGGCTTTTCATTAGGTGCGTTTTTCTATGTGGCTACAGAGAGTGCCATCTACGTATGGATGCCCACCTTGCTGCTCGATTACAGCGGTAATGCTCTGTTCCTCGCCACCTATGCATTGACAATATTCTTTGTGCTGCGAGCAGCAGGCCGCTTTCTAGGAATCTGGATGATGGCGCGCTTCAACTGGGCAGTCCTAATGTCTCTCTTTAGTTTTGCCATTTTATTGTGCTTTGTCGGGACCATTATCATTGGCACAGCTGCGGCGGTTTATCTGTTGCCACTTTCTGGACTCTTTATGTCAGTGATCTACCCAACCCTGAATTCAAAGGGTATCAGTTGCTTCCCCAAACAGAACCACGGTGGCGCTGCCGGCGTTATTCTATTTTTCACGGCTCTGGGCGCAGCATTTGGGCCACTCAGTATGGGTTTAGTGAGTGACAGATATGGTGGCAATGCCGAGTACGGCTTTATGGTCGCTGGGATATTTGCTGGATTACTTTTTGTCGGGTTATTAATAAATCAGCTTAAATCGCTGACCGATGTCCGATTACAGGCGCTTGAAAAAAGCGAGTATAGCTAGGCTCTATTCGTTTAATTGAACAATTCAACCCTTGGATAGAGCTCTTTGCTTGACAGGTTTAAGATGGTGTCTTGCTTCTATGGGCATGCGGCCTTAGTATTTTGCGGGTGCCCAGGAGAGGGTGGATAAAAACAGCCTTTGGGCTGTTTTTA
>JAFMBY010000042.1 GCA_017858135.1 Porticoccaceae bacterium | reverse complement strand
CACAACCTTGCCAAGGTTGGGGTCGCGAGTTCGAACCTCGTTTCCCGCTCCAATAACAAAACGCAAAACCTCGGTTTTGCGTTTTTTTTTGCGCGGCTTTTTATAACCTGCTTTCTTTGCACTGCTGTTTATGGGCTGCTGACAAGCTTGGGCTTTATCGGCAAGGCGTCTGCTAAAGTTCAAAAAACTCTTTTATATCAGTCTCTTTAGCTAGCGCGTCACGCATACCCATATCGATCAGTTTGCGACAAAAGCCGGGTTCAAAGAGCAGATAGCTAGCCGCACTGGAGCCGCCACCCTGGGCGGTCGCGCCAGTCAAACTCAAAAATAGACGCAGTGACCGTGGCAGTTCATGCAGATGTTCCTGGGCGATACTGTCGATTGATTCCGTGGGTGAAATGGCAAGCACGTCAATGGGGTTGAGGTCGGTAATATTGTTTTTCTCACGCAACGACTGGGGCAGAGCACTGGCGAGACGATTGATATTATGCAGGGTCTCGAGGTCACTTTCGACAGCATCGATAAAGGCACTGTTAAACATGTGCCCGACGATCTGTGCAGTGGATGGCGAATGCTCCATTCCATTGACTCGTGGGCTGCGCCCGGCGTTGTCACTGACACCGATAATCAGCAGTTTATTAGCCCCCATATGCAGGGCTGGACTGATCGGCTTTAACTGGCGCACGGCGCCATCACCAAAATAATCTCGTTCTATTTGCACGGCTGGGAAAAGCCCGGGGATGGCCGTTGATGCCATTAAATGATCAATACTCAGCTCGATCTTTTCGCCGCGACGTCTTGAGCGGTTCCATGGCGCTATCTTCTCATTGCCTTGGTAGAAGGTGACTGACTGGCCGCTTGCGTAGCTCATGGCGGTTACTGCTATGGCCTCGAGTTCGCCATTACTGATCGCCGTATCGAGATAATCGAACTTTACATAATTATCCATCATCTTGCGCAGTGGACTATTGTCCAGCAGAGAAATAGGCTTGCCGATGCCATAGCCGCTGTGAACAAATGATGCCAGCACATGGAAGGTGTTTTTTAATACGCCTCGAGGATCGGTACGGTAGACATCCGCTGGGGTGAGTTCGTTCCAAATACGTTCCAGCTTGCTGGTGCGCAAGCGAAATGGGCCCGCTCGCCCAGCAATCGATAAGGCATTGATCGCACCGGCAGAGGTGCCGCAGATAATCGGGAAGGGATTGTAGACAGACCTCGGTAATATTCTGGCGATGCCTTTGAGAACACCCACTTGATAAGCCGCTCGCGCGCCGCCGCCGGTTAATACTAGCCCTTTACTCATGCTTAAAAAATTCCCATTACGAGGCCCGCGGCCATAGACAGCCCAAACTCTTCACACTGTTTGAGATGAGCCTGATTAATATCGCCCTTGGCAATCAGCGCTTGACTGATTTTTCTTAGCGGGTAGCCGCAAGCGATGCGATCAACTTCCCTCTCAGCACCGCTGCCATCATTGCCGGCGCTGATAAATAGAGCATAGGGCAGATTGAGTTGATGAGGTTCAGCCGGATAATAGGTTCGATCAAAGAAGTCCTTCAGCGCGCCACTCATATAACCAAAGTTTTCCGGGGTGCCAAACAGTACCCCGTCGGCCCACAGTAAATCGTCAAGATCTGCATCGAAGGCACAGCGCAATCGGATGTCGACACCGGTCTCGGTCTCGCAGCCGCGCATAACGGCTGCCGCCATCTGTGCTGTGTTTCCCGATTGTGTGTGATAGATGATCAGCAGATGTTTCATAGTCCGTTAACGCCATTATTCGACTGGAGTGCGGTGGAGTTACATTTTTTTGCTGCGTCCCAGCGTTACAGTGCCAGTCAGGGCTGAGACTGTATCAGTGTAACGGATATCTGCAAAGAAGGATCGATAATGGCCAATTTGATTATGTTATCGATGGGTATTTTTTCGGTCGCCTGGTGGCCTTGGCTGCCGAATTTTTCACTTAGCTTCGCGGCCTTTGTCAGCTTGCTGCCGCTGTGGTCTCTGCCTCGATTGCGCGGATTATTATGTCTTTGCGCAGGCATGCTCTGGGGGATATTTTCAGCACAGCAGTTACTCCGCACCACGCTACCCGAGGCGCTCAATGGAGACGAGTTTTTGGTCTCAGGTCATATCGTTGGTTTAGTTGAGAGCAATAGCCTTCGCAGCCGCTTCAGCTTTAGTGTCGATAGTATTAAATCGCTGACTGATTCCAGTCGCCAGATTGCAGCGGGCAGGGTGCTGCTCGGCTGGTATGGCAAAGATGGGCTTGAAGCCGGACAGCGCTGGCAACTCGTGGTGCGCTTGCGACGGCCCAGAGGGTTCGTTAATCCACGGGCGTTTGACTATCAGGCTTGGCTGCTGCAACAGGGTTACATAGCCACCGGTTATGTGCGTTCACCTAACTTGGCACAGCGCCTAGACCACAGCAGCGATTTTAGTGCTGGTTACATTGGCTCGCTGCCCGCGCAGCTGAGATCATTGATTAGAACGGCGATTAATAATGCCGATTTGTCGTCTCGTGGTCGCGCAGTGCTACTTGCTCTCAGCATCGGTGATAAGCGCCAGCTCGGCGATTGGTGGCAAGATCTGGCGAGACTCGGCATCGTCCATTTACTGGTTATCTCGGGTCTGCATATTGGTTTGATTGCGTTGCTGGGAACAGCTGTCGGCAAAGGCTTAGCTCGTGTGGCAGTCATGGTCAACGCTGCAGCTGGTTTCCTGAGAGTCAATTTACCCACTCTGACATTACATTGGTTGGGGCCCATTAGCGGACTGCTAGCGGCCTTTGCTTACAGCCTGCTAGCAGGTTTTTCTCTACCAACCCAGCGAGCTCTGATTGCCGTCGCCGTCGTGGTGATAGCACAGTTATGCCGGCGTCGCATTCAACCACTGGTATGTTTGAGTTGGGCTGTGACATTAATTGCGCTATTGCAACCACTGGCGGTGTTGAGTGCGGGTTTTTGGCTCTCTTTTAGTGCCGTAGCCATTTTGATTGGCTGGTTTTCTCCGTGGCAGTCAATAGATCGCTGGTGGCCACAAAAACGGGCACTCAGCGCGCAGCTGACCTTACTACTGATTATGTCCGTGCCACTGCTTTTCTTTATCGGACGACTGTCGTGGTTTGCACCGCTGGTCAATATTATCGCCATTCCCTGGGTCTCAATGGTTAGCGTGCCCAGTGTGTTACTCGGCTGTCTACTGCTGCCACTATCCGTCGACGCAGCCGAGGGACTTTGGCAGATATCCGATTGGTCGATTGGCGTCCTCTGGAAATTACTGGCTATTCTGCCCAGCGATTACGGGTTTGCCATTTCGCCTGCTGGCACCTCTCAACTAACCTTATTGGCAGCGCTGCTTGCTGGGCTGAGCCTTATGCTGCCGCAGCGACGCCTGGAAAAATGGCTGGGTGTGCTGCCTCTGGTTCTGCTGTTGGCAGCAGGACGAACCTCGCCTGGTCTCCGTGTCACGGTGCTTGACGTAGGGCAGGGCCTGGCCGTGGTGGTAGAAACAAAAACGCACACGCTGCTGTATGACAGCGGCGCGCAATATAGCCAAGCCTTTAGCGCCGGAAGTGGCATTATCGCTCCTTTTTTTTGGCATCGCGGCTGGAGCGCCATCGATATGACGGCGATCAGTCATGAGGATGGTGATCACAGTGGCGGGTTTGGTTCGCTAAATCAGGTGTTGCAGAGCCGCAGGCTTATGACTGGGCCGGCCGTGGCTTATCCGCAAACTGTTCTGGCTGGACAAAACGCAGAAATTTGCCGTGCCGGTATGCAGTGGCGGTGGGACGATGTTGTATTCGAGGTGTTGGCGCCACGCGCTGACGAGCAGGTCGGCAATACGGGCAATAATAGCTCCTGTGTGGTTCAGATCCGCTGGCGTGACATCAGCATTTTACTGCCCGGCGATATCGAAACCGCCGCGGAGTATCAATTACTCGACTCTGAGCGCTTAAGTGCTGCGCCCATTGATCTTCTGCTGGCACCGCATCACGGCAGCAAGACATCCTCTAGCCATGCATTTGTTCGGCATCTGATGCCCAAACATGTGGTATTTTCTGCTGGTTACCAGCACCAGTTTGGACATCCTCACGACGTGGTTACGACGCGCTATTCGAATATCGGCAGCATACTTTGGAACACTGCACAGCAGGGCGCGGTTTCTTTTCAATGGTCGCCTTCAGGGCAGCTAAAGATTAGCGCGGCGCGACTAGACGCTAAGCGCTGGTGGCGTTAACCCTAGATTGTGGATTTTGCCACGCCGTGGTTTGTGGTAAGGTCACGATCACGTTTAATGGACTGACTGGACAACACTGTGTATCAAATTTTCCTCGCTGGCGGCTGGTTGATGTGGCCACTACTGATCTGTTCAATTATTGTCGTGGCAATCTCGATCGAACGCTTGATCACCCTCAAGGTTGAGCGGATTATTCCCAGCGGCTTGTTAACCAAAGCCTGGCAGCAGCTTCGTGATAAGGCGCTAGCGGGAGAAGACCTCAAAGAGCTGCGCGACTCGTCACCACTGGGTTATATACTCGCTGCGGGGATCAGCAACTGTGGTCATGGTCGTGAGATTATGAAAGACAGTATTGAAGAAGCCGCGGCGCAGGTGGTCCATGAACTAGAGCGATTTCTGTCCATATTAAGCACCATTGCCAATATGGCGCCGCTGATTGGTTTGCTCGGCACCGTGCTCGGTATGATCCAGGTGTTTGCCGACATTATGCTCTTTGGTACCGGCAATGCCGCCGATCTGGCTGGGGGTATCTCTCAGGCGCTGATTACCACGGCCGCAGGACTGACTATCGCCATTCCAGCAATGATTTCCCATCGCTATTTTGAACGCCACGTCGAGTCTCTGGTGGTACAGCTAGAAGGCCAGGCGACTAAACTGGTCGACGCTATGCACAGCGATCTGTTACGGCAGTCATAGCGATGCCTAAAGCCATCCCAGTTTTAGCGAAATCGCTGTGAGGTTTCCGCGCCGGCCAAAACACGATAATGGCATTAATCTCACGCCATTAATTGATGTGGTGTTTTTGTTGTTGATTTTCTTTATGGTCACTACCACCTTCACTCGCGAGACGCGCATGCTTCTCAGTTTGCCTGAGGCAGACGGTGACACCGCAAAAAGTGTGCAGGCGCCACTGGAATTAGTGGTTGCTCGAGATGGCAGTTACGCGGTCAACGGACAAAATTTGATAAATCGTGATATCAAGACCATTATGGCAGCCTTAAGGGATGCCTCGGCCGGTAATAGCGAGATTCCATTGGTGATAAGCGCCGATGCGCAATCCACTCATCAGGCTGTTATTACCGCGATGGACGCTGCGGGCAGGTTAGGATTTGAGACACTAAATATTGCAACGCAACAGCCACAAGAGCCGTAACTCTATGAGCAACAAGATCGTCCCGACTGGCGCCGCTACCTACTTGCGGCTGCTGAAATATGTACGACGTTACTGGCTGGCGTTTGTAGTCAGTATCTTTGGGCTGGTTCTGCACTCTTTTGCCGAAGTGGCATTTGTCGATCTGCTGGGTTTTATCACAGATACCGTCGGCTCTCTCACCAGTGCTGGCGCTGGCGATGTGACAACAAAAATGCCTCAGACCGGCATGACGGCGATGTTTGCCGAGGGTCTGCTGGGTGATCTGATGTTTGAGCAACCCTGGTTGGTCATTCCGCTTTTTCTGGTCATCATCAGTGTGCTGCGAGGTATCGGCTACCTTATTGGCAGCTACGGCCTCGCCTATGTGTCCAACTATCTTGTGCATTCCCTGAGGGTGGATATTTTTGATAAGTATCTGCTGCTGCCCTTCGAATTTTTCGATCGCTCAATGTCCGGGCATCTGGTTTCAGTGGTCACTTTTAATGTTCAGCAGGTGACTCAGGCGAGTACCAAAGCGCTGAAAACGCTGCTTCAGCAGGGTAGTCTGGTACTGGGTTTGATGGGCTATCTATTCTATGTAAACTGGAAGCTAACGCTGTTTTTTCTCGCCGTTATGCCGTTGGTCGCGTTGTTAGTGGCGGTGGTAAGCAAGCGTTTTAGGGCGATTAGCACACGCATTCAAAGCGCTATGGGTGATGTTACCCATGTCACTCAAGAAGTCGTTAATGGCTACCAAGAAGTGCGCATGTTTGGCGCCATGGACAATGAGCGCCAGAGGATAGACAGAGCCAGTCAGAGCAATCGTCGGCAAAATATGAAAATGGCGCTAACCGAGGGCATCAGTAACCCTCTGGTAATGTTGCTGGTGTCGTTAGCCTTTGCTGGCATCACCAGTTTTATGCTTAGTCCGGCCATTCTTGAGACCATGAGCACCGGCAGTTTTATCACCTTTCTGGTGGCCTCTGGCATGCTAATTAAGCCGATCCGCCAAATCACTGAAATCAATAGTGACATCCAGAAAGGCATCGCTGCAGCGCAATCTATATTCGAAATTCTCGATGCGACACCGGAGCGGGATGATGGCATGCTTGAGCTCGGTTCAGTGACCGGGCGCTTTGAATTTAAAGATATTAATTTCCGCTACAAAGACGATGGCCCGCTGGTTTTAGAGAATATTAACTTCAATGTAAAACCCGGCGAGACCATTGCTTTGGTCGGTTCCTCCGGGAGCGGTAAGACCACACTGGCAAGCTTGATTACACGATTCTACAACCATGGCGAAGGCCATATTCTGCTCGATGGTGTGGATGTCAATGATCTCAAATTAGTTAATTTGCGCCATCATATTGCCCAAGTCAGCCAGAACGTCACCCTGTTTAACGATACCGTGCGCAATAATATCGCCTATGGCGAGCTGTCCACGTGCTCGCTTGAGCAGGTTAAGGCCGCCGCGAAGATAGCCTATGCCGATGAGTTTATTGAGCAGATGTCCGATGGCTATGAAACCATGATTGGTGACGACGGCGTTATGTTGTCTGGCGGTCAGCGTCAGCGACTGGCAATTGCCAGAGCGCTGTTAAAAGATGCCCCGGTTTTGATTCTCGATGAAGCCACTTCGGCACTGGACACAGACTCTGAGCGCTATATTCAAGCGGCTCTCGAAGAGTTGATGAAATCACGTACTACCTTCGTCATTGCCCACCGGCTCAGCACCGTAGAGAAAGCCGATCGAATCCTCGTCATGGAGCAGGGCCGCATTATTGAACAGGGCAGTCACGCTGAGCTGCTCGCGCTAGAAGGTCGCTACTCGCAACTCTATCGCCAGCAATTTAATGAGACCGAGGTCGTTTAGACTTGTCTGTCGAGCAGCGCATAACCCAAGCCTGGCAGAACAATAGCCTATGGCTCAATCTGCTGAGGCCGCTGTCATGGCTTTTCAGACTGTTATCGGCTGCCCGGCGAGCGCATTTGCAGTCGCGTTATCAGGGCCGGCGCTTTAGCGCGCCAGTGGTGGTGGTGGGCAATGTCTCTGTCGGCGGCAGCGGTAAAACGCCCTTGATCGTTGCACTGGTTGATGCGCTTAAGCAACGCGGGTTCTCACCAGGTGTCGTCAGTCGCGGTTATGGCGGCAAGGCTAACAGCTACCCACTGGCGGTGACTTCACAGACGCCAGTATCCGAGAGTGGCGACGAGCCGCTTTTAATCGCCAAGCTCACTCAGTGTCCGCTAGTCGTTGATACTGATCGCCGTGCAGCAGTTACCTACCTACTCAGTCATTATGATTGCGATGTGGTGCTCAGCGATGATGGTTTACAGCATTACAGCATGCACCGCGACATCGAGATAGTGGTTGTTGACAGACAGCGGGGCTTCGGCAACGGCCTCTGCTTGCCCGCTGGGCCGCTGCGTGAAAGTCCAGGCAGAGCCCAGCAAGCTGATTTTGTGGTGGTTAATGGCGGTGCCAATACTATGCCGCTCAATATCGCCAAAATGGCGTGTGAAACAATGTCTATCGCGCCACGCAGAATGACGCAGCTGCTATCTGGTGCCAGCCAATCAATCGAGCAGTGGCATTTATTGCAGCCCGTTAAACGGGTTCATGCAGTTGCGGCAATCGGTAACCCGCGGCGTTTTGCCGACACTCTGGCTGAGCTCGGCCTGGACGCTGAGCTTCACTGCTACGATGATCATCAGGCGTTGACTGCCGCCAATCTCACGTTTGACGATGATTTAGCCGTTATTATTACCGCTAAAGACGCGGTTAAAATTATGCTTAGCGAAAGCAATCCGATCGCAGAGAATATTTGGGTGCTCGACGTTGAAGCAGTGATCGAAAGCGTCTTTATCGATAAACTGGTGGCTCAGCTGCAGGCTCTTAATGCAACGCAGTCCAAGCAAATATTAGATAGGTAGAGTAGGGGTTCTATGCACTTCACAGTGATTATTCCGGCGCGTTTCGGTTCGACACGGCTTCCTGGTAAGCCGCTCCGTGATATAGCCGGCAAGCCGATGATCCAGCGCGTATGGGAACAGGCCGGTAAAAGTGCCGCTCATCGGGTGGTGATTGCAACCGATGATCAGCGTATTGAAAGCGCAGCGCGAGAGTTTGGCGCAGAGGTATGCATGACCAGAGCCGATCATCCGTCTGGTACCGATCGACTTCAGGAAGTGGCTGCGCTGCTGGGACTGGCAGATGATGAGATCGTGGTCAATGTGCAGGGCGACGAACCGTTGATACCAGCTGCGGTGATTAATCAGGTGGCGGGCAATCTCGCCGCTAACCCCCATGCCGGGGTCGCGACGTTGTCTGAAGCGATCGATAATCGCGATGATCTGCTCAACCCCAATGTGGTTAAGCTGGTGACAAGTCAGCACGATATTGCGCTGTACTTTAGCCGTGCGCCAATTCCATGGCCGCGGGATGAGATCGAAGTTGGCAGTGTCGGCTCGACATTGCCTGCAGGGCACAATTTTTGTCGCCATATAGGCGTTTATGCCTACCGAGTCAGTGAGCTAAACAACTTTGTCACCTGGCCAGTAGCACCGATTGAGGCGACGGAGAAGCTCGAGCAGCTGCGTTTTATGTGGCACGGCGTCGCGATCCATGCCGTCCATGCGTTGCAGGCCGTGCCAGCCGGCGTTGACACAGAGGCCGATTTGCAAGCTGTTGCTGAGCTGCTGCGCTAGCGATTCAATTAATCTATTAAATAGTTATTAAACAGGTAGTTAAAGCAAACACCTATTAATTAACTTTAAATAAATTCGACCCTATTGAGAGCACTATGACTACAGCGTCAACCAGCCTATCGGTTCTATTTGTCTGTCTTGGCAATATCTGCCGCTCACCCACAGCTCACGGCGTGTTTGCCACACTGGTCGCAAGCAAAGGCTACAGCGAGACCATTACTGTCGACTCCGCCGGCACCGGTGACTGGCATCTTGACCATGCTCCAGATCAGCGCACGGCTGAGGTGGCCAAATCTAAAGGCTATGATCTCAGTGCCCTGCGAGCACGGCTGGTCACGCCTGAGGATTTCGATCAATTTGACTACATCATTGCCATGGATAACGCCAATCTCAGCGATCTGCGAGCAATGCAGCCAGAGGGCTTTTCCGGACACTTGGGACTGTTTCTGGATTTTTGTCAGCAATCCCCTTCAGAGCAGCCTAAACCTCAAGAAGTACCAGACCCTTACTATGGCGGCGAAGAGGGCTTTGAACTGGTTTTTGCTTTGGTTGAAGAGGCATCCATGGGGCTCTTAGAGCATATTGAGTCCAACCATCTGCAGGCCCTGCGCTCTTGATGCCGGTTATTCAACAAAACGTATCTCTGCAGTCCTTTAACAGCCTGGCGCTGCCGGCTGAGGCTGAATTTTTCTGCACCGTGCGGGACCGTGCAGAGTTGCGTGCGGCACTGCAATTTGCCCACTCACGACAGTTAGTCGTGACGCCTATTGGCGGTGGTAGCAATATTGTGCTGGCGGCAAACCTCTCTGGGCTGGTTGTGCATATGGATCTTCGCGGCGTCAGTCATCGCGCTGTGGGCCGGGTCATCGAGGTAACCTTTGCCGCCGGTGAAAACTGGCATCAACAGGTTCAGAGCTGCCTCGAACAGGGCTGGTACGGCATGGAAAACCTGGCATTAATTCCCGGCAGCATGGGTGCGGCACCGATTCAGAATATTGGCGCCTATGGGGTTGAGCTGTCAGATCTGTTTGTTTCATTAAATGCTATCGACAAACTCTCGGGAGAAGCGGTCGAGTTTGATCGTGCCGCCTGCCAATTTGGCTATCGCGATAGTGTGTTTAAAAACGCCGCTCGGGATCGCTATCTTATTGTCGATATCACCTTAGGTTTAACTACCCAGCCGCAGATAAACATCCAGTACCCCGCGCTGCAAGCTGCCGTTAACCAGCATGCCAGATCGGCTGCGGAGATTGGCCCCGAACTGGTCAGCGCGATGGTCTGCCAGATTCGCCGCCAAAAACTGCCTGATCCCGAACTGATTCCCAATGCCGGCAGCTTTTTTAAAAACCCGCTCGTTACGCGGGCCCAAACGGACGCGCTTTTGCGGCGCTATCCGCAGATGCCACATTATGCTCAGGCTGATGGTGACAGCAAGATTCCCGCCGCTTGGCTGATCGAGCAGTGTGGTTTTAAAGGCACTGTACGCGGCGCGGTCGGCGTACATGATCGGCAAGCACTGGTGTTGGTTAACCTCGGTGGCGGCAATGGCGCTGAATTACTCGAATTAGCGGCTGAGCTTTGCGATGCGGTCAAGCAGCGCTTTGCGATTGAACTCGAGATTGAGCCGCGCGTGTATGGGGCCGACTGATGGATCTGTTTGATCATCAGCTTATTCCAGTCACCTTGAGCGAAGGGCGTCAGAGCAGCATTGCGTTTTGGCCCAACTGGCTCGACAAGGAGAGGGCTGATGTACTGCTCTCTAAGGCGATTAACACGATCGACTGGCGCCGTGACAGCATCAAGATCGTTGGCAAAACTATTCCGATTCCGCGGCTGCAGCAGTGGTTTGGTGATCCCAGCACGAGCTATACCTATTCGAATATACGGCTGCAGGCAGTGAGTTTTCCAGACTGGATCGAGCAGTTACGCGAGCAGGTTGAGACGCAGGCAGACCAGCGATTTAATCGCGCATTAGTTAATTATTACCGCGATGGGTCAGACAGTGTCGACTGGCATGCCGATGATGAGCCCGAGCTGGGCTTTGAGCCGGTGATTGCGTCATGCAGTCTCGGCGCAGAACGGGTCTTTCAGTTGCGCCACAATGTAACCAAAGAGCGTTTGGCCATCTCCTTGCCGCATGGATCACTGCTGGTTATGGGACCGGGCATTCAACGTTACTGGCAACACCGAGTGGCCAAAACCAAGACCATTGATCAACCGCGAGTCAACTTCACCTTTCGCTATATGGGTCGATAGATAAGGTTAATCAAAGCGGGCCCGGTCTGCTGTCGTCAGCAGTGAGTAATCAGGTTAAATATCAAGGAGAGTATTAGTGAAGTTATCCAAATTTGGTGAGAAGTTTTCCAGTCAGTCTGGCATCGTGGAACTGATGGATGACCTGGGTACAGCGCTCAATGAAAACCCTGACATGATTTTTATGGGTGGCGGCAATCCCGGCCGTATTCCTCAGGTTGAGCAGGTATTTAAGGCCCGAATGGAGACGATTCTGTCTGATCCTGCACAGCTCCACAGCTTGATGGGAGTCTACCAGTCGCCGCAGGGAGATAAGGACTTCCGCGAGCAGATAGCCGGGCTGCTGCGTCAGCAGTTTGGCTGGCAACTGTCAGAGCGCAATATTGCTATTTCAAACGGCAGTCAGTCGGCGTTCTTTGTACTTTACAACCTGTTCGCTGGAACCATGAGTGATGGCAGCCAGCGCTCTATCCATCTTCCTCTAGCACCGGAATACATTGGCTACCGCGATATTGGACTGAGTGACAATCAGTTTACCGCCACACGTCCTGACATCGAGCTGCTCGACGATAATTTGTTTAAATATCATGTCGATTTCTCACGGCTCAATATCAACCAGCAAAGCGCCGCGCTGTGTGTATCGCGGCCAACAAATCCCACCGGCAACGTGCTCACAGATGGCGAAATTGAGCAGCTGGACGCTATTGCTGCGGAGTATGACATCCCCTTTATCATCGATGGTGCCTACGGTTTGCCGTTTCCGAGCATTATTTTCAATGATGCTCGAGCACATTGGAATCACAATACCATTCTTGTTTTGAGTCTTTCCAAGCTCGGCCTGCCTGGTGTGCGCACCGGTATTATTGTTGCGTCGGAGGAGATTATTCAGGCCTTTACCCGAGCCAACACGATTGTCAGTCTCGCCTGCGGCAATCTTGGGCCCGCTCTGGCAAGAGAGTTAGTCAGCAGCGGTGAGATACTGTCACTCAGTCAACAGCAGATCGCACCATTTTACCGGCAGCGGGCTGACCAGACGGTGCAATGGTTTCGCCAGGCGCTGGGTGATCTGCCTTACCGAATTCATCGTCCGGAGGGCGCGATCTTTTTGTGGCTGTGGTTTGAGAACTTGCCCATTTCGAGTCAGTTACTCTACGAGCGTTTAAAAGCCCGCGGTGTACTGGTGGTACCCGGGCATAATTTCTTTCCGGGCATCACTGATGACTGGCGCCATCAGCAGGAGTGTATTCGCGTTTCCTACGCTCAGGATGGCGCAGTGGTAAAAGCGGGTATTGCGATTATTGCCGAAGAAGTTGCCAAAGCATACGGCTTATAAGCTGACCGTATAAATTAGCGGTTAATCAATCAGTTATTCAATAAAGCGCTCTAGTGCAGTCAGTAACGCTTTGATTTTATCCACTGACTCTTGGTATTCCTGAGCCTCTATCGAATCTGCGACGATGCCGCCACCGCCCCAGCAGTGCAATGTGTCGCCGTCAGCAATCAGTGTGCGAATAGCAATATTGGTATCCATTCGTCCATTGGCACTGATATAGCCAATGCTGCCGCAGTACACCGAGCGTCGCACCGGCTCCAATTCCTCAATAATTTCCATCGCGCGCTTTTTCGGTGCTCCGGTGATCGACCCGCCGGGGAAGCTATCGCGCAGCAGACCCAGAGGTGTTGCATCAGCAGTCAGGTCCCCGGTCACAGTACTCACCAGGTGATGAACATTGGGGAAGCTTTCCAGAGCAAATAATTTTGGCACACGAATGCTACCGGGCTGGCAGTTTTTGCCGAGATCATTGCGCAGCAGGTCGACAATCATCAAATTCTCGGCGCGGTCCTTGGCACTATTGATCAATATTTCTGCGCGTTGCCGATCGTCTTCAATATTGCTTCCACGCTTAATCGTGCCTTTGATCGGCTTGGTCTCGGCCTGATTATCAGACACCTTGATAAAGCGCTCTGGAGACAGGCAGAGTAGGGCCTGATCGCGCCACTGCCAGAAAACCGAGTAGGGTGAGCCGACGGCGCTGCGCAGGGCTTTGTAAGCAGGCCACAGATCACCAGAGAACTGCGTTGCGAAGTGCTGGGTAAAGTTGGTCTGGTAACAGTCGCCGGCGCTGATATAGCGTTTAATTTCTTGAATTGCCGCCTGATACTGTGACTCTGACAGAGTGGCAGAAAATCTCTTGTTGAGTTTAAACGCGCTGTCGACATCGACGGAGTCGAGGTTAACCAGTCGCGAGCAAATCAGTGTTTGTAACTCATCCGAGCATTGAGCATGAAAGACCAGCTCGCTGCGCTGCTTGTCGTGATCAACCACCAGCGCCCAGAGGAAACGACCGATTCGCATATCTGGCAGCGTCGCCAACGTGTCGGCTGTGCTCGGAATATCGATTAAGCGGCGGCCCAGATCATAGCCAAAGTAGCCAATCAGCCCGCCGACAAAGGGGTATTGGTTATCTGTATCAAGCTTCGAGAGTGGCGCGAGAAGTTGTTCAACGAGGACAAACGGATCTTCGAGACTACTGCGTAACCCAGTGCTATCGCTAATCGTCGATAGCTGTCCAACGGTTTCGATAATGGCGTCAGGGCAGGCCGAGATAATATCAAAGCGACCCTGAGCACTCCGCGGCTTACCGCTGTCGAGCCATACCGCATCGGGGAGATCGCGAACCGCAGCAAACAGGATTTCACTGTTGGCGTGATAGGGAATCGTTTGAATCGTGAGTCTGTGCATAATTGCGGTCACCTTATGCGCTTAAACGGCAATTCGCAATGGACTTTTTATAACAGCTTAAAATCGCCACGGCTGAGTAAGCCAGCTGTGTTTTGTTGGGCTAGGCGGCGATACTCTGAACCAGAATAAAGGTGAGCCAGGCTGCGGCATAAGCAAAAATACTATAGCTGACAAACAGCTGTGCCGGCAGTCGCCAGGAGCCAGTCTCTCTGCGCAGAACGGCCAGAGTCGACACACATTGCAGTGCAATGGAGAAGAATACCAGCAGCGCAAAACCGGCGCCGATCGGCAGGCCGCTATTTTGAATATGTTCAGCGAGGGAAATAATATTTTCTTCACCACCCTCAATGCCAAATAAGGTTCCCAGCGTGCCGACAAACACCTCGCGAGCCAGAAAAGAGGACAGTATCGCCACGCCATATTTCCAATCGAGACCAAACGGCGCAAACAGCGGCTCGATCATCTTGCCAAGGTAACCCAACCAAGAATCTCCCAACGATGCGCCCTGATTGGGGAAGTAACCCAGCACCCAAATCACCACCGTTACCATAAAGATCACTTTGCCCGCCTTGGTGACAAAATGCTTGCTGCGATTCCACGCATTACGCAGCAGCGGCTTCCACGACGGCAGTCGGTAGGGCGGCATCTCGAGAACAAACGGCAGGTCTGTTTGCAGCGCGGCATTGGTTCGAGACACCACCGCGGTGACCAACAGACCACAGAGAATACCAAACAGGTAGATACCCACCATCGCCAACCCTTGCCAGCCAACAAGCCCACCAAAGGCAGCGCTCGCAGGAATAAACGCGGCAATCAGTAGACTGTACACCGGCAGGCGAGCAGAGCAGGGCATCAGAGGGATGGCGAGATAGGTCAGCCAGCGCTTGCGCGGAGAGTCCACCGTACGCGCCGCATAGATTCCCGGTATGGCACAGGCAACGCTGGAGAGCATCGGAATAAAGCTCTTGCCGGTGAGACCAAACACTCGCAGTGGTTTGTGACAAATAACCGCAGCGCGAGCCAGATAGCCACTGTCTTCGAGCATCCCGACGACCAGAGTGAGGATAAATATCTGTGGCACAAAGACCAGAAACGCGCCAATACCGCCAAACAGCGCATCGGCGACAAAGTCGCTGACAGCGCCGCTGGGTAACAGCGGTAAAATCACACTGGCAGCAAACTGCAGTGCTGCTTCGACTGCATCCATAGCCGGTGCTGCCCAGGTGAAAATACTTTGAAACAGCAGATACATTATGAACAGAAAGCTAACGCCACCAAACCAGGAATGGAGAAAAAAGCGGTCGAGGCGGGTTTGCGAATTAATTAGCAGGTCGCCCTTGGGGCCAAAGTTAGCGGCGAGTTTTTGCGCCTGGCGATGAACAACAGAATCATCAGTGGCAATAATATCGCTGACAAAGGCACTGGGTGTGTCGCGGTGGTTGGCGATCAATGCTTGCAGGTCGGCGAGTCCGACCCCCGATCTCGCAGAAATGGCGACCACTGGTACCTTTAACGCGCCAGCAAGACCGTCGATATCCATGCTCATGCCATGACCATCCAACACATCGATCATATTGGCTGCAATCACCACGGGCTTTTTCTGCTCGGCACAGGCGTTGATTACCTGCAGGGCAAAGATAAGTCCCTTTTCAAGGCGGGTGGCGTCGACCACGCAGACGACGCAGCTTACCTCTGGGTCCTTGAGCCCAGCGTAAAAGGCGTCTACAGAGATGGTTTCCTCGCCCGAAATAGCATGTAGCGAGTAGACGCCGGGGAAATCCATTAGCACTTGGGCGGGGTTTGCGAGACTTTTTCCCGAGCTGATATTGACTGTGATACCGGGAAAGTTAGCAACTTTTTGGTTGAGCCCAGTGAGTTTATTGAAAAGCAGGCTCTTGCCCGAATTGGGACTACCGATAAGAATTGTTTTAGACATTAACTATTGGCAGCTCTAGCAGGCGACTTTGATCAATGATGCAACGCTGTCATCGAGCGAATAAACTGTATTGTTCACCCGATAAAGCTTTGGCGCGCCAAGGCTGGGCGAGAGAACACAGGCGATCTGCTCGCCGGGGTGAAAACCTAGCTCGCTGAGACGAGTGCGATACTCGCCCTGTAATGCGCTGCAAAAGCTGTCTACCGTGGCGCATGCGCCTTGTTTTAGATCCCACAGAGTCATTTTTGTCTCTTGATGTCAGCAATGAATGACGTAATTGTACGCCGATCAACTCTAAATGTTAATAATAATCGTTATCATTCGCAAAAAAGCCTAAAGCGAATTTAACTGGCGAGGACCTTGCCCAAAAGAGCAGCGCTTTGACGATTATTATGGTGCTAAAAACAGTCGCTCTCCACGGTATGAATTCCGGTACAATGCCAGCCGTTAAAACACTTTAATAAAAGCGTATATCCGCCATGCCAGTAACGTCTAAAACACCAACAGCCCTGTTTGACTACCCAAAATATTGGGCTGAATGCCTGCTGCCAGCGCCATTTTTACCTATGTCTCGGGATGAGATGGATCAGCTCGGCTGGGACAGCTGTGACGTAATTCTGGTCACTGGTGATGCCTATGTTGATCACCCGAGTTTCGGCATGGCGGTGATCGGCCGAGTGCTCGAGGCGCAGGGTTACCGGGTCGGGATTATCTCGCAGCCTGACTGGCGCGATGCTGAGAGCTTTAAGGCACTCGGCAAACCTAATCTCTATTTTGGTGTCACCGCTGGCAATATGGATTCGATGATCAATCGCTACACGGCAGATCGACGCCTACGCCATGATGATGCCTATACTGCTGGCGATGTCGGCGGCAAGCGTCCAGACCGCGCTGTGACGGTTTACACGCAGAAATGTCGCGAGGCATTTGCTGATGTGCCGGTTGTGGCGGGTGGTATTGAGGCTAGCTTGAGGCGTCTCGCTCACTACGACTATTGGTCGGAGACGGTTAAGCGCTCAGTATTGATTGACTCGACTGCCGATATCTTGCTCTATGGCAACGCTGAGCGCGCGATGATCGAGTTGACCCACAGACTGGCAAATGGTGAAAATATTCGCCAGATCACCGATCTCCGCGGCAGTGCTTTCCTCTGCCGAACTATTCCCAAGGGCTGGAAAGAGATCGATTCAACCAAGGTAGATCAGCCAGGCCGGCTAAACAAACCGAAAAATCCCTACGAAATGTCGCAGCCAAGTGATAACGCTGATGCCAAATCGATTCGTCTGAGTGCGCAGCAAGCCGAAAAATGTGCCAGCGCCGAAACCGTAAATGAGGAGCAGGCGGTATCGATTATTCCCGACACTCAGGCGATCAAAACTGACCCTAGCTCCACCTATATTCGCATGCCAGCCTTTGATGCTGTTGTTGCAGACCCAGTACTTTACGCCCATGCCGACCGTATTTTTCATCGCGAAACCAATCCTGGCAACGCCCGGCCGCTGGTGCAAAATCAAGGCCGCAATGATATCTGGGTCAATCCGCCGCCGATTCCTCTGGAGACTGAGGAGCTGGACTGGGTCTTTGATCAGCCTTACAAGCGGGTGCCTCATCCAACCTATGGCGACGATAAGATTCCCGCCTATGACATGATCCGCTTCTCGGTAAATATTATGCGTGGCTGCTTTGGCGGCTGCACCTTTTGCTCAATCACCGAGCACGAAGGGCGCATTATTCAGAGTCGATCGGAAGAGTCGATACTCAACGAAGTGGAAAAAATCCGCGACCTGACACCTGGCTTTACCGGCGTAATTTCTGATCTCGGCGGCCCGACCGCGAATATGTATCGACTCAACTGCAAAGATAAAAAGATCGAAGAGACCTGTCGCCGGCCATCCTGTGTCTACCCAACAATTTGTGTCAATTTAGAGACCGATCATAAACACACCACGCAACTCTATCGCAAGACACGAGAGCTACCCGGGGTGAAAAAAGTCGTGGTTGCCTCGGGGCTGCGCTATGACCTGGCGGTGAGAGATCCCGAGTATGTCAAAGAGCTGGTTACACACCATGTTGGCGGCTATTTAAAAATTGCCCCGGAGCACTCTGAAGACGGACCCCTGTCTAAGATGATGAAGCCGGGCATGGGCAGCTACTATGAGTTTAAGGAGATGTTTGAGCGCTTTTCCAAAGAGGCGGGTAAAAAACAGTATTTGATTCCCTACTTTATTTCCGCACATCCAGGGTCAACCAATGAAGATATGATGAGCCTCGGCCTCTGGCTCAAAGCCAATGGCTTCCGCGTCGATCAGGTGCAGAGTTTTTATCCATCGCCTATGGCATCGGCAACCACCATGTATTACACCGAGAAAAATCCGCTAAAGCCGCTGGGCAAAAATAACGACGAAAAGATATTTAGCGCCAAAAGTCAGGAGCAGCGCACGCTGCACAAAGCATTTCTGCGTTATCACGATGCCGAAAACTGGCCGATGTTACGCAAAGCCTTGAGACGGATGGGGCGATCTGATTTGATCGGCAGTGGCGATGGCTTTTTAGTTCCCGGCGAGTCGCGCAGAGAGAAGGACGAGATACGCCGTGAGAGTAAAAAGGTCAAGCCGAAGTTGAAATCGATGCCGCGCTCATCACGCACCAAACCACGTCGACGTTAAGCGGGGAACAGTCTCGAGATTAAAGCCGGCACTGCGGTTTCCACTCTCAGGATGCGCGGTCCAATGTGCACTGTTTCAAAACCCGCAGCGTTGAGTAGATCGACCTCGTAGGGAATAAACCCACCTTCAGGCCCAATTGCTAGAGTGGCAGGCTGCTGCAGATTGATTGGGCAGGCCGTCGAAGTCAGCGGATGTGCCAGCAGCGCTTTGCTGCCTTTAATCACTTCCGGTAACTCGTCCTCGACAAAAGGTTTAAAGCGTTTGCGGATATGCAGGCGCGGCAAGAGCGTGTCACGGGCCTGCTCCAACCCCAAAATCAGTTGTTCTTCAATCGCCTCAGTATGCAGAAAGGGCGATTGCCAAAAGCTCTTTTCGACACGCAACGAATTAATCAGGTACAGATCCTTAACACCCATGGACGCCACAGTCTGCAATGTGCGTCGCAGCATTTTGGGACGTGGCATCGCCAGCACCAAACACAGTGGCGTGATAGCCGGAGGGGGGCTATCGAGATTGAGCTCCAGCACAGCACGCTGCGAATTCAGCTCAATGATCGTTGCAATACCCATCAGCCCGTCGAGCACGCCGGTGCGCACAGTGTCACCAACAGAACAGCCTTGGATCTGGGTCAGTTGATCTAACTGGCGCCCAGTGACAACGGCGACCCTGTCGGACAGCTGCTGAGGTTTTAAGAGGAGTAAATTCATAACGCGGATTGTATAGGATATTGATCCGCTAAACGGGATCAAAACGTGGCTATTTTTGGCGCTGTTTGCCCGCTTTCTATTTTGCCGGCCCAAAATGTTCTATATACTGCGGGCCGACTCCCCTTGGTGAAATCGGATATCACGCTAGCCTCCTAAGCTTGAATTTCAGGTTCGACTCCTGAAGGGGAGACCATGTAAAACATGGGTCTATCGGTCGGGCCGGCTAATGGTGAGTGAGGGCGGCTAGCGGTGGTGCGAATGCCTGAACATATCACGAGCCTCTACCAAAGCTGAGACAGCGCATCTGCTTCCTGCAAATGAATCGGAACGTCCTCAACGGCGGCGGCTTCTTGCGGCGCCTTAGATGCCTCAGTTGACTGAGCCTCTAAGGCCTTTTTGGCTTGTTCCTCTTCGGCAGCTTGTCGCGCTTTTTTCTCATCAGCCGCTTTTTTGAGTTCTTCTTCTTCGGCCGCCTTTCTATCTTCTTCGGCCGCCTTCATTTTAGCGGCGGTATTAATAGCGTCTTGAGCTCGTATGGCAGCCTCTGCCTCCAGAGCCTTGCGCGTTGCCTCGAGCAACTTAGCCCGCTTGGCTAATCGTGCTTCTTCTATTTCCTGCGCTTTTTTTGCTTCAGCAGCTTTTGCCGAGTCTAGTGCCTGCTGTGCCTCTGCGGCTTCCTGCTTGCGCAGGGCATCGTCCAGAGCATTGGCCTTAGTATTAGCCGCCTCATTAATTATCTCGGCAGCCAAGGCTTCTGCTACTTGCTCTTCCTCTTTGGCTTTTT
>JAFMBY010000041.1 GCA_017858135.1 Porticoccaceae bacterium | reverse complement strand
CCATCCTCAACAGGCAAACCAACTGGCATATGCACACGTCTTAACATGTCGCCCTTGGCACAATATAAAGAGCCTGCAACAGCGGTACTGCCTTGCTTCATAAAACGTGAAAATAGGAGAGAGGTCCTTTCAAAAGGCGTTTTGTGGGTTTTTAGTTCGGTATCTTTTTTAGCAACATCAACAACTAAATAAGCCTCATCATCGCAGCTTAAGCAATTGATTAACGTTGATATTACTGTGTTACAGCCAAATCGAATATCTGAATCCATGCAGACAAAATAATCCACATCGGAAAATTTTGGGCTATGGACAAACTTGTTCCATGCGTGACTTTTACCAGCCTTGCTAATCTCAATTACCCGACCATCAAAGCTGGACTGCTTTTTTAAATAGTCAGATGTAACTTGGACAGTAGCATCGGTACACCCATTTGCAATGACCGAAACGGTTACACTAGTATTCGAAAATTGGGGTAGATGGAACAGATCTTGGGAAGCAAGACTCTCCATAGTGGCGAGGATATTGTTCTCTTCATTGTGAGCGAAGATCCCAATTGATATTGAACTAATATTAGCATCCATTGCACTTGATCCGATCCATTTAGGATGCATTCTCCAGCTCCGGCAGCATCTGCGAAATATTCACCCCTTTAACCTCATCCAGCCAGTGGGCGACATCCCTAACTTCTTTGGCGCGCAGGGTCGTGGGCCTTATCACCGCGGAGAGATTGCGATCTTTAATCACATCGATAATTAACTGCGCATTGATGATTTTGGAGTCGTCAGCAAAGGCATAAACTAGGGCCATATCGCAGATTGTGTTGATGCGTCGTGGGACACCTTCGGAGAAGCAGAAGATAGCGGCGATGGCGTCAGTAGTGAAGATGGATTTTTGGCTGCCAGCCACTTTGAGGCGGTGGCGGATATATTGGCCGGTGTCCATATAATCCATAGGGCGCAGGTGGAAATCGACGCCTATGCGCTGAGCAAATTGGGTGAGTTTTGGGTCATTGAGTTTTTCAATCAATTCCGGCTGACCAATGAGTATTAGCTGTAGAAAGACGTCGCTGGCGATATTGATATTGGAGATCAACCGCAGTTCCTCAAGTGTGTCTGCAGAGAGGTTTTGCGCTTCGTCAATCACGAGTAGCACTCGCTTTCCATCAGCGTATTGGTCCATCACAAACTCGGTGAATTTGCGCAGTTTTTTGGCACTCTCAAGGCTTGGTTCTTCGAGATCAAAGGCATCAAGGATCCATGACATTAGGTTACCAAATGAGGCGTGGGTGTTGTTAATCACGCCGATCACCACGTCTTCGCCCTCTTGCTCGAGAAGATAGTTGACTAAGGTGGTTTTTCCGGCGCCTATATCACCAGTGATTACGGTGAAGCCTGCCTGGCTATGAAAGCCGTATTCAAGCATGGTTTGAGCACGAATATGATTTTTGCTCAGGTATAGAAACTGCGGGTCTGGATTCAGACTAAACGGTTTTTCTTTTAAATTAAAAAACTCTTTGTACATGCTTTATTCAATCCCTGAATATTTGCGGTGTTCTATGCCACGGAGGGCATATATCCCGACTCAACAGTTTGCGATTTATTGATAACGGTGCCGATAATATTGGCATTGTGCATCGACTGTATCGCCTTGCGGATATCGACCTCTGAATCGCGCCCCTCCTCTATGACCATCAAAAAACAGTCAACACGGTTGAGTGCAGCGAGGACATCATCGCGCGGCAAAATAGCTGGCATATCGTAGACGACGATCCGTGATTTATAGCGTTGGCTGACTTCATTAAACAGCGCTACCATGCGTGGGCTTGAGATTAACTCAGAGGAATTTTCGAGACTGCCGCGACCAGGCAGGAGCAGGAGACGCTCAACTCCGGGGTTTACCAGCAAGTCGCCAATTTCTGCTTCACCTTTGAGGTAGTCGCCTAAGCCAAGCTCTGGTTCGATAGCAAAGTAGTCGGTTACGCCGGGGTGACGCAAGTCCATATCGACTAGGAGCGCGGTGTAGTTCACTTCCATAGCAATAGCGGCAGCCAGATTGCTGGCGATGAGGGACTTTCCCTCCCCAGGCGATGGCGATGTGATGCCAATGCTGCGCCAATTATGAGCGCGCATCTGCTTCAAAATAGTCGTACGTAAGGTTCTGAAAAGCTGGGACCTAGGGTCGTTCGAAGAACGCGAGACAACGCGGTTTTTCTCAAGTTGTGTATGACATACGGGTACTACGTGACTGTCGGTATAAATAATTTTTTCGAGTGGCGAGGCACTGCCCGTAGTGAGTTTGTGCTCTTTACGTTTCTCTCTGGCTTTTTCCAGCGCTCGGTGAATCCGCGACATAGTGGTTACCTACAACATGTTAATTTTGGCCATTATTTTGAACCAGACAATATCCAAGCTGATGACAAAATAATGGACGATAAAGAGCATGGCGACAATTAGCAGTCCGGCAAATAGTATTAGTCGCTTTCGCGACCGGCTCTTCTTTTTGTAGTCTTCATCACTCAACATCAAGGGAATAAGTGCCAATGGTTCTGCACCGGTGATGCGCGTGATATCCTTTATGCTTCTCACCGCTGGATCAAGCATTTCTGCCAACAGCACTAGTCCCACTGAAATTGCGCCAGACAGAAACAAACCCATCATTAATAGTTTTGGGCGATTGGGTTTGACCGATTCGGTGGGTCTCAACGGCGGCTCGATCAAGGTAAAGCTCTCGGCTTTATTTTCTGATTCCAGGTTTTGTGCAACGTCGGCTTCGAATTGCTTGGCTCGCAATTCCTGATATTTGCGTTTTGTGTTTTCATAGTCGCGAGTCATATCGTCGTAGCTGCGCTGCACTTCGTGGGTCCGCGAAACTCTTTCGTGATATTCCAATACTTCACCCTGCATTTTTTGACGCTCTAGATTAGTTCGCGCTAACTCTTTTTCGGTGACATCAATTTTGATTTTTATCTGTCGATAAAGCGGATTGGATATTTCACTCATATCCTGCTCAGGCTGAAATAACGAGTCGGCGGCGACCTCTTTTTGTAGCCCCTCGATCTCGCGATTTAAGCGCTTTATATCCGGATGTGAGTCGGAATATTTGTTTTCCAGGCTATTCAACTCGCTCTGTAACTGGGCCAATCTCACTTGGCTGCTGAGGGTGGTCACTCCATCATTACTGGCGACATACGGGTCCATACTCGCGAGCTCAAGACTTAAATAGTGAATCTGATCATTGAGGCGAATTGCCTCGGACTGGTGGGCGCGAATTTTTTCTTCAAGATTCGAGATCATCGAGAGATTGAATTGCAGCAACTCAGGCAGGCTGTCACCAAACTCGAGTTTAAAGTCGGCAATTTTTTCTTCGAGCGCCTGCACGGTTTTTTGCATTTTGTCCGCCTCGTCACTGAGGAAGCTCACTGTATCCGCGGCCTTACTGGTTCTAGTTTTAACATTTTCATCAAGAAACATGGTTACTAGCTCGTTGGCAACTTTTTGCGCGATATCTGGCGATTCATCCAGAAATGATACTTTAAAGGCAATGCTGGCACGTTGTGCTCGGCCGCGGATGGGATCGATAACATTGGCATTGATCATCTCGACGTTGACGGAGCTGCGAAACTTTTCGACCAGCAGTGAGATAGTGCTAGTGTCTCGCTCATCCTGATAGACCTTGTATTTATCGACGGTTTCAAGGATGCGTGAGGTCGTGAGAATGCGCTGTTTGATCACCTGAATTTGCTGTTCGGCATAACTGGTTACTGTGGAACGCACCAAGTCTTGTGGAATTTCCTGGCTTTCAATCAGGATAACGCCTTCAGACTGATAGATCGGTGGCAGCAAAAAGGTGACCGCTGTGCTGATGGCAAGCAGTAAGGGAAACGCGATAATAATGTAGCGTTTGCGCCTGCGCAGCATATCCAGATAATCGAGCAGCGACTTTTCAGTGTCATCCATGGGGGTAAATCGTCCTTTTTGCCGACTCAGTAAGTGTTAGAAGCTGTAACGTAAGCCGACGTTGAATCGATTCGAGTCGACTTCAGTGAATGTTGACTGGCGATCAAAGCGCCTAAAGATATAAGTGGTCTTTAGTTGTAGCTTTTCAGTTAGGCGGTAGCGATAAAATGGCGACAAGGTGAGTGATTCACGCTCTTGTACGAGATGGTCGGTGTTATGCCATGAGATATTGATGCCACTGGCACTGCGCCCGTTAAACTGGTGCTCATAGTCCACGCCAATGCTGTCTCGCTCTTCGACCACACCTTGACTCGATGGGTACAGACCTCGCGATAGATTAATGCTGATATCGTCTTTTTCGTAACGGTATCCAATGCCTAAATTGAAGAGAGTGCCGGTTCTTTCGGTGTCGACGATCAGCAGTGCCGGTCCGGGGAAAAAGCGCGCTCGGCTGTCGGTCTCAAAATAACCTGCACTGCCATTAATGGTCGTGGCCTCGGAATATTTATAAATAAATCCAATAGTGGCTTGCACATAGTCGGTGTCATTGGAACTGATCGCCACTCTATCGGCCGAGTACTGCGAGAGACTCAGTGTTGCAGTGGTACGCAACAATTCATTTAGCCGGTGCTGCCAATTTAGTCCGACTGTTTGATTATCATTATCAGAAAAATCGTTGTCGTCATAATCACGTTCGGCATAGCTGTAAGAAATGCCCAGCTGGTCCCGCTCAGTGACATCAACAATAACACTGGGATCGACATAGATAGTGCTGACAATGGTATTGGCGTCAAATATACCTACATCCAGCTCTGCGACATCACGCTGAGAGTTTTCACTGTAGCCAAGGTCGATCGACCAGTTTGAGCGCTCGGTTTTGTAGCTGTTTTTCCAGTCAAAGGCTGGATCTTCAGAGTCAAACAGACCAAATTCAGAATAGCGTTTAACGGCAATCTTAGCGTCAAGTTGTGATTTGGCGACGGGTGATACATAGATGAGAGAGACCTCCGGCTTAACCGAATAGATCCACGTATCCTGTTCGGACTCGCTCATCAAGAAGTTATCATCGTAGGTGACATCAGTATCAAAACTGTAGTCTGCCAACCAGTTTGCCGCGCTCGACAGTGATGCTGAGATCATCAGAGAAAGGCTGATTAGAATTTGATAAATAGTCTTCTTCATAGCGAATCCTTGCTATTTAAGGGACGACGATAACGTCTCCATAGTTGAGTGCATGGTTAGTCTCTAGATTAGAGCCTCTTTCCAGATCGGAGTATCGCACCTTGAGCAGTGTTTCCTCGGCATCGGCGGCAAGCCCGCCGCGACGGATAATTTTGATCGCGTTGGCGGAAGCAAATTCATTCAACCCACCCGCCATGGCCAGTGCCTGCATGACGGTCGTCGACTGAATCATAACAATGGGTCCCGGCTTGAGTACTTTACCGACAACATAGATCACATTGCCTCTGGTATTAGTCACCGTGACATTGACTTCCGGGTCGGCGATAAAGGTATCGAGTTTTCCAGCAATAATGCTTTCAATCTCAGAGGCACTTTTACCCGCTGCCTGAAGATGGCCAACGAGGGGGAATGAAATCATGCCGTCGGGCAGTACGGTGATGGTCTTTTGCAGATTCTCTTCATTCCAAACAGATATCTCTACCTGATCGCCTGGATTGAGTTTATAGCTGTCTGCGACAGCAATCTGGCAAATCCCTAAAGCCACAACCACTGCTGCTATAAGGAGTTTCTTTAAGCTTCTATCAATACGTTTAGCTAATTTTCTATCCAACTGTCTATGCATTCTTGCAACTGCCATTTCCATGATCACCTTCCTGTGTAATCTCTCAGTTTAGTGTAGACCCTATTGCGCCTTTGCGGCGCCTTGATGAGGTCACTTATTAATACGCATTTTTGTTAATAAATCCGCCGCAGGCTGTTCTCACAATCAATTTAATATCGAGCCACAGTGACCAGCTGCGAATATATTCGAGATCATGTTTGATGCGTCCTTCCATTTTCTCAAGGGTGTCTGTCTCTCCCCGATAGCCGTTAATTTGAGCAAGGCCGGTGATACCGGGCTTAACTTTGTGGCGCAACATGTAGCCATGGATCGCGGTTCGATAAAACTCATTGTGAATAACGGCGTGGGGGCGTGGACCAACGATAGACATAGTGCCGGCAATCACATTAAAGAATTGTGGCAGCTCATCTAAGGACGTTCTGCGCAGGAAAGCGCCAAACGGGGTAATGCGACTGTCGTGCTTGCACGCCTGTACAAGAACCTTTTCCCCGGATTCCATGACTTTCATGGTCCTAAACTTCCAGACAGTAATTGGCTCGCCACCGATACCGTAACGTTTCTGACGAAACAGCGCCGGCCCTTTGGAGGTTAGTTTGATGCCCGCAGCAATCAGTAACATCGGAACAGCAATCAGCAGCAAAATAAGACTCCCAGCCACCAGATCCAGTGTGCGCTTGGCAACGTTGTCTAGACCAGTGTGCGGCGATTCGAAAACACTGATCGCTGGCATGCCTTGTATATCCAGCCAGCTGGCGCTGAGCAGGTCGAAGCTGAATAGGTCCAGCATCATGTAGGCAGAAACCGTGGTGTCGGCCAATTCGTTCAGCAGTTGTTTAATACGCTTTTCAGCGGCCAGCGGCAGAGTAATAAAAATTGTGTCGATTTCGCCGGCCTTGGCCTGCTGGATCAATTCTTGGGAGCCACCTTTGATCAAACTGGAGTCAGATATAAAGCGTCGCGTGCCATTGGTTTTTCGATCATCAAAATAGCCAACAAAATTGTATCCCGACCAGGGCATTGACTGGATGCGCCCTTCAAGACTGGCACCCAATTCTGTGGCGCCGTAAATAGCCACTGATTGCGCACGCACGCCGGTGTCACGAAACAGTCGCAATGTCATACGTAAAATGGAATGCCAGGAGACAAGCTCTATAGGGGTAAGCACAAACCAATAAAAGACCATCTCGCGGTTATAGAGATCGGAGGGGTGAAATATCAGGTCGACCAAAATCAGTACTAAAACGACAGCCAACCAGTTACTGCCCACGGCAGCGACTTCAGCGCGAATGCTTATTTCACGCCAGGCTCTGTAACCGTGACTAGACTCAGAAAGAAAGCTGAAGAGTACAATCGCGATCAATAACAGCCAGTTGTAGAGTGGCACCCAACTGAGTTGCAGCACTGAAACCAATGCGACAAGAGTTGAGCCTATGATTCCCGCGTCGATAAGACGGGAAAAGGCATTAATCTTGGCGTCGTGACGACGCACCGTCCTTGATATTTGATCGGCCATAAGACAAAGCTGACTCTACGCGATAACTTCCTGAGCTGGAGTGTACGCCATCGATTTATTGTGTCGACTGCGTACCATCGAAATTGTGAAGCAGTTAACCCTATATTTGAGAGCGGGTTACTTTTTTGATGATTTCCTTAGTCCGGCCAAACTTAGCAAGCCAGATAAAAATAACCAAGCGGCGGCGGGAATGGGGACTTCCGCTACTGTCCATTCAGTATAGTGAGAGACATCGTTTGCCCCACCAATGGTCACTTGCAAAGCATTATTCTGAATTCCATCGTCCTCTATTAGAAACAACCAAACGAGACTTGAAGCTTTGATGGTTAAATAACCGGTAAAATCGGCTGTGGTAGTAATTGTCTTACCGCTAAAACCAGTTTCGACCTTGTTATCGATTAATCCAGGAATAACCACGCCCTCGAACGCCAGCATATTGACCATGTCGGGATTGGGATGATCCTGTGCAGCGGAGACATTGCCATTTGGATTGACGCCATAGAACTGGTTGGCTGTGATATCTGAGATATCACCCGCAGCAATTGATCCTCCGCAAGATGTGATACAAAAATATTGATCGGCAGCACCGCTGTTATCGCCGCCCTCATCAACTCCGTCTGGGCCCCATATTTCCAACAAATCGATTGTGACTGCCTGCGCCGATGGCAGAACCAAAAGGCCAAGTGTTACTAGCGCTGCAAATATTGCCTGTTTCATCTCCCTGCCCCTGCGTGCCTGTCCATGCTCGCTAAACGTTTACTTTGTGAGCCAATTTTCATGCTGACTGTGAAGGAACTCACACTCTATACCGGTAAATTAAAAGATAGACCATGGTCATGGGGTGTCAAGCGAGAAGCAATCAAGGAATATTAATTAGTGGATAGATTGGGGGAGAATTTCAGGCATAAAAAAGGCGGCCCTTGCGGAGCCGCCTTTTTACAATCGAAACTGGTTTGAAACCAGTGTTTATCGACCGAGTTTTTCTTTAATACGTGCAGATCGACCTGAACGCTCGCGCAGATAGTAGAGCTTGGCGCGACGAACCGCACCACGACGCTTCACTTCAATGCTGTCGACTAGTGGGCTGTAAGTCTGGAAAGTACGCTCAACGCCAATACCGTTAGAAATTTTGCGTACGGTAAAAGCAGAGTTGAGCTGGCGGTTGCGCTTGGCTAAAACAACACCTTCAAATGCCTGCAGACGCTCACGCGTGCCCTCTTTTACTTTTACCTGTACCACAACGGTATCACCGGGGCTGAAATCAGGAATTTCTTTGCTCATCTGCTCTTTTTCAAGCGCAGCGATAATAGATACTTTATTAGTCATTTCTTGCTCCTCAATTTTCATTGGTTGGTGGCATGCCACCTGTTTTAGAGCTCTGTACAGAGAGGATGAACATTATCCTTTGTCATCATCTGCCAGCGCAGCACTCATTTCCTTGAGTAGAGCCTGTTGCTCTTTATTGAGCTCAAGGCGGTCCAGTAAATCTGGTCTTCTCTGTTGTGTTCGCAGCAATGCTTGCTGCAAACGCCAACGTCTAATTTTTTCGTGGTTACCTGACAGCAGCACCTCTGGTACAGCTTGCCCTTGATAATCCTCTGGCCGCGTAAAGTGCGGGCAGTCTAGCAGGCCATCGGCGAAGGAGTCTTGATCAGCGGAGTCCTTGTGTCCTAGGGCTCCTGGTATTTGACGGATTAAGGCATCCATCAACACCATGGCCGGCAATTCGCCGCCGCTGAGAACGTAGTCACCTATCGACCACTCCTCGTCTACTTCCAGCTCTATCAGCCGCTCGTCGATTCCCTCGTAGCGGCCAGCAATCAATATCAGTGACTGCTGTGTTGCAAATCTGTTTACCGCGCCCTGATTAAGGACCTGCCCCTGTGGCGAGAGATAGACCACTTTGGCGTCTTCTCCCGTCCACTGCTTGGCGGCAGCTATCGCCTTTCGCAACGGTTCGACCATCATCACCATTCCAGGGCCGCCGCCGTAGGGGCGATCGTCGACTGTCTGGTGACGGTCTTCAGTAAAGTCTCTTGGATTGAAGCTTTGACACTCCAGCAAGCCGTTCTTTACTGCGCGTCCGCTGATACCGTATTCGGTCAGCGAACTGAACATTTCTGGGAACAGGGTAATCAATGCGATTTTCATTTACCTGCCCCTCTGAGACTGACCACTTTTCTCGCCTCTAAAAAGCCGGATCCCAGTTAACGTCAATCCGCCGCTCAGCCAAACTGACACTGCTAACAAATTGATCAACGTAAGGAATTAACCGCTCTTCCCGATCAATGCTCTCAGCGTCGCCTTTGATCACTAACACATCATTGGCACCGGTTTCGAGAAGCGACTTGACCTTGCCAAGCCTTATCTGCTCGCCCTGGTGATGGGAAATTACTGCCAACCCTACGAGTTGGTACCAGTAAAAGTCATCGTTTTGCAGCTCAGGCAGTTTATTTTTTTCGACGAGTATGTCATTGCCACACCAGGTCTGCGCTATGTCGCGATCATCGATACCGACAATATGCGCGACAAGGTTCTCACCGTGCCTGCGCCACTCATCGACGACCAGCTGCTGCAATCCAGACGCTGTCTCTACCCACCAAGGCTTGTAAGAGCAAAGCGTCTCTACCTGTTCGGTATAGGAATACACCTTTACCCAGCCACGCACTCCAAAGACAGCTGTAATGCGACCAACGACCAGCGTTTCCATCGAATCACGATCTCCAGATGCATTCAGCGGCAATTGCGGGCAGATCAGGCAGCTACTTTAGCAGCCTCTTTGATCAGCGACTTAACGCGATCACTAATCTGCGCACCCTGGCCCTGCCAGTAAGTTACGCGATCAAGATCCATACGCAGACGCTCTTCAGCACCGCGAGCAACCGGGTTAAAGAAGCCGATACGCTCGATATAACGTGCGTCGCGCGCATTGCGTGAGTCGGAAACTGTGATGTGGTAAAACGGGCGTTTCTTAGCGCCACCACGTGCCAATCTAATTGTTACCATTTACAAAAATCCTGTGTTCAAACTGGCATCATCGCCAGACTTGATGCTTTTAAAAGTGCCGCGCAGAAAAAGTCGCAGCTCCCCGAAAGGCGCGGTATCTTACGTCAAACTAGACTAAAAGGAAACACCTTTAAACAGTAACCTAACGGCCTTAAAAAACTACCGTTGAAGTCAGCCAGTACCTGCCTATCAGCGCGATTTAACGACGTGGAAATCCACCCGGGGGAAGTCCACCCATCGGCGGCATCGAACCGCCCGGACCACCACCCATGCCGCCGCCCATAGCACCACCAAGGCCACGCATCATGTTTTGCATGCCCTTGCCCTTCATTTTTTTCATCATTTTGCCCATCTGCTTGTGCTGTTTGAGCAGTCGATTGAGATCCTGAATGGTGGTGCCAGAACCGACGGTGATACGACGCTTGCGTGAGCCGTTTAAAATATCGGGGTTACGACGCTCTTTAGGGGTCATCGAGTCGATAATCACCGTCATCTTGCCAAATTGACTGGTGACATTCTGTTGCTGTGCCATCTGCGCCATATTGCCCATCCCCGGCAGCTTGTCCATCAGGCCCGCCATACCACCCATATTGTCCATTTGCTCAAGTTGATCGCGCAGATCCTCGAGATCGAAGCCTTTGCCCTTGGCCATTTTTTGCGCGAGCTTTTCGGCTTTCTTTTTATCAACTTTGCGCTCAACGTCTTCGATCAGCGACATCACGTCGCCCATGCCAAGGATACGCGACGCGATACGCTCAGGATGGAAAGGTTCTAAGGCATCGGTTTTTTCACCAACACCGAGAAATTTAATCGGCTTGCCGGTGATGTGCCGCACCGAAAGCGCCGCGCCACCGCGCGCATCACCATCAACTTTAGTGAGGATAACCCCGGTCAGTGGCAGCGCTTCATTGAAGGCCTTGGCGGTATTAACCGCGTCCTGACCAATCATTGCGTCAATCACAAATAATGTTTCGATTGGGTTGGCCGCCGCGTGAACCTGTTTGATCTCGCCCATCATTTCATCGTCGACATGCAATCGACCAGCGGTATCGACAATCAGCACGTCGACAAATTTCTTCTTGGCGCTGTCAATCGCACTCTTGACGATGGCAACGGGCTTTTGACTGATATCGCTGGGAAAGAACTCAGCACCGACTTCGCCGGCCAGGGTCTTGAGCTGTTCGATCGCGGCGGGGCGGTAGACATCCGCCGAGACCACCATCACTTTTTTCTTTTCCCGCTCACTCAGATAGCGAGAGAGCTTGGCGACAGAGGTGGTTTTACCTGCACCCTGCAAGCCAGCCATTAAAATAATCGCCGGTGGTTGCGCCGCCAGGTTGAGGCTTTCGTTCTGCTCGCCCATAACCGCTTCGAGTTCCGCTTGAACAATTTTCAGGAACTGCTGACCGGGATTGAGACTGCGATTGACCTCCTGACCGAGCGCGCGCTGCTTGACCTGTTCGATAAAATCTTTGACCACCGGCAGTGCGACATCCGCCTCCAGCAACGCCATGCGCACTTCGCGCAGCGTATCCTGAATATTGGCTTCACTGAGACTGGCTTTGCCCGAGATTTTTTTCAGGCTGTCCGAGAGGCGATCACTGAGGTTTTCAAACATTGCCATGGGATATTTTCCGACTAATTATGGTTGCGCGGCATTATAGCAATTATTTCCAGCAACTCTTCACCCTGCTCTCCGAATATGACACACTCTGCTGAAATAGTTAGCGACTCACTCCAAATGACCAGTCTCTTCGCCAGTGCAGCCATCGCGGTATACCTTGTGTCTTTCGGGTATCAGGTTTTGCAGCTGCGCATGAAGATCAACGCTCCGACCGCGGTTCTGCGGCTGGCCGCCCTGGTGGCGATTGGGCTGCACAGTTTAGCCGTTGCTGATTTTCTTTTCAGCGCGGACGGCCTTGACCTCAGCCTGCTTAAAATCTTTGCCCTGATCTCGCTTATTATTAACACGGTGGTATTTTGCAGTGGTCTCAGGAAGCCTATTCAGAGTCTCAACTTGATACTGTTTCCACTGTCCGCCGCAACCGTTGCTGCGGCCTTAGTCAGCCCGAGCACCAAAGCCGCTATTATGCTGCCGCCAAGTATTCAGCTGCATGTACTGATCTCTATTCTGGCCTATAGCCTGCTTGCCATGGCAGCGCTGCAGGCGGCGCTGATTGGCTATCAAAACTGGCAACTGAAACACAAACACCAGAATTTACTCATGCGCACCTTTCCGCCACTGCAGAGCATGGAAGTCCTGCTGTTCGAGCTGATTTGGGCTGGTGAGATCATGCTCAGCCTTTCACTGATCAGCGGATTTATCTTCTATGAGGATTTTTTCGCGCAAAAGCTGTTACACAAAGTGGTCTTTAGCTTAATTGCCTGGGTTTTCTTTGGTGTGTTGCTGTGGGGCAGGCAGGTCCAAGGCTGGCGTGGCAACACAGCGATACGCTGGACTTGGGCAGGCTTTATCGCCATCTTGCTGGGCTATGTAGGCAGTAAAGTCGTTTTTGAATTCCTGCTGGTCTAGCGGACTGCACTTAATCAGCATCATCATGAGCAACAAAACCCTATTGCCAAAAGTAAAAAACTACTTCAACATGATCGTCCTGTTTATTAAAGGTCTGTAATTCTTGGACGTTTCCGAATCGTCGATGCTGTGGTTAGCACTCCTGATCCTGCTACTTTTATCTGCATTTTTTTCTGGCTCTGAAACCGGCATGATGTCGCTCAATCGCTACAGATTGAGACATCAACGTAAAAAGAGTGCTGGTGCGCGTCGTGCAGCGAAACTGCTGGCCACGCCGGACCGCTTAATTGGGCTGATTTTAATTGGTAACAATGCGGTTAATATTCTCGCAGCAATTATTGCAAACGCACTGGCGATTATTTATGTCGGTGAGGCAGCGGCTCCTTGGGTCGCCACCGCAACGCTAACGATTCTGGTGTTAGTCTTTTCCGAGGTCACGCCCAAAACCATTGCTGCCCAGTACCCCGAATGGTTTGCATTTAAAGCCAGCCATATTCTCAAACCTCTGCTGACGATTTTTTGGCCACTGGTATGGGCGATCAATAAGCTCACTAATGGCCTGGTAAAACTGCTCGGATTTGATCCTAACTCGTCACGCGATGATGGCCTTGATACAGAGGAATTGCGATCCGTGGTCGATGTTTCCGGGCATAAGATATCTGACAGCCATCAGGGCATGCTGAAGGGGATTCTTGACCTGGAAAATGTCACGGTTGAGGATATTATGATCCCTCGCAATGAGATTAATGGACTGGATATCGAAGATGACGTCGATGTCTTGATGGCCAAACTGTTCAAGTCTGAATATACCCGGATGCCGATCTATCAGGGCGATATCAACAATATTATTGGCATCTTTCACATTCGTAAAGCCAATCATTTGGCGCGCGCGGAGCAGGTCACGCACGGTGCAATCAAACGTTTTTCCGAAGAACCCTACTTTATCCCCGAGAGTACTACCCTCACCAATCAGTTATTGAATTTCAAAAAGACTCGCAATCGCTTCGCGGTCGTTGTCGACGAGTATGGCGATGTCAAAGGGCTGGTGACTCTAGAGGATATTCTTGAGGAAATCGTTGGCGACTTCACCACCAATACGGCTGATGAGGCTGACGAAGTGTCTTGTCGCGGAGACGGTAGCTATCTAATCGATGGCGCCGCCACTATCCGTGAGATTAATAAGGCGACCGGTTGGAGCCTGTCAACGGATGGACCCAAGACGCTGAATGGTTTAGCCCTTGAACAGTTAGAGAGCATTCCTGATGGCAACGTCAGCTTTATGGTTGGTGGCTATCGATTTGAAACCGAGGAAATTAACGGAACAATGATTAAAAAGATCGCAGTCACGCCGATGAAGAGAGAAATACCAGAAACTGAAGAATAACCTTCGGCTACAGCAATCGGAGGGAGCACGCTATCTGACCAGTGGTTTTAGTAAAACGGATTAACTTGGCGGTTGCGCTCACCACAGGCAATTATCACATCACGGCGCTGGTCATTATTGAGAACAGACCAGATGCGAATTTCTTGTGCCGTTCTGTAACAGCCGACACAGACGTCCTCATCATTGAGCATGCAGACTGAGTTACAGGGTGATGCTACCGGTTTATCGGCCATTAGCGCTCAACCTCGACAAGCTCAGTTAACATCACTTTGGCTTCGTGGACATAACCAGCTGCTGACGCCAGCAGCATAGCCCGAGACTGTTCATCTAGCTGCCGAATGACTTTGCCCGGGGACCCCACAACCAGCGAGCCATCGGGAATCACACTGCCCGCTTTGACCAGTGCATTGGCACCAATAATACAATCGCTACCAATTTTCGCGCCGTCGAGAATCACCGCATTGATACCCACCAGCGTTCGATCTCCAACCTCTGAACAATGAATCATGGCGTTGTGGCCGACGGTGACATCATCGCCAATTGTCAGTGCCTGGCCTGGGTCGCAGTGGAGGACCGCTCCATCTTGAATATTACTTCGCGCACCGACTTGAATGTGGTCACAGTCGCCACGAATCACGGCATTAAACCAGACACTGGAATGTTCTTTCAGGGTAACCTGCCCGATCACATCTGCGCTCTGCGCAACAAAGACACTCGAATGAATATCAGGAGTCTGCTCACCGATTCGGTAAATCATAATTGTCCTCTCTTTTGCAACTGATCTGCCTGCTTAAGCGTGTCACTTGCGCTCAATTTTGCTTTTTGGCGCAACGCTTCAATGCGCTCATGACTGGGATAGTTGAGGTGGATATTGGCCTCTAAGGTGGCATTTAACATATCGGTAAGCACCTTCAAGGTAAAGCCCCAAACTTTATAACCATTATAAGGCAGGAAGGGGAAACTCAGGGCACCGAAATCTGTTTGCATCTCAAAGTACTCATAGCGCTCGACATCCAAAAAATGCTTTAGCGGGGCATTAAATAGCGCACCAATTTCACCTGGGTCTGCCACTAGCTCCAATGGCGCATCAACCAGACCAACAAAGGGCGTGACATTGAGATTGCGGCGCTTGGGCGATGCAATGGGCAGCGTTGCGATGGGCTCCACCAAACTGGGTGACAGCCCTATTTCTTCGTGAGCCTCTCTGAGTGCAGTGGTCAATAGATCACTGTCTGTCTCGTCCCACATCCCCCCCGGAAAGGCGACCTCACCGGCATGATTATTGAGATGAAATGCGCGCTGAGTCAAAATAACATGGGGGTCTGAATTGTCACCATGCAGGGCGACCAGCACAGCGGCAGTTAAGCCTCGCTCTTGCGGGCTAGGCTGATGACGATCTAACGGAAAGTTTTTTAAGCGATTTTTAATGGTTTCTAGCATTTGTACATTATACTCATGTCTCTTCGATTTCTGAGACTTTCATGAATTTTTGTTCCAGTTGCGGCAAGCCCGTTATTAAAAAAATCCCCGAGGGGGATAATCGCGAACGTCATGTCTGCGAACATTGCATCACCGTTCACTACGAGAACCCGCGTGTGATTGCTGGAGTTCTGCCGGTCTATGAAAATAAAATTTTACTCTGCCGCAGAGCGATCGAACCGCGCCACGGTTTCTGGACGCTGCCGGCCGGATTTTTAGAAAATGGCGAGTCATCTTTAACCGGCGCACTGCGCGAATGCGAAGAGGAGGCTAATGCTCAAGTTATCGAGCCCAGCCTCTACGCGCTATTCGATATTCCACAGATTAATCAGGTCTATGTTTTTTATCGCGCCAGACTCGCGGAGCCCAAATTTAACGCTACCTTTGAATCCTCTGAGGTAGCGCTGTTTGATGAAGCAGATATTCCCTGGGCGGAACTGGCTTTCCCCGTTGTCGAATTGGCCTTGCACCATTTCTTCAATGATCGTCAAAACGGAGAGTATATTGTCCGTCATGATGAGATCCGCCGTCCGTGGAAAAGCCTTAGGTCATAATCTCTGGCAGTGATTAGAGGACCAATCGCAGGCCAATAAAGAGTCCGTCAAATTCCGCATCTGTTTGCAATTCGTCGCGATCGTCGATGTCGATCAACATCGATCGATAACCAATACTCAGACCGGCCTCAAGAGTCGGCGCGATACTGAAGTCATAGTTAACCTCGGCACTCCAATCGATCAGGCGAAACTCATTAACATTAATCCAGTTACCTCCCAGCGAAGCGGTCAGCCCTGTAAATGGCATGTCAATGCCAGCCTTGCCATAAATCATCGGTATCACGGCCTCGACATCGACACGCTCCTGCTGCAATGAGCCAACTAGACTGGCTTGGCCATCAAACAGGCGTGCCGTCAAGCCGACATCCAAATCGATAATGTTATCCAGAATCTCATAATAAAAAGTGATGTCACTGTGGCTTAGATCGAGATCCACATCGACGGCCTGATCAACCGGAAAGACCACTTCATCAAGACTCGTACCCGCAGTCACTAGGCCCTGTCCGGCCCATTGCAGATCGGTGTGCGCGAGACGGATGTTAGGTAGCAGAGGAATCGGGTGCTCTAGAGCAAGAAAGACATAGTTGCCATTTTCCTTATCCAGATTAAGTGTGCTGTCAAGACTGATATTGGTGCTGCCCATAGTGCCAGCAGGACTGGATTGCCAGGTACCTATTCCGGCGGAAAGACCCGCAATATCGGCGCTGGAAATTATCGAGACGGTAGACAGGGCGACAAATATACTGAGGCGAAAAAAACGCATAAGACGAACTCCTTGTTCGTTAAGTTGGATAATTAACTCGCTGAAAACGCCGTGAATTGTAGTCACTGCGACAATCAAAAGATTTCGATCAAGACACAAAAAAGCGTTTAGGCGTTTGGCTTAGATGGCCGTTTAAATGGCCGTTTAAATGGCATTTTAGACTGCTGTTAGGGAGACTCGCGACGTGGTCAACAAAACGTCGGCGAGCAACAACACCGCAGGCCTGTCGGTCTGCGGCGTCAATCATACAGGCTGAATCTGACAGTTTTACTCTTCGGCAGGAGCCGCTTCATCCACAATGGGCTTGAGCTCACCTTTCTCATGCATCTCGGTAATAATGTCACAACCACCGATCAGCTCACCGTTGACCCAGAGTTGAGGGAAGGTAGGCCAGTTGCCATAGGCAGGTAAGTTTGCACGAATCTCCGGATTGGAGAGAATGTCGACATAGGCGAAACGCTGACCACAGGCCATCAACGCCTGTACCGTGCGAGCAGAAAATCCACACTGCGGTTGATTGGGAGAGCCTTTCATATAGAGAATAATTGAATTGTTCTCTACCTGTTCGCGAATCGTTTCCATAATGTCCATAGAGACAAAGTCCTCTAAAAATAGTAGTTGTGCTTGAATTGGTGAGCATTTTACCTATTTAACCTCAGCGACAACACCTCCCAGCGGGATTTATTTATCGATTGATCAGAGCTCTCATTGGACTGCTCTTTAAACGCAAATGAGAACGATTTGCATTTGCGTTTAGACTTTACTATAGTTTCACCTGTTGTAACCCGTAACCTACTCGCGGACGTATCTCTCCTTACGGATAAGCGGATCCAGACGCATTTCGATTAAACCATTTCAAGGAATTAAACATATGAAGAAGCAACTTCTCGCCACCATTATTGGCTTGAATATTACCGCTGCGGCGCAGGCAGCAACTCCTAGCTTGGAGGAAATGTGGCAAGTGATTCAACAACAGCAAAGCGAGATCGCTTCGTTAAAGCAACAGCTACGCGATAATGACACGCGGTTACAAGAAACTGAGGTCATTGCCGAAGCGACTATTAGTGCCGTGGAACAGATCGCCATGGCCCCTGCCGCAACTAGCAAGACTACTTTTGGCGGTTATGGCGAACTGCACTACAACAGCCTCGATCGAGATGATTCGCAGGCCAGCAAAGACGAGATCGACTTCCATCGCTTCGTCATGTTTACCGGTCACCAGTTTTCAGAGAACGTGCGCTTTTTCTCCGAACTTGAGGTGGAACACAGTATTGCCGGTGAAGGTAAAGCGGGCGAAATCGAGTTAGAGCAAGCTTATATCGAGTGGGATTTAGCCGGCCAGCACAGAGCTAAAGCGGGTCTGTTTATATTGCCAGTGGGTATTATTAATGAAACTCATGAACCTAATACCTTCTATGGCACCGAGCGCAACAATGTTGAGAAAAATATTATCCCTGCCACTTGGTGGGAGGGGGGTGCGGCACTAAACGGAGAGATCAGCCCGGGGCTTTTTTATGACATCGCCGTGCACTCTGGTCTCTATCTGGCCGCTGGTGAATACAAGCCCCGAGACGGACGCCAAAAAGTGGGTAAAGCGAAAGCGGATGATATGGCGTTTACGGGTCGTTTGAAATACACCGCCATTCCAGGACTCGAAATAGCCGCCTCAGTGCAGGTGCAACAGGACGTTCATCAAGGCGAAGGAGAAGCGATTGGCGGCACATTGTTTGAGACCCATATGGCCTGGCAGCGCGATGACTTTCAACTGCGTGCGCTCTATGCCCAGTGGGACTTTGACAGCGCGATTAACAATATCGCATTGGGTGCCGACGAGCAGAGCGGTTTTTATATAGAGCCTAGCTACCGCATCAGCGAAAAACTCGGCCTGTTTGCGCGCTACAGTGAGTACGACAATCTTGCCGGCAGTGCTGTGGATACAGCAGTCGAGCAATTTGATATTGGCCTCAACTACTGGCTACATCCTAATGTGGTTTTCAAAATGGACTACCAAAATCAAGATACGCCGAGCAAGACTGGCTACGATGGGTTCAATATGGGTGTAGGTTATTCTTTCTAATGGCGTTAGCGTAAATGCTTAAAAAGCTCTACAGAGCCGCTCTGGTAACAACAGCAGCGGCTTGTTTTGCGATCACCTCCCTGGCCTCATTTTCCGTGAGTGCCAAGGGGGTTTATCAGTCTGGGCCGGATTTTGTTGCCGAGGTATTTGCTCCGCGGCAGGCAGAGCCCAAGGTGCTTTGGCTCACACCGGAGATTCGGGCCCAAGCCGCTGCGATAGTTGATCACCCAGTGCGCGGATTGCGCATACGCTATCACCAGAGCGACAACAAAACCGCCTGGATTCTTGAAGAGATTGGCAAGGAGATGCCCATCACCATCGGCGTGGTGGTAGAAGAGGATGTTATACAGCTGGTGAAGATTCTCGCCTATCGCGAGAGCCGTGGCGGCGAAGTGCGTTACCCGGCCTACACGGCGCAATATAAAGGTGCAGCTCTGCAAGAGGATTATCAGCTGAATCGAAATATCGATGGTATTACCGGGGCTACCCTGTCCATGTGGGCAGTTAATAAGGTCGCGGCACTGGCTTTGTACTATCATGCTGTGGTGAATCAGAGCAGTGCCACCCACCAGCCCTAGTAAATCATAGAACCGATGCGAAATAAGACTAACCCGAATAGCAAATCCATCAATGGAATCAAGACCAATATGCTCTGGCATCGCCGTCTTGGCCTGTCGACTTTTGTGGTATTAATTTTTCTCGCTATCAGTGGTTTTGCCCTAAACCATTCGCCAGGCCTAAAGCTTAATCAAATCAATCTTTCCAGCAACTGGCTGCTCAGCTGGTATGGCTTTGAAGTACCGGTCGCCGAAGGATTTGAAGTTGGCGGAAAATGGTTTTATCAGGATGGTAATAAATCACTATTGGTTGATGGCGACAGTGTCGGCCCATGCGCTGCACCACTTAGTGCCGTTGCTCAGACAACCGATAGTATTTTTGCTCTCTGCGCCGATGGCCTAAACCTGCTCTCCAATAACGGGCAATTCATTGAACAGTTTGGTGCTGTAGACGGGCTACCGATCAACACCCAAGCCGTTACCGTATTCGACAATAGGGTGTATCTCACCACTGCCTCCGCCATTATGGAATTCAATCCAGATAGCCTAGAGCTGACAGCAGCGGATGTAACCCCTAAGACTCTTATGAATGGCCAACAAACAGCCGCGCCACTGCCCAAGACTCTGCAGCAAAAGCTTAGAGAGCAGTCAGCAGG